>CAILUI010000162.1 GCA_903837355.1 uncultured Victivallales bacterium
CCAACAACCTCGTGAGTGACCCGGTCGGGTCCACCGTGTTCTGGCTCGCCGACCATGTGCTGCTGATCCCGCAACTGGCCCCCGATGTCTCGGCCACGGCGCTGCTGCGGCGCACCGTCGAGCTGTGGATCAACGACGGGGTTTCCCCGGAAGGCCAGGTCTACTATGTCTGGCGCGGGGGCTCACCGGCAGACTCCAATCCGGCGGTGCTGATTGGGGCCTGGGCCTATGTCGAGGCGACCGGTGACCTGGAGTGGTTCCAGCGCCACGCCGAGCGGCTGGAGTTCGTCGCGCGCTACCTCGAGAACCGCGATGTGGATGGCGACGGTCTGGTGGAATCGCCGCAGAGTGGCAATCGCGACTCGCACAGCCATGGGGAAACGGCTTGGGACTGCATCTCCTCCGGCCACAAGAACGCCTATGTGAATGCGCTGGCCTACCGGGCCTGGCGAGGGCTGGCCCGGTTGCAGGAGCGCGCCGGACGGCCCGACCGGGCCAGCCATTTCCGCGCCTTGGCTGACCGCCTGAAGATGGCCTATCGCGACACCTTCTACAATGCCGAGACCGGCTGGCTGGGCTGGTGGCGCAGCGCTGACGGTGAGCTGCACGACCTGTGGAGCGACATGCCGACGAGCCTGGCCATCCTCTACGGCCTGCTCACGCCGGAAGAGGGCCGCCCGATGCTCGACCGCTACTGGGCTGCCTTGGAACGGACCGGCTTCAGCAACTTTGAGCTTGGCCTGCCGCTCAACCTCCGCCCCATTCCGCCGGCCCTGATGCTGACGGGTTTCGGCGGCAAGCTGGAAGACGGCTCCGATAACTACGGCAAGTGGCTCAATGGCGGCCTCTGCCTGAGCAACACCTCGTTCTGGCTGGCGGCCAGTCTGATGGTGGGCCAGCGCGAGCGCGCCGACCGGGTGCTGAATGCCATGCTGGCCCGCCAGGCCCGCAGCGTCTTCCCCAATGGCGGCAGTTTCCAGAACGGCATCGTCGACAACCCTCCCAACGGCGCGGAGTGCTTCGACTGGCACGGCAATCCCTGCGGCTACGAGGGTCACCTGGTCTACTCGTGGACGTGGATGCAGGCCCTGTTGCTGCGCGACGCGGAGACCCGTCAGCGGGTGTTTGGCGTGTTGCACTGAGATGGTCAGAGCGAACCTGGAAAGAGGCGCACACCCATCCCATGGGGAACCAGAAGGCTGTAGCGGTTTAGGCTGTAGGCTATTAGGTTGCAGCACGAAGACACGGATCCGGAAACGCAAAATGCCATGAGGCAGAACCCAACAGTCTACAGCCTGCATACCTAACAGTCTTGGCGTCCTGTGGGACGCCTGTGAAGGAGGCGGAGGAGTGACCATGCCCAATCTGGCCCAAGCTCTCTTGGCGGCCTGCACCTGCGCGGCGGCCATCGTCACCCAGGGAGGTGAACCCGTGGACATCGGCGGCCGTCGCGAGCTGTTCCTCGACAACCTGCTGGTGGACCGCCTCGAAGGCGGCGCGCAGCGGGTCTTCCACAAACCCGTGCCGCGCGAAGTGGTGATGAAATTCGACCAGCCATGGGAGGGCAATGCCTGCGCTGGTGTTACCGTTTTCCAGGATGGCGACCGTTACCGGATGTATTACCGCGGCATGAACGCCCTCGAGGGTGCCGGGGGCGAAAAGCGGGGGGCTCACGAATTGGACTGCTATGCGGAGAGTCCGGATGGCATCCACTGGACGCGGCCCTCGCTCGGCCAGGTGGAATTCCAGGGGTCGAAGGACAACAATATCATTTTGAAACCCGCCGTGCCTCAAGGGTGGCTGCTTCTGGCGCTCAACCCGTTCCGCGACGAAAACCCGGCCGCCACACCCGACGCGCTCTACAAGGCGGTTGCCCCGCTCATGGGGCCGGGCAATAATCCCGATGACTGGTGGTCGGGCCGGGAAAAGTCTCTGGCCATCTTCAAGTCGCCGGACGGCATCCACTGGTCGCTCATGCAGGAAAAAGGCGTTCTCCGCAACGAGGGGCACTTCGATTCGCAGAACGTCGCGTTCTGGGATCCGAACATCAAGGCCTACCGGGCGTATTTCCGCCTAAGTTTCAACAGCGTGCAGGTTTTCCGCGACATCAAAACCGCGACCTCGCCGGACTTTGTCAACTGGAGCCAAGGGACACTTTTGAAACAGTTAAAGAAACCAACGGCGCAGTTTTACGACAACGTGATCCGAACCTACCATCGCGCGCCGCACATCTCCATCGGCCTGCCGACCATGTATGAAGACCGCCCCTGGTCGCCCGCCATGGCGCAGTTGCCGGACACCGAGCTGCGTCGCAAAAACATCGCGTCATGGAAGCGCCCCGGGCCGCTCAGCGAAGTGCAGTTGATGTGGAGCCGCGACGGCGGCACCTTCGAGCTGGCGCCCTCCACCTTCATGCCGCCTGGCCCGGAGCGGCCCGGCACCTACACCTACTCCGAAAAGGTGGCCTGGCATCTGGTCGAAACCGCATCGGACCTGGAGGGCGCCGCACCCGAACTCACGCTTTACCGCCAGGAATTTTACGAAGTGGGCGACGTCCAGCTCCGCCGCTACACGCTGCGGCTCGACGGCTTCGCCTCGATCCACGCGCCGATTGCCGGCGGCGAACTGTTGACGCCGCCGATCATCTTCAAGGGCAAGAGTCTGTCCATGAACTTTGCCAGCTCCGTGTTCGGCTCGCTGCGGGTGGAAATCCAGGACGCCGACGGCAAACCCATCCCCGGCTTCGCGCTCGACGACAGCATCGAGCTTTACGGCGACACCGTGGCCCGCAACGCCCTCTGGAAGAACGACCCGGACCTGGGCACGCTGGCCGGCAAGCCGGTGCGGCTGCGTTTCGTGATGCGGGACGCGGACTTGTATGCAATCAGATTTGAAGGAACCAAG
>CAILUI010000163.1 GCA_903837355.1 uncultured Victivallales bacterium
CGGCGCTGCTGGCATAGTGGCTGGCCGCGCGGCACGAGGGCTTGCTGCAGTAGTGCTGGTGCCAGGCGTTGTAGCGGTCCGGGGTGAACCACTCCTCGCAGCTTGGGCACCAGCGCATCGTGGTCGCGGGCATGGGGTGTCTCCCCGGCTGAAGGGTGTAGCGACGCCGGGGAGTAAGGTACAGGTTGGGGAAGCGTGCCAGCAGCGAGCCCGAGCGACAGCAACGGGGGCTAGTGCATGCGGCAGCGGCGGCCTGCAGATGGCCAGTCACGGAAAGGGACTGCAGAGCGCCAAGACCCCACTGCCCGGCTACGACAGGCCCCCGCCGGACCGGAGCAGATCGACGGTGCCCAGGGACCTCGTGAGGCTGTCGTCGTCCGGGCGACCATCATCCCCGCTAGCGCTCAGCCACCATATCCAGGCCTCAACCGCATTGCACTCTGGTCGCGTGAGGAGGGGCCAACGTTCAGCGAAGAACGCATCCCAGGCGGCAGAGTCTGGTGACCGGTCGAGCATCTGGATCAGCGAAGTCGTCACCAGAAGGTCGGCGCGTCGCTCCCGGATGCCGGCACAGATGAAGCCGGGCAGGTAGAAGCAGAATGCTCTGGGTGGCAGGAGGAAGACAACGTCATGGTTGGCCTCGATAGACTGGCAGTCGAGTTCTCGCCAGTCCAACCCCCATATCCATCGCAACACCGCGACCTCCTGCGGGAAGAGCGAGGGGGTCTCCAAGGGCCAAGGAGGCTTGCTGCGCCAGGCGAAAGCCTGCTCCACTATGGACAGCTCTTGCATGCCAGGATTCCCGCGCAAGTCCCGACGTTGATCCACGCCTGAGCATGGGCCTGCTGGTGGCCCGGATCACCACCTCCCCAACACAAGACGTCACGATGTGCCCGGGCGACAGCCTCGGCAAGCCAGGCGGACCGTCTGACCCGCAGCTCCCCGCAGCTCATCGCCGGCCTGCACTTCCCGAGGGCCCCCGTGTCTGCTTTGACGGCCTGGACCACGTCGTTGAGCCGCGAACACATGTCGGAGTAGCGCTGCATCGCGTCACTGGCCCCGTCCGCGATCGCTTGTGCCGCCGCAGCCATGGCGGCTGCCAGATCCTGCATGGTCTGCTGGCCAGCCGGTGTCTCCAGATACCCACCTACAACGGAAAGCAGCACGACGAGCGACCCGAGTATCACTACATCGTCCGCGATAGCGACCTCCCCCAGCGCATCCACAGCACCCGTAGGCCGGTTGAGCAGAGCCAGATACGCGTGCCCACCATCGACTGCGAGCACGCGAGTTCTCTGGCCAGGTGCTGCGGACAGCCTGTGCCCTCTCTCCCCGATCGGATCCCTCGAGATCCACCTCCCCAATCCGGGACTGTAGTAGCGACGGCCCGCTACTACACCGACATTCGCTGGCCGCGCGTTCCAGGGCCTCAGAGAAGAGGGGGTGCCGCGCTTCCAGGCCTGCCGGGGTTTCGGGTGTGCTGTCCCTTCCATGGCATGAAGGTAAGTGCGGTTGAGGGCGGGGGCAAGGGCCGTATAAGGTAGTGCTTCACGTACGGATCTGTGCGGGGGGTCCAGGGCAACCCGGATTCCTGCCGCGATCCGATGCTATCAGGGGGAGAGGTTTGGCCCCGATGGCTCTACTGGACCGCGACCTTCCCCGCACAGATCATGTTGGAGAGCTGTCAGTGCGCGCCACAGACTCAGTCCGCCGTCGTCCAGCCGGGAGGAGAAGCGATGCAGCGTTGCGCCAAGCTCCGTCACACGTCCGCTATCAATAAGCTCGCAGGATCGCGCAGTGGTCGCACGGAGGATCCCACGGTACAGCCCATCCTGATGCTGCTTCCCAAGAGCGGAAACGAGGAGCATGGACGCGAACGCAAGCACGCCGAGAATCAGGCCGGCATAGTGCCGGTTCCTTACCTCGACGAAGACCCAGAGGACGGGAAGCACTATGGCGACAGGAAGAGCTGCATATAGGAGCCCCGGCCACACAAGCACAATGGCGAGCGCGACCGCCGCCACGGCTGCACCGAACTTCCACCGCGTTCGTCGTACGCCCCAACGGTTCATGGTGCCACCGTGCATTTCCCGCCCCCCGAGGCGGCGACTGTGGCATGTTGGGCCAAAGCAAAGGCATAGTTCTCACATGTGTATGTGGGAAAGGTGTAGATAAGACCGCACGACGGGCTGCTTGACGGATAGGGGCATTCGATCGAGTCCGCAAGGGCCTTCAGTTTCACTTGCAGCCTGAAAGCGCTGAAATCAGTATGGCATGGGTTGCGCTTCACAGGCTCGCATCTCGGGTCGGATGCCGGATCTGTGCTGGCATGATGGTCAGGGATCTCAACTGCGCCACGTGAAAGCCACATGGACCCAGATGGGTAGAAGCCGGCAGCCCAGCCGCCAATCTGAAGCCAACGATGCCCTCCGAGACCGGGTTCCTTGCACGAGAAGACCCCGGTCGGCACCGGCAGGCGAGAGGCAACCACGTTCCTGCAGCAGCAGTGCGTGATCCGGTTGTATGGCAGTCCATTGCAGCACCCCGTCCATGGCCACATGCCGAGGTAGTCGCATCGTACCGTGACGGCGTTCCTGACGAAAGCATGCAGGTTAGTTCCACCCCGCCTCTCTTCCGCCGGATCTCTACTGCTCCACCTCCCGATTCCGGGGCTGTAGTAGCGACGGCCCGCTACTACACCGAGGTTTCCTGGTACCGCGTTTCTGGGCCTGGCTGACCAGGGGGCAACGCGTCCGCAGGCATGCCGGGATTTCGGGTGTGCTGTCCCTTCCATGCCATGAAGATAGGCCGTCGCACGGGGTCCGCAAGCGGGCAGGTCTCGGCGTCAAAGGTGGGACGGGAGAAGGCGCAGCGACCAGAAAAGCACAAGGCCCGGATCATCCCACACGGAGATGAACCGGGCCGGTAACGAGCCTGCGGAGGCGGATACCGCCGGAGTCAGACGCTGAACGCATCAAGGCTCTTGGCGGTGACCGCCAGGCGGTGCAGCTTCCTGAGTGCCGCGTCGTTGCCAACGTGGTTGACAGCCTCCCGCGTCGGATAGGGGATCTCGCCGAAACGCGCCTCAAGGGCGTCGAGCACCGCCTCGCGTAGGCCCTGAAGCTGCCCTTCGGTAAGCCCTGCGGTACGTCCTTCGGCGCGTCCTTCGCGCCTGGCCAGCCTTTCCACGCTTGTCACGTATGGCATCTTGAGGGCTCCTTCGATGGCTTCAAGTTCATGTCTATACTGTATCTCCAGAGGCTCCGGAAGTCGCATGATGAAGTCCAGGAAGCGGAACAGCCTGACGATGCGCTCCCGGTCGAACCCCTTGCGGTAGAGCTCCCGGGTCAGCGCCAGCTTCCGGTCGAACCGCCGGCGTGGGTCCCGGCGCACTTTGCCATAGGCAAGCTGGATGCGGGTCACCAAGGCGAACGCCTTCCCCGAGGCATCCAGCTCGTCCTGGTCCATCTCGATGAGCTTCACGCTTGGGAACCGGAACGACAGCACGTTGCCCAGGAGTTCGCGCCGGTATTCCGTGGGCCTGAAGCTCGCCTCGCTGTCGGCGAGCACCGCCAGGCTGACGACGCTCTTGCCGTGGCGGTCGCAGATCCGGTAATTGTACACATACATGCGCTCGGCGAACTGCTCGGCTGTCTCGTCGGTCTCGCCCTGGACCTCGACATGGACGTAGAGCCACTGCTCCCCGCCGGCCTTGAGCATGACCTTGATCAGGCGGTCGACGTGCCGCCTGGCCTCGCCGGAGTCGGGCATGATCTGCCGAAGCTCGGTATCGAGGAACTCCGGAGCGTAACGAAAATCAATGGCGGCATGAACTTCGGGGAAGTAGAACTCGAAGAACTCCTCGGTGAAGTCCTCGATGATGTCCTTCCAACCGCCGTCGGCATCGGCTCTGGCCTTGCTGGGCTTGGTC
>CAILUI010000164.1 GCA_903837355.1 uncultured Victivallales bacterium
CCGTATAGCCCCGCCTCGCGGTCGAAAAAGTCGGGCCGGTTGCACTTCCCGACCAACCGCGCCTTGATCTCGGCGTAACGTTCCGCATCGGCGGTCTCACCGAGCACCCGGGCAATCTGTTCAAGCGTGTGGAAGTAGCCGACCAGTGCCATGGTTTCGTAGAGGTCGCCGGTGTGGGCGTCATACCATCGCGCGGTCGGGCGGCCATGGTCCCCGCTGGTTTCCTCCGCCTGCCCGTGCTCCGGCGGCTGCCAGGTGCGCCCGGCCAGGTCATGGCGCGGCAGGATCAGCTCGGTGTAGCGCCGCATCGAGTCGTAGTTGACCCGCAGAATCTCCCGGTCGCCATAGAACAGGCAGGCCAGCCAGGGGAGCTGCACCAGCGGCTCCTTGGGCGCCGGGTAGTCCATGGAGATCGGGGCGCCCCACATGCTGATCCATCCGTCGGGCCGTTGCTGGTCGCGGGCGTCGGCGGCCAACTTGCCGCACAGCGCGGCCAGATTCCATCCATACACCGACGCCTCCGTGGGCAGGACCCAGCCGAACCGTTCCTGCCACGAGTCCATCAGCATCCCGCCCAGCAGAAGCGCCTCGACGGTCCGTTTCACCACCGCCGCCGTCTCGGTCAGCGCTGGGTCGGAGCAGGCGAAGTGCCCGACTGACTCGACGTCGTTGCCGATGTCCAGACCGTGGATGCCGGTCACCTCGGGTTCCGGCCCTTCGCCGAAGAAGAAGATGGGCACGTAGCGCACCACGCGATGCGCGAAGTGCAGCCGCACGGTCTCGTCCGGCACGCCCGATAGGCGGTGACAATCCAGTCCGAACAGGCAGACCCAGTCGCCGCAGCGGCCGGTCACGCGCAGTTCGACCCAACCGGAGACGTGCCGGCCCAAGTCATAGACCCACCCGCCGAGGAAACGGCCTCCACATCTCTCAAGATTGGCGGCGTAACTTTTCTGCCATTCCGCAAAAAACCAGACCTCCGGACCGAACGTGCTGCCGCCGTTCTGGAGGCCGTGGCGGTTGAGCGTGGCGATGAGTTCGTCGCGCGACAGCCCCGGTTCGAGCCGCGCCCGGTTGACCGTCTCGGCCACGCATCGCACGCGGTTCGGCTCGATCATGCGGGCATGGAGTGCCGCCGTGGGCGCCTCCATGGGGCGCGCATGGGCCCACCCCGAGTCGTCGAAGCCGTCCGTGTCCCATCCGGGTGTTTCCCGCGTGCCATCGAAAATCTCGCCGGAGTAGCCGTAGCAATACTTCCAATGGCTGCGCACCGGCGTGAGTGGACTGGCGGCGGCGCGCCACTGGTCGTCGCTGGTGATGGTCCGGGTCTCGCCGTCGACGCCGAGCACCTCGAGCTGCGCCAGCAGTGCCGTCGCGGGCGAAGGAAACCAGTGAGACTTGACCGGCATCGGCATCTCCTGCCAAGTTGTGGGATCCCCGAACCAGCCCGGCGCGAGCCACACGCTGATCACATTGCGGCCTTTCCGCAGAAGCGAGGTCACGTCATAGGTGTCATAGAGCATCCGCTTGGGGAAATAGCTCAGGCTGGGTCCCAACACCTGGTCGCTCACCGGCTGCCCGTTGATGGTCACCTCGCAGAGCCCCTGTCCGCAAATGTAGAGGCGGGCCGAAGCCGTCGGGCCGGACAACTCGAACACCCGCCGCATTCGCGGCGAGGCATCGAACTGGCCGCCGACAATCCAGCGCGCCTGCCAATCGGACGGTGCGAGCAGGCCCATCTCGAACCAGGCGACTTCCGAGACGCCGGCGGGCTGGCCATCCCGGTCCCAGACCTGCACCTGCCAGCAACACCGCTGTCGGCTATCCAGTTGGCCGCCGCCCCATGGCACATGCAGCGTCTCGGCGGAGCGAACCACGCCACTGTCCCAAAGGTCGGGCTTGCCGGCCGCCAGGGCGGCTTCCGAGGTGGCTGCGGTGATCCGGTAGGCGGACTGCCGCTGGTTGTTTTCGTCGCTCTCGACGATCCAGCTCAGGCGCGGGCGCCGCGTGTCGATGCCCAGCGGGTTGGTGAGAAATTCGCAGCGCGGATTGCGCGGCATGAGTGAGGGTTTCATGAAACTGTATTTTTCTTTGGGTAAGTTGTGGATCAGCGGGCCTGTGTCTGGAGGGGCTTGCTCTTCTTGAGGCGGAAATCATCTTGCCACGGGTTCACCTCCGTGAATGGGGAGGAGGTAATCGCCCCGGCGATCCTGTCTCTCCATTCGTATAAGTCGCCCGTGGATCGGTTGTATTGTGTCAGGCTTTTCACCAAGGTGGGAGGAACTTTCAGGGCCTCTTCCGCTTGTCCCAGCCATACCTGTTCGTTGGCCGTTAAAGCCGGCTTGGCTTTGCCCTCCGCGATCATGCGCTCGAGTATCCTTGCGTAGGCATAGTCTTCCAGCCCGTCGCGGAAATTCTCCAGCCGGATCGACGGGATGGCCTGACCTTTCCCGGCCGCGAGCGAGAAATCCAACCGCGCGGTGAAGCCAGGCGCGTGGTGCATCACGCGACCACTCGGACGATCGCGATGCACCAGCACCGCGACGACATTCCGGCCCGGCCGCAGCCGCCCCCGCACGTTCCAAGAGTCGTATTCGGGACGCCGGTTCTCAAACCGGTTCGGTCCGCGGCCGACATATTCGCCATTCACGAAAAGCTGGTAGCGCGTGTAGGCAAAGACATGCAGCACAGCCGATTCTGAAAGGGCGGTAA
>CAILUI010000165.1 GCA_903837355.1 uncultured Victivallales bacterium
ATCTGGACTGCCTGCCCGGTAGGTTCGGTGCTGATCGCCATAGTGACAAGCACCATAGCAGGCAACCACAAAATATCCAGAACTACAATGCAACTTATTCTACTGCAGTATATTCCATATTATTATAAAACCACCCTGGCGGGCGCCCCGGCCCGTACGCCGCCCCGGCGCGGCGCTATAGTACGCGCCAGCTTTCCGCCTGCCGGGTCCGGGTCGGGTGATCCGCGGCAGCGAAGCACGTCACCCGGGCCTGCGAGCGACGATGTGGCGGCTGATTCTGCGACGACTCCTGCAGGCCATACCGGTGCTGCTGGCCATCTCCCTGCTGACCTTTGCGATGGTGCGCTTGGCACCCGGCGACCCGTTCTCCGATGAACGCCGGGTGCCGGAGGACATCCGCGTCCGCCTGGAGGCCGCGTACGGGTTCGACCAGCCGCTCTGGAAGCAGTACCTGCGCCACATGGGGCACCTGGCGCGTGGCGACCTGCCTTCCTTCCGCTACCCCGATCGCACCGTGCAGGAGATCATCGCCGAGGCCTTCCCGGTGTCCCTCGAACTAGGGGCGCTGGCGCTGCTGGTGGCGCTGCTGGTGGGCGTTCCGGCCGGTGTGGTGGCTGCGGTACGCCGCAACACCTGGCTGGACCACCTGCCCATGTCCCTGGCCATGTCCGGCATCTGCCTGCCCAGTTTCGTGCTCGGGCCGCTGCTCATCCTGGTGTTCGCACTGAAACTGCGCTGGCTGAACCCGCTGGGCTGGGACCAGCCGGCCGACCGCATCCTGCCGGCGCTGACGCTGGGGCTGTACTACGCCGCTTACATCGCCCGCCTGGCGCGCGGCGGCATGCTCGAGATCCTCTCGCAGGACTTCATGCGCACGGCGCGGGCCAAGGGCTTACCCGGCTGGCTGGTGGTGGTGCGTCACGGCCTGCGCGGCGGGCTGCTGCCGGTGGTCACCTACCTGGGCCCGGCCAGCGCCGGCCTGCTGACCGGCTCGTTCGCCGTCGAGACGATCTTCTTCATCCCCGGCTTGGGGCGGTTCTTCGTCACCGCCGCCTTCAACCGCGACTACACCATGGTCATGGGCACGGTGATGTTCTACGCGGTGCTCATTGTCCTGCTCAATCTGGCGGTGGACGTGGTCCACGTCTGCCTGGACCCGAGGCTGCGCGATGGCAAGGCAACCTGAACCCAGCGACAACTCTGGTGCGGACGAGGGCGCGCCGGTGCGCCGCGCCTCGCTGTGGGGCGACGCCTGGCGGCGCCTGCGCCGCAACCGCATGGCCGTCGCCGGCCTGGGGCTGTTCGTCGCGCTCAGTCTGGCCTGCCTGGCTGGCCCCCACCTGAGCCCCTACTCCTACGCCGCCACCGACCTTGCCTACGGCGCCCGCCCGCCGTGCTGGCGCCACTGGTTCGGCACCGATACCCTCGGCCGCGATGCCCTCACGCGCGTGCTCCACGGCGGCCGGATCTCGCTGGCGGTCGGCTTCCTGGCCACTGCTGTATCAATATTCATAGGAGTGCTTTACGGAGCCGCATCAGCCTATGCCGGCGGGCGCATCGACGGCTTCATGATGCGCGTGGTCGATGTGCTCTACGCCCTGCCCTTCACGGTTTTTGTCATCCTGCTGATGGTTGCTTTCGGGCAGGACATCCGCTTGCTGTTTGTGGCCATCGGCGCCGTGCAGTGGCTGACCATGGCCCGGATCGTGCGTGGCCAGGTCATGAGCCTCCGCCATCGCGAGTTCGTTGAGGCCGCCGTCTGCCTCGGACTGAGTCCGTCGCGGATCGTGCTGCGCCACGTGATCCCCAATGTGCTCGGCCCGGTGGCCGTCTATGCCACCCTGACCGTGCCTGCGGTCATGCTGCTCGAGGCCATGCTCAGCTTCCTGGGACTGGGCGTACAGCCGCCCATGAGTTCATGGGGCGTCATGATCCAGGAGGGCGCCCAGAAGATGGAGGCCTACCCCTGGTTGCTGGTTTTCCCAGCCGCCTGCTTCGCGGCGGCCCTGTTTTCCCTGAACTTCGTCGGCGACGGCCTGCGCGACGCGCTTGACCCGCGCTCCTCCGAGGACTGAACGAATGCCTTTGCTCGAGGTTCAGAACCTGACCGTGCGCTTCCACACGCGGGACGGCGTCGTGCGCGCCGTGGAGGACGTCTCGTTCAGCCTGGACCGGGGGGAAACGCTCGGTATCGTGGGTGAGTCCGGCTCCGGCAAGAGCGTCACCTGCTTGGCGCTGTTAGGCCTGATCCCCTGTCCTCCGGGGCGCCTTGAGGGCGGCCGGGCCGGGTTCGACGGCACCGACCTGCTCTCCTGCGGCGAACGCCACCTGCGGCAGGTCCGCGGCCGCCGCATCGGCATGATCTTCCAGGATCCCATGACCGCGCTTAACCCCTACCTGTCCATCGGGGCGCAACTGGCCGAGCCGCTGACCTGCCATGGCCAACTCGGTCGCCGGGCCGCGTGGGCGCGCGCCGAAGCAGCGCTCACCGAGGTCGGCCTGCAGGACGCTGCTGCCCGCGCACGCAGCTTCCCGCACCAGTTATCGGGCGGCATGCGGCAGCGCGTCGTCATCGCCATGGCCCTGATCGCCGGGCCGGACCTGATCATCGCCGACGAGCCGACGACCGCCCTCGACGTCACCGTCCAGGCGCAGATCCTCGACCTGATCCGCGGTTTGCAGCGAGCCCGCGGCACCGCCATGGTCCTGATCACCCACAATCTCGGCGTGGTGGCGGGGGCCTGCGACCGGGTGGCCGTGATGTACGCTGGCCGCCTGGTGGAAAGCGGACGGGTCACGGAGGTCTTCCGGCGCCCCCTCCATCCCTATACGCAGGCACTGTACCGGGCTTTGCCTGTTCCCGGTTGCCGGGGTACGGATCTCTACACCATCCCCGGCCAGCCGCCGCGACTGACGCGGGCCGAGCCGGGTTGCCCCTTCGCGCCGCGCTGTCCGGCTGCCGCGGCCATCTGCAGCACTCCGTTGGGCCTGGTCGAGATGACGCCGGGCCACTGGACCGCCTGTGTCCGCATGCAGCGGGGAGAGTTGTAGCCCATGCCTGCCACTGCCCATGACGTCAGCGCGCAAGCCGGGGCCGCCGCCGCGCCCTGCCTGGAGGTGCGGGACCTGCACGTCAGCTTCAGGCTCGCGGACGGCACCCGCGTACAGGCGGTGCGCGGCGTCTCGTTCGCCCTGCAGCGCGGGGAGATCCTGGGCCTGGTCGGCGAGTCCGGTTGCGGCAAGTCCACCGTGGCCCGAGCCTGCATGGCCTTGGTGCCGCTCAGCGGCGGCGACGTTCGCCTCGACGGGGTCTCCCTGGCCGGGCTCCCACCCCGAGAACTCCGCCAGGTGCGACCCAACCTGCAGATGGTCTTCCAGGACCCCTATGGGTCGCTGAACCCGCGCCTGACCGTCGGGGAGACGCTCGCCGAGGCCATCCGCGTCCGCCATACCCGGCGCGGTACGGCCCTACGAGACGCCGTGGGGAGGTTGCTGGTCGAGGTGGGCCTGAGCGCCGGGCAGGCGCCGCGCTACCCACACGAGTTCTCGGGTGGCCAACGTCAGCGCATCGCCATCGCGCGAGCCCTGGCCACGGAGCCCCGAGTGGTGATTGCCGACGAGCCCGTCTCCGCCTTGGACGTCTCCATCCAGTCGCAGATCATCAACCTGATCCGCGGCCTCTGCCGCGATCGCAAGCTGGCGCTGCTGTTCATCAGCCACGACCTGGCCGTGGTGCAGTACCTGGCCGCCCGCGTGGCGGTGATGTACCTGGGCCGCATCATGGAGATGGGGCCGGCGGACGCCGTGATCGCCCGCCCCCTGCACCCCTACACCCGCGGCCTGGTGAGCGCCATTCCCGACCCTGACCCCGAGCGCGAGCGCCAACGCCAGCGCCTTCTGCTCACCGGCGATTTGCCCTCGCCCATCCGACCCCCAAGCGGTTGCCCGTTCCACACCCGCTGCCCGTGGGCGACGGCCGCCTGCACCCGTACCGAACCCGCCCTGACTCCCGCCGGCGACGGCCGTCTGGTCGCCTGCCTGCGCCTGGCCGACCTGCCGCCCGCGTGAACCCGTACCTGGCGCACCGGGAGAGGGCATCGCCAAAGCCCGGTTAGCGTCGGCAAGCGGCCGCCCGAGACAGGGTCCGTCCCGGTCGTGGTGCAAACGGAGCCCCGCCGAGGAAAGGGCGGGGATCAGGGGGAAAAAGCAAAGGGCGCCCTGCTACGGGCGCCCTTTAGGTATCTAGCTCATCCGACAACGGCTACCGAGACGGTCACACAGCCCGCGCACGGCGACGCGACACGATGCCGAGGGCGCCGAACCCGAGCAGCACCATGGCAGAGGGCTCAGGCACGAGCTCCAGAGTCACATTGTCGATCACCGCACTGTAGATGGTATGATCCTGGCTCAGGAACGTCAGCGTGGTGCCGGTTCCCGGAGCGTTGAAGATGAACGACTGCGTGATGTAGCCCATATTCGTTGCCGAGATGCCCCCGCTCACCGTGCTGGTGTCAAACGTGAAACTCTGGGAAACACCGCCTACGGACAACTCGAGACTCCTGACGGGATCACTGAGCAAAGAGCCGTTGGGATTCCCGGACATGTCGAACGTCACGACGTACAAGTGGCCAGCGGTGAGGCCACTGCTTATCGTCTGCTCAATGGAACCACTTGGACTAGACGTGTTGCCGTTCAGGTCGACGCTGTTGACTCCCAGTGACGCATCGAACTGGGGCGCTTTTACCCAGTCCACCGTCCCAGACATAACCGTCCAGCCGGTCATGTAGGTGTTGCCAACACCGAGCGTGCTAAAGAGATTCGGCTGGTGAGAGCCCAACTCGAAACTGCCGTTGGTGACGAGGTTGGCCTGCGCCACCGCCATGAAGGCGAAGGAAACTGGCACCAGAAGCCACCGCATTGCGCTCCCCAGCGTCGTTCTCACAGTACTACCCTCCTTGGCAAACTAATCCTGACGCTCAGACAAAGTCATTGAGTCATACTATTCCACGCCAGTCCACCGGATGCAAGAGGTAGCGTGGAAAAAAATGAGAGCGGTGTCGGTAGGTGGCGGCGCATCCCGTCACGAAGACTGTATGTAACGCTTCTCTGGCTGGCCACGGGCGCCCGTCGGCATTAGTTTACGGGCAATCCGGAGCAGCCATGATCGTCGGCATTCTTACCCTCGAGATCGACATCCCCGGCGCCTTCTCGCTGAAGGAGAAGCGTATGGTGGTCAACCGCATCCGCGACCGCGTCCGGCAGACCTTCAATGTCGCCGTCGCGGAGGTCGATGACATGGACGTCTGGAACCACGCCTGCATGGGGGTGGTGGCGGTCAGCAACGAGCAGGCCCACTGCAATGCCATGCTCAGCAAGGTGGTCGCCTTCGTGGAGAAGATCCGGGACTGCTCGGTAGAAGACTACTCGCTGGAGTTCGTCTGATGCCTCTGCCGACGCCACCGACCGCAGCGGTCGCCGCGCGGTTGCTGGAGGCCGCCAGCGCGTTACGCCGTGAGGTCGGCGCCCTGGCTTTCAGTCCGCCGGTCGCTCACGTCTACAACCCGCTCGAATACGCCTGGGCGCCACACGCCTGCTACCTCGCCAAGTGGGGCGGTTCCACCCGCAGGGTACTGTTCTTAGGAATGAACCCCGGTCCGTGGGGTATGGCGCAGGTCGGCGTGCCGTTTGGCGAGGTAAGCCTGGTCCGTGACTGGCTCGGTGTCGGCGGCACCATCACGGCGCCGCCGGGGGCGCACCCGCAGCGGCCCGTCCAAGGCTTCGCCTGTCAACGGTCCGAGGTCAGTGGCCGGCGCTTGTGGGGACTGTTCGCGGCGCGCTTCGGTACCGCCAACGCCTTCTTCCGCGACCACTTCGTCGCCAACTACTGCCCGTTGATGTTTGCCGAGGCGAGCGGCCGGAACCTCACGCCGGACAAGCTGCCGGCCTCGGAGCGCGCGCCGCTGCAGGCGGCCTGCGACCACCACCTGCGGCGCGTGGTCGAGACCCTGCAGCCGGCCTGGGTGATCGGCGTCGGCGGCTTCGCCGCCAAACAAGCTGCGATCGCACTGGACGGCCAGGCGGTCCGCGTCGGGACCATCCTCCACCCCAGCCCCGCCAGCCCGGCCGCCAACCGCGGCTGGGCCGAGGCGGCGACGCGGCAGTTGCTGAGCCTGGGAGTCTGGCCGAACTGAGCCGCGCCGGCGCTGCGGTCCGTGAATCGCGACAACCGGGTGCTGCGCACGGCGGGTGTTGCCTGGTTCCGTGGTAACCGGCCGCTGCCCAATGACCAATGACCCCTTCCCAATGACCAATGACCCCTTCCCAATGACCAATGACCCCTTCCCAATGACCAATGACCCCTTCCCAATGACCGCCGTCCCTGGCCCGAATCACGGCGCCTGAAAGACCTCGAGTTCGGCGATGCTCATCTGGGCTCCGGGCTGATTGGCGTCATCAGGCTTGACGGACTGGACGCGGATGAAGCGGGCTTCGAGCGGCGGGATCTTGTGCTCATGGACGCCGCCCCGATCATTCGTGGTGTGGACCACATTCTGCCAGGTTTCGCCGTCGTCCGAGACCAGGACGTTGTACTCCGTCGCATAGCCCTGCAGGTTGAAGGTGACGACGACGCGATCGATCAGCCAGACCCGCTCCATGTCGACCTCGAAGGTCCAGGCATAGGAGTAGGCCCCGGCTGCGGTTGTATCGGGATCGCCGTCCACGCCCTTGTAGGCGAACTGGCGAACGCTGGCGATCAGGGGTCGCGTGCCGTCGAACGAGAGCAGCTTGGCGGGCTTCTTCAGAACCAGATTCGGGCTCTGGAAACGCGGGGGCGGGATGGTCAGGGGGTCGGGCACGGGCGTTGCCAACTCGATCTTGAAGACGGTGTCCACGGGGTCCGCCACCACCCCGCGCAGATCGAGGGTCACGGTCAAGTCGGTGGACGTCCCGCGCTGCTCGAATGCGAGTTCTTTGCCGCTGTTCATGCAGGTGACCTTCGTCACCTTCTGGCGCAGCGGCCAGACAGTCAGGCTCGGGTCCGGCGGCAGCCCGGTCTTGCCGCGCGCATTGCTCAGGGCGTGCAGGTAGATGGTATCTCGGCTCAGGCTGATGGTGTTGTAGCCCCAGGTGCCACTCTCGAGCGGTCCCGGATAGACGTTCGTGTAGGCGTGGTACAGCGGCTCGAGGCCCGGCGGATTCGCCCACTCGGCCATCTTCATGTGGCACTGCATAAGCGGCGCCTCGCGAAGGCTCTTGACCTCCCCGGGACCCAGGCTCATGGTGTGATCCATATTGGCGACGAACCCCTCGCCGATCAGGGAAAGCTGGACGCGCAGATACTCCTGCCAGTCGGAGTTGGCGCCGCGGGCCATCTCCCACTCCGGCTGGACCAGCAGCCGCCAGGTCTCCGGGGTGTGCTTCTTGGGCCAGGGAATGTGCGCTGGCCACACCTCCCAGATGGTCTTGCCCCAGGCACCCCAGGCCTCGAAGTCCACGATGTCCCAGTCGCCGTTGTTGCCGCGGATATGGCCATTGAGGATGATCAGCAGCTCAGGATCATAGCTGCGGGTCATGCTGTAGAGGGCGTCGAGCGACTCGCCGTCCACGCCGCTCCAATCGTACCAGAAAGCCTTGGGATGGTAGGTGAGGATCGCTTCTTCGACCATCAGGATGGACTGGTTGACGCTGAACTGCGGATCGCCGACGTTGAGATTGCCCATGTACATGCCGAAGGGGACGCCGTTGGCCTCCAGAGCCGTCTTGCAGGCGGCCACGACATCACTCTCGGTGCGCTTCTGGGTGGCGAAGCGGCCGGGCCAGCGGAAGAGGAGATCGCCATTGTTATAGGTGATCGGCATAGCGAGGCCATAGCCTTGCGCCTTCATCAGCTTGGCGAAGGCATCGAGATCGCCGGTGGGCAGTCGTTCGGGCCCATGGATGAGGGCCGTCAGGCGACACTGCTCGAACCACTTGTTGGGGCGCTCCCGGACGCTGATCGACAAGGCCTTCTCGGCCCGCGCGCCCTGGGCGTCACGGACGCGCGCCAGAAAGGCATACTCCCGCAGTTCCGCGTACGCGGCGACCGTGCCCACGATGCGACCATCGGCCTGCAGGGCGAGCCCCGGCGGCAGGTCGCCATCGCGGAGCGTCCAACGGTACGGTGGCGTGCCGCCCTGGGCCTGCAGAAACAGGGGGGAGGCCTGCATCAGGTTATTGGGTGACATGACGAAGTTGTCGAGGGTGCCCTCATCGCTGCCGGGCGGGGTCTTGATCTGCTCGACCTGCGGCATGGCGCCAACATAGGGCCATTCGCGCCAGGCGAGCGGCAGCACGCCGGTCTTGGCCTCGGGCATTGCCTGGGTGGTCACCGTGAGCGGACCGTCGAGCCGGTTGACGGCGTAGGTCAGGCCCTTGAGGGAATCGCCTTGGGCGTCGCCAAGGCGGGCGTAGAAGCCGAAGCGCCCCTCTTCCTGGTTGGCGATCTTGAGCAGCAGCCGGTTCCAGCCGGCCACGAGCGTCACCGGCAAACGCACCGCGTCGCGCCGGGAATGACCCTCGGTGCTCGAGCCCAGCGCGACGCCGTTCAGCCAGGCGCTGTACTCGTTATCCGCGCCCAGGAACAGCTCTGCCGCGAGGGCGGCTGGGCTGTGAATGTAGACATGGGCATAGGCGACCTTGGCCGCCACCGACAGCCCCTGCTTAACCTTATAGTAGCTGAAGAGGTCTTGGTAGTCATCGTAGTTCCGTGAGAACAGACGGTCGTCGAAGTAGCGCCAGGTCAGGCCGCCGGCGTCCTGACCCAGCGCGGGTTGCACCGTGGCCTCGTTCACCCAGTCCTTGGCGAAACCGCGGTTATCGGCGTCGTTGTCGAAGGTGCCGGCCACCAGCCAGGTATTGATGGCGTGCTTGGCCTCAACGGGTGCGGCGACGGCCCCGCTACTGGCCACACCGAACCCCAATAACGTCGCTAAAACCATGGCAGAAAATCCTTTATGAGACATTCTTGCAGTCATCCCCATCCCCTTATCCAATCAGACTCCCCAGCCGCCGCCCCCGCGCGAGACGGCACCGCGGCGTGGCCCCATAACCTAACGACAAATGCTGGAACACCCAAGGGCGGCGGGCGCAGCCGCCGCCCCCGCGCTCCCGAGCGCGCCTACGGGCTCGCCCGGAGGCGCTTGAGGATGGCGGGGTTGGTCACCGCCGCCGGGTCGAAGCCATAGGCCTTGCGGTAGAGCTCGAGGACGGCCGCGGCCGGCAGCGCCGGGTCCTCGGCCAGGGCGGCATAGCAGGCCGCCAGGTTGGTCGTAACGCGCCGGGCCGCGTCGCCCCGCAGTTGGGGGCGCAGGGCCTCGTAGGCCTTGGCCGCCTGGGCGTACTGGGCCTGGTTCTGCATCTCCACGGCGCGGTTCTCAGCGAGGATGAGCTGGCGCTTGACCCATTGGCTGCGGCCCACCCAGCCGACCACGGCCAGGATGGCGATGGCCAAGACGAGGCGCACGGCGGGACGAGTCAGGCTCTTGCGGGACGACATGCTCGTGCTCCCCTCAGGTCAGCCAGCCCTGCACGTGCCAGGCCGGCAGATCGATGAACTCCGGATCCGGGAAGGCCAGGTCCGCAGCCTCAACGAGGTGCTCCGGCGACAGCGGCCCAGCCGCGGCCATGGCCAACGCCTGCTCGAGGTAATCGGGGCGGTCGATGCCGACGAGAACCGTGCTGATCCCGGGCAGGCTCAGCGCGTAGCGCGTGGCGAACTCGGCCAGGGCCATCCCCTCCGGCGCCGCGGCGGCACAGCGCTCGCGATGCGCCTGGACGGCCTGCAGTTCCGGGTGCAGCGCCCGGCCGCGCTCGGTGAGGATGCCCTTGCAGAGCACCGAGCGCGCCATGACCCCGATACCGGCGGCCACGGCGGCCTCGAGAAAGGCGGCCTCGCGCTGGTCGATGAGGCTGAGCGCGATCTGGATGACATCCCAGCGCCGGCTCTCGATGACCCGGCCGGTGCTGCCGCCAGGGTACGTCGACGCCCCGCTGGCCCGGATGGCGCGTTGCGATTTGAGGTCCTCGAACAGCTCGGCGACCTCGTCATTGGCGATGACGATCTCTTCAACACGGTGCAGCATCAGGATGTCCACATAGTCGGTACGCAGCGCCTGCAGACTGGCGTCGAGGCTGGCGAACAGCCGGTCGCGCAGGACGCGCTTGCGCAGGACGCGGCCACCATCGCCGGTCAGGGCGGGGCACTTGGTGCAGAGCACGACCTGCTGCCGACGGCCGGTGAAGGCGCGGCCGAGAAGCTGCTCGCTGGCGCCATAGGCGGGGGCCGTGTCGTAGCCGGTGATGCCGCGCGCCAGGGCCGTCTGCAACAGCTCGACAGCCTGGTCGGCGCTCAACATATCCGCAGGGCCGCGGACACCGATGCCGTAGGGCAGGCCGAGCTCGACGCAGCCGAACGACAGCGGCGAGACCCGCAACCCCGTCTTGCCAAGGGGGCGCGACTCCATGATTCACCCTCTTTCGTGCTCAGGCCGCTCAGCAGTGCATGCCGCCGTCCATCAGAATGGCTTCGCCGGAGATGTAGGCACTGGCCTGGCTGGCCAGGAAAACCACGACGCCTTTGATGTCGTCCGGGTTGGCGAGGCGCTGCCCGCAGGGCACCTTCTTCGTGTAGTTCCGGCGAAACGGCTCCGGCTGAATCTCCGGGGCATACAGGCCACCGGGGCAGATGCAGTTGGCACGGATGTTGTGCTTGCCCAGCACGCGCGTCTGGTAGCGCGCCAAGGCCAGCAGTCCGGCGTTATGGAAGAAGTAATCCGGCGGGGGTTCGCCCATGGTGGTGCCGTCGTAGTTCGAGAGATCGGGACCGAACATGCCGAACATGCTGCTGATGTGGACGACTGAGCCGCCGCCGCGGTCGATGAGCAGATCGGTCATCTCGCGCGTGATATCGAACATCCCCGTGGCGTTGACCCGCATCGACTCGGCGAACTGCTCGAGGGGACCGCGGTAGCCCTGCATGGGCCGTGAGACCGAGTTGTTGACAAAGACATCAAGACCGCCGAAACGCTCCCGAATGAGGCCCGTGAGCGCGACCACTGACGCATGGTCGGCTTGGTCAAGTTGGGCGGCATGGACATCCAGGCCGCGGGCCCGGAACTCCGCGGCCACGCCTTCGTTGGCGGCGAGGTTACGGCTCGCCGTGATCACCGTGCCCTCGGCCTCTGCCAGGCCTTCCACGATGCATTTCCCGTAGCGCCCAGCGCCGCCGGTCACCAGACAGACTTTGCCCTTGAGGCTGAGCAGTTCCTTGACATGCATGCGTCAACCCTCCGCGAGCGGCCACAGGGGCAGGGAACCAGGGTCCGTATCCGCGCCTCACGGGAGAAGCCTGGCGGTAAGCCGCCGGGCCCCGCAGGATGAGACTCAGCGCAGGAACCGGTGCCAGTCGGCACAGCCCACGAAGGCGTCACAGCAGGGTTCGGCCTGAGCGCGTAGGCCGCGATCATCGGTAACCAACCACACCGCACCCCCTTCGATGCGAGCCCTGCCCAGGCGGGCCAGCAGGTACTCGTCGGCATTCTGCGACTCCCGCAAGCCGTTCGAAAACACCACCGTCAGCCCATCACGTTCCTCGCGGGCACTCAAGGCCCCCTGGCCATCGAACACGACCTCGACGCGGGCAAACGAGCGGGCTCGGACTCGGCATAGCCCGCAGAAGATATCGCGGCTCCGCGACATCCCTTCGTTCAGTTCGTGGAGCGCCAACTCGGGGACGCGGCGGATCACGTTGTAGCCATCGACAAAGACATGGATGGCCGGCGCGGCTCCGCCGTTCAGCGCCGCGCGCACATCCCAGATCTCGCGGACACGTACCGCTGCGGCCGCCACCACCGGGGCTCCCCCGGCATGCACCACGGCCGCGATCAACCGCCGGCGCTGCGCCAGGGCCTCCCGCACGTGCCGTAGGCTCGCCGCGCCCAGCAGATCGGCAATCAGATCCAGATCCAGCAGGCCCTCAAGCCGATCCAACTGCGGCAGCACGTCACTGGCCGGCGCCGCCTCCTTGATGCGGGCCATGAGCTGGGTCGCCAGGTCGGTCGCGAGGATGTCCGCCTCGGGCAGCAGCGACTGCAGACGGTCCAGTTCCCGACAGACGGCCGCATGGACACGGCGGACGTCAGGGAGGACCTTGACCGATTCGTCCATGCACACGCCCAGACGCTGCGCCATGGCGGCAAGCTCGCGAATGCGGGCGCGGATCGCCTCGTAAGTCCCATGCAGCTCATTCTGCCGACGCTGCTCCGCCAGCACGTCCTCGGCGCGGGCCAGGAGCGCGACCGTGCCCACCGCGGTCGCGGCATCAGCCAGCCGAGCGACCTCAGGCGTCAGTCCGAGGGCCTCGCGCTTGAAGGCCGCCACCGCGGCGGTGACCCGCGCCTCGACCGCGCCGACAGCCTGCTCGCTGGCGGCGCGGGCCTCGCGCAGTTCACGGCGGAGTTCGCGCTCGCGCTGTTCCCCTTCAAGGCGTGCCTGGCGGAGCTCGTGCTCGCCCTCGCGGACCTTGTCCCGTTGCCGGGCCAAGGCCTCACGCTGGGCGGCGATGTCGTGCTGCAGACCCGCGTCGACCACGCCCGCCGCCGGCGCTGGCGGCGCCGCGGGCACCGCGACTGGGGCGAAGGGCGCCAGCAGACGGACCTCCGCCGGCAGACGTTCGGGCCGCGCCGGCCAATCCGGGCGCCAGAGTGCCTGCCGACGCAGCAACCGCAGGCCGCGACGCCGCACGGCAGGGCGCGCGTCGATGGCCATGGCTACCGCCAGGGCCGGACTGCCCGTGCCGCGCAGAAGGTCGCGCCAATGCCGTCGCAACCAGTCCGCATCCAGAATCTGGAGGGCGCGGCAAGCGGGAGCCCAAGGCGCCTCGAGCGCCTGACGCAACAGCGCCTCAACCCGCTCGAGCCGCCCCAGCAACGCCGCGCGCAGGCGCATCCGTACGGCCGGCTTGGCCAAGGTAGCCGGAGCCGGCTGGAAACCGCCGCGAAACACGGCGTCCTGCAGCAGCGGAACCGCCAAGACGGCCTGGAACAGCCGCTCGTTGCCGAGGGCTGACAGCAGCCAGTCCGCTGCCGCTTCACTGACAGGCAGCGCTTTACTCTGCGACATGCGTATTCGTCCTTACGACTCCACAAGCTGTGCCCCGGCCTGGTCCACCAGCGACCCCAACATACACGCACGGCCCGCGTTCATCCATCCGGCCGCCGCCCAGCTTGCGCGTTGCCCGCCCTGCCGGTACGTTCCTGCGCTGCTGAGATCCGTCGGCTCTCTTTGGCCACAGAGATAGGGATAAGAATCATGTTGCGACTTCCAGCCGCCTTGCACTGCGCTCTTCTGCTCGGCCTCGCGGCAACGCCGACGGCCTTCGGCGTCCCCCACCCGCTGGCCGCGGGCGGCAAGACCGCTTACGTCATCGTGGTCGATCCCGGCGCGACGCCGGCCGAGCGCCACGCCGCCGACGAGCTCTCCAGCCTGCTCAAGCAGGTGACCGGCGCCGAGTTCCCCGTGCAGGCCACCGCCACCCTGCCGGCCGGTCCGGCGCTGCTGGTTGGACCGGGCCAGGCCGCGGCCGGACTGGCACCCGATCTCAGGCTGGACACGCTCGACCCCGATGGCCTCGTGATCGAGAGCCGCGGCCCGCACCTGCTACTGGCCGGCGACCGCCCGCGCGGCACCCTCTACGCGGTCTACACCTTCCTCGAGGACACCGTCGGCTGCCGCTGGTGGTCCTCCAAAGTCAGTTTCATCCCCGCCCTGCCCGAACTGACGATACCCGAGCAGCATGTGCGCTACGTCCCGCCGCTGGAGTACCGCGAGCCGTTCTGGTTCGACGCCTACGACGCCGACTTCGCGGTCCGCAATCAGTCCAATGGCATGGCCACCCGCCTGGACGAAGCGCGGGGCGGCAAGCTGTCATATGCCGGTATCTTTGTGCACACCTTCGACCTGCTGGTGCCACCGGGAACGCACTTCAAGGACCACCCCGAGTGGTTCAGCGAGATCAACGGCCAACGGGTCGGCGGCGGCGACGGCGAGCGCACCCAGCTCTGCGTCACCAACGCGGAGCTCAAGGGCTTCCTGATCCAGCAGGTGCTGCAGCGGCTCGCCGAGAACCCCGAAGCCACCATCGTCTCGGTCTCCCAGAACGATTGGGACAACCACTGCCAGTGCGCCCCTTGCAAGGCCCTCGAGGACGCGGAGGGCTCGCCGGCGGGGCCGTTGCTGCATCTGGTCAACGCCATCGCCACCGAAGTGGGCAAGACCTACCCGCAGGTCGCGGTCGACACACTGGCCTATCAGTACACCCGCAAGCCGCCCCGGCACGTCAAGCCGCTGCCCAACGTCATCGTCCGCCTCTGCAGCATCGAGTGCGACTTCGCGCACCCGCTGACGGCCGAGAGCAACCGGACCTTCGCCGACGACATCAAAGGCTGGTCCGCTATCTGCAAACGGCTCTACATCTGGGATTACACCACCAACTTCAGCCACTACATCCAGCCCCACCCGAACCTGCGCGTCCTGGGCCCGAACATCCGCTTCTTCGTGGCCAACGGCGTCAAGGGCATTTTCGAGCAGGGCGGCTACCAGTCGCCGGGGGGAGAGTTTGCCGAGCTGCGGGCCTGGGTACTGGCCAAGCTGTTGTGGAACCCGCAACGGGATGACCGCGCCCTGGTGGACGAGTTCGTGCGCGGCTACTACGGCCCGGCAGCGCCCTTCATCGCCGAGTACATCCAGCGTCTGCATGACGAGGCCGAGGCCCGGAACACGTACCTGAACATCGGCATGACGACCTCCGCAGGCTTCCTCAATCTCACCCTGCTCAGCCAGGCAGAGCGCCTCTTCAACCAGGCCGAAGCGGCGGCCCAGGCGGACCCACAACTCCTGCAACGCGTGCAGGTGGCGCGCCTGCCGCTGCGCTACGTCTGGCTGCGACGCTGGTACGACTTGCAGGACGAGGCAGCGCAGTCCCAACTCGCCTGGCCTGGCCCGGCCGACTACGTCGGAAACCTCCGCACCTTCCTCGACCTCGCCAAAGCCAACGGCATCACCATGATCTCCGAAGGCAGCCGTGTGGACTCGCTCGAGCGGCGCACCGTGGGCCTGAAGCGTACCCCCTCGCCCCGGCCGCCCGGCTGCGAGGGCCTGCCGCGCGGGCAGTACTTCGACCTGCAGGATGCCGGTTTCTACCTCGCCAACGAGGGCGTCTGGGCCGGCCTGGAGCCGGATGATCTGGCCTCGGACAAGGTGGCGGTGCGCATGCCGGGCGACCACAACCAATGGGCCACCCAACAGCCCCTGGCCGGCAAGCGCTTCGAGCCCCAGGCCACGTACAGCGTCTACGTGGCCGTCCGCGTCGAGAAGACGGGAAATGAAGGCCAGGCCTTCGGCGCCGGCATCTACGACGACCGCGCCCGCGCCGACCTCGGGGCCATCGCCATACCCTGCGCCGGGGTGGCCGACGCGCAGTACCACGTCTACAAACTCAACACCACGACCCTCAACGAGAATGCCTTCCTGTGGGTCGCGCCGACGCGCAATGCCGCCAACGTGAAGGCCGTCTGGGTGGACCGCTTCTGGATCGTCCGCGAGAAGTAGACCGGGGGCGAGAGGGCGGGACGGAGAGACGGCGAGAGGGTACTATCCGCCGTGCGCAGCACCTGGCAACCGTTACAGGGAGCAAGACGCGATGGATGCGAGAATCGTACGGGCCAAACTGGCGTTGCTGAGCAACGCTGCCGTCATCGAATCCCGGCCGCTCAGCGACTGGCAGGGACGCCTGGCGCGACACCGGGCTCCCGGCGACTACGAAATCCTCGACGACTGGCATGCTGTCAGCGCCGTCTCGCGCTGGCCGGCCCTGCACACGGTCTTCCTGCAGACCCGCGCCAGCGCCCCGCGCGGCTGGCCGGCGGCAGAGACGTTTCTGAGCTTCAGTTTTGAGGCCATGGAGGGCTTGCTCCGCCTGGACGGCAAGCCTTGGGCTGGCCTCGACTTCGCCCACCCGCGCACGCCCCTGGCAGCCCGCGGCCAGCACGAGCTGCAGATCGAGTTCCAGTCCGTACCGCACGCCTTCTGGGAGCCGGGGCAGCGCGGCGCCGAGGGCACCTTCCGCGGCGCGCGCTGGGAGCGCGTCGACGCGGAGATCGAGGGCGCCTACTACGATCTGCGTTTCGCCTTCGAGACCATCAATGCCATCGCCGACGAACGCCGCAAAGTCCGCCTGAGCGCGGCCTTGGACGAGGCTCTGCTGGCGATCGACCATACCCTGCCGGCGGCGCCGCTGCGGCGCGACATCCTGGCGGCCCGGGCGCGCTTTGCCGAGCGCCTGGCGGCGATCGCGCCGGATCCTGAGGGCGGGCGGCTCTTTCTTACCGGCCATACGCACATCGACACGGCCTGGCTCTGGCCACTCAAGGAGTCCGTGCGGAAATGCAGCCGCACCTTCGCCACCGCCTGCCGGCTCATGGAGCGCTTCCCAAACTACCACTTCGCCTGCAGCCAGGCGCAACTCTTCGCCTACACCAAACAGCACTACCCCGATCTCTACGCGGACATCCAGCACTGGGTCGCCGCGGGGCGTTGGGAGACCACCGGCGCCATGTGGGTGGAGGCCGACGCCAACGTCGCCAGCGGCGAATCGCTGATCCGCCAGATCCTCTACGGCCTGCGTTTCTTCAGAGAGGAGTTCGGCACCCGCCCCACGGTCTGCTGGCTGCCGGACGTGTTCGGCTACAACGCCGGCCTGCCGCAGATCCTCACCGGCTGCGGCGTGCGCTCATTCTGGACCTGGAAGCTGCATTGGCAGTCGCGTGACCCCTTCCCGCACCACCTCTTCTGGTGGGAAGGCATGGACGGCAGTCGTGTGCTCGCCCACATCCCGAAGCTAGGCGGCGGCGCCTACAACGGAACCCCGTGCCCGGAACAACTGGCGCGCTCGGCGGACTCGTCCCTGCAGAAGGGCGCCTACGATGAGCAACTCTTCCCCTTCGGCTTTGGCGACGGCGGTGGTGGTGTCACCGAGGAGATGATGCAGTTTGCCGAGCGGGCGACAGGTTACCCGGGACTGCCCGCCTGTCGCCAGGGCACGGTCGAACAGTTCTTCGCCGACCTGCATACGACCCAGCCCGACCTGCCGGTATGGGTCGGTGAGCTCTATCTGCAGACACACCGCGGCACCTACACGACCCAGGGCCGTACTAAACGCGGTAACCGTCTCTGCGAGCAAGCGTTACGCGAAGCCGAGATCTGGGGTACGCTGGGCCTGTGTGGGGGGCGCTCCGGCCCACCGACCACGGCCGCCATCGGCGCCTTCGCGGCGCACCTGCGCGGCGGCTGGGAGACCACCCTCCTGCACCAGTTCCACGACATCCTGCCCGGCAGTTCCATCGGCGAGGTCTATGTCGACACCGCCGTGGACCATGCCCGCGTGCTGACCGAGGCGCGGCAGAGCCGCGACCAGGGCCTGCAAGCCTTGGCCGACGCCACCACCGGCGCCGCCCCGGTCCAGCGCCTTTTCAACGCCCTGTCCTGGGACCGGCAGGACGTGGTCTACGTCGCGGTGCCGGACCCGGGCCCGACAGCGGTGGCCGAGTGCGCTGGCGAAACCCTGCCGGCCCAGGTCATCGCCCGCTCCAACGGCATGGCCACCGTGGCCGTCGTCGTCCCCAAGGTGCCCGCGCTCGGCGCCACCGACCTGCACGTCCGCAAGGGCCGCCCGGCCAAGACCGCACTCAAGACCGCCGACCGGGTGCTGGAGAATGCGTTCTACCGACTCGAACTGGGCCTCGACGGCAGCCTCTCTCGGCTCTTTGACAAACGCGCCGACCGCGAGGTGATCGCCGCCGGCGCTGCCGCCAACCAACTGCAGCTCTTCCAGGACGGCCCGGAGCACGAAGCGGCCTGGAACATCCACGCCAGCTACACCCAGCGCGAGTACGCCTGGGAGGGAACGACCTCGGTCGAAATCGTCGAACGTGGCCCGGTCCGCGCCGTGGCCCGCCTGCGGCGCAGCCATCGCCAGACCACCGTTGAGCAGGATATCATCCTCTACAATGGTTTGCCGCGCATCGACTTCCAGACACGCGTCGACTGGCATGAACGGCAGACGCTGTTGAAGGTCGCCTTCCCCCTCGCGGTGCGCGCCAGCCATGCCACGTTCGAGGTTCAGTTCGGCGCCCTCGAACGGCCCAACCACCGCAACACGTCCTGGGAGGAGGGCAAGTTCGAAGTCTGCGGACTGCGCTGGGCCGACCTCTCGGAGGGCGGCTATGGCGTCAGCCTGCTCAACGACTCCAAGTACGGCCACGACGTACTCGGTAACATCCTGCGCCTGACTTTATTACGTGGTACAGAATTCCCTGATCCGGAGGCCGACCAGGGCGCCCACGAGTTCACCTACGCGCTGCTGCCGCACCGCGGCGACTGGCGGGTCGGTGAGACGGTGCGCCGCGCCGCGGAACTGAATACGCCGCTGCTGGCCGTGCCCACCACCGCCCCGCAGGCGGCGGTGTCGTACCTGCACGTCGACGGACCCGCCATCCTCGAGGCCCTCAAGCCGGCCGAGGACGGGGACGGAGTCATCCTGCGCTTCTACGAACCCAACGGCGAGCGTGGACGGGTCAGCGTCGTGGTCGACCTGCCCTGCCGCCAGGTTCTGGCCTGTAATCTCGTCGAGGAAAACAGCGACGCGCTGGCCGCCACGGGCGGGCGCTTCAGCTTCGACATCACCCCCTACCAGATCCGTACCTTCCGCCTGCGCCTAGGGGCGGCGCGGTAAGCTCAGCAGCGGTGAACCGGGGCTGGGGCCGGCGTGGAAGGCAGCCGCGGCCGGTGCTCGGCTCGAGATGCGACGGGTACCGGTGCCCGTACGCCTATGGAGATACGGTCGGCCTCGACCGCCCGCGCCTGGGGCCAGGCGCCTCTCCAGGGAAATACGATGGCGGCACGGCGGGCCCCCGCTGCGGCCTGGGAAGCCTGGCCATCCATGTCGAACTCAGCCTTTGCAGAGTCGCGCTTTTTCCTGAAGGACACCATCCGGCAGCGGGTCGACTTCGCGCGCACCGCGCAAAGCCGGCGCGAGCCAGCGCCGCCGCTGCAGAAGCCCTGTTCGCCGGAGGTGGTACGCCTGAACCTCCCCGAGGGCGCAGAGGCGCTGGCCCGGCTGGGACGGATGGCGCTGGGAGAGGCGATCGCCGGCCGGGAGAGCGTGCGCGACTTCAGCGCCGCCGCGCTGAGTCTGGAGGAACTGGCCGCCCTGCTGTGGGCGACGCAAGGCGTGCGGGAAGTGCTGAACGCGGCGACGGCACTGCGCACCGTGCCCTCGGCGGGAGCACGCCATGCCTTCGAGACCTATCTGGCCGTCGACCGCGTCACGTCGTTGCGCCCCGGCCTGTACCGCTATCTACCCTTTGACGGGCAGTTAGCACAACTGACGACCGACGCCCAGATCGGCAACCGGGCGGCCGCCGCCTGCCTCGGACAGGACTTCGTTGCCGGCGCCGCGGTGACCTTCTTCTGGACCGTGCTGCCGGCGCGCATGGAATGGCGCTACGACCTGGCGGCCCACAAGGTGCTGGCCCTCGACGCCGGCCACGTCTGCCAGAACCTCTATCTGGCCTGTCAGAGCCTCGGCGCGGGCACCTGTGCCATCGCTGCCTACGATCAGAACGCCTGCGACCGCCTCCTCGGCGTCGATGGCGACGAGGAGTTCACCCTCTACATCGCCCCGGTCGGCAAGCGCTGAGCGCCGCCGCCGGAGTCACGGCGGCCTCCGCCCAGGGGTCACAGACTGCGCAGGTAGGTCACGGCACGGCGCATCGCTTCGGCGACCGGGATATCGTTGCTTTCGTACTCGATGTTCACGTAACCGCGGTACCCCGCCTGGCGCATGGCCTGCCAGACGGCGGCCGTGGGCATGTCACCCTCACCGATCAGGGCCGGCTTGAAGTGCTTACCCGTCAGCATCGGTACGTAGCCCGCGGTCGGCTCATCCCGCACATACCAGTCCTTGAGGTGGACATGCACGACGTCCGCCGCACAGGCCGTGTACGAGGCGACGGGATCCTCGCCGCCGGCAGCATTGCCGCTGTCGAACGTCAGCTTCAGGTCGGGGACGCGGCGCTTGGCCTCCCGGAAGTCCGCGGCGGTGACAAAAGCGCTGGCGCTGCCGGGGAAGTTCTCGATGGTCAGCACCACGCCCGCCTGCCGCGCCAGCGGCGCGATCTGTTCGAGCGCGTCGATCCACAGGGTCCGGAAGAGGATGCGGTCGAGGTCAGGCCGCTGCATGGTGGGGATCATGACCACCGGGGCGCCCAGGACAACGGCGTCCGCCAGGCCGCGCTTGGCCTCGCTCAGCCAGTCGCCGGCGGGAAAGGAGCTCAGAAAGAAGGTGTGGCAGGCGATGGTCAGGCCCGCCGCCGCGCTCAGCGCCCGCAGGTCGCGGGGGTCGCGGCCATAGGTGCTGACCCAGTCGATACCCTCGAGCTTGAGGTCGGCCGCACAGCGGACAATGTCCTCGGGGCCAACGCCCTGGCGCGCCATGGTGTAGGTCATCATGCAGAGCTTCATCAGGCTACTCCCTATTCCCGGTGATCGGTCCGATCTGACGGATCTGACGGATCCGTCGGAGCGGTCAGATCCCGCCTTGGTGCCGCCGGATGGCCTCGACAAAGGGGTCGACATCGAAGACGAACCCGTAGGCCAGAGCCACGCGCCACAGGCCCAGTTCCTTGCAGACCTCGCGGCGCGCCGTCTCGCGGTTTTCAACGGCGGTCACGGCCTGCCGGAAAGCGGAGCATAGAATACCGTGCTTCGCGGCCTCTGCCATGCCGCCCGGCGAGAGTAACAGGCACCAGTTGATGGCGAACCCGGCGTAGATCAGGTGATTCACGTTGAGGTGACGGCAGACGGCCACCAACTGGTGCGTATCGCCGACCACCCATTCGTCGCCCAAGGGCCGCGCCTGCGGCGCGAAGTCCAAACGCTGGAAGCCGCGCGCCACATCGGCCTGGTTATGCGTGCCGACAAAGACGTTCGCCGACCGGAAGGCCTGCAACCGCGCCAACGTCTCGTCGCCGGCGACACCCGGCGCACCCAGGGGCGAGGGCCCGGCCAGGCCGAGCGCCCTCTGGTAGCCCGGGCAGTTCGTGTAGTAATCCCCACCCCCGGCAACGTGAATGAGCTTGAAACCGGTCTCACGCACCGCCTTGAGCAGGGGCGGAAAGACCTTCCGACAAATGTCAGCAGACCGCGGGATGTACTCGACCGCGCGGTGCCAGCCGGGAAACTCCGCCCGCGTACCTGCATCCCAAGCATGCATCACGACCACCGCCGTGTGCTCCCACGAAATGTCGAGGTCGGCCTGCTTCCAGCCACCGTAACCCTCGCCGGGTATGGCCAGCGAGAAATCGGCATCGAAGTGCTGGTAGTAATGCGCGGGCAGCCGGACACCGTCCATGGTGCTTCCCCCGTGGCCTGGGAGCCCTCTTGGTGCGCCCCCCCCCACTATCGCGCCCCTTCGCCTCGCCACAAGCCGACGCAGCCCCGGACGCGGGACCCGCTCAGCACCAGCCACCGAGAGTTGCCTCATGGCCCGCCTTGTGGTACACTGTGCACATGCAGACTGTGTCCATCAGGGAACTGCACCTGGGTACTGGAAAGCTGATGGCCGCAATATCCTGACCTGACAGCAACACCGTACCCTCCGGCCAAACCCTGGCCGTAACCGAGATGGAAGGAGTGGAGACCATGCAGGCCGTTCTCAGCCGGAACCTCTATCTGGTGAAAGAGCACGTCGGGATGTTCAGGGCAGCGAACAATTTTGACATCCACGATCCGGACAGTGGCCAGATCATCATGGAGTGCCGCGAGGAACGCTTGGGGTTCTTCACGAAACTCTTCCGTTTCACTGACTATAAACGCATGACCCCGTTTGACATCCAGATCAGAACCCCGGATGGAAAGCAGGTTGTACGGGTCACCCGCGGGGTGTCTGTCTTCCTGTCGAAGGTGGAGGTCCTGGACGAGAATGACCGGGTCATCGGGGGCTTCAAGCAGAAGCTCTTCACGCTCGGCGGAGCCTTTACCGTGCTGGATGCCGGGGGTCGGCCGGTGTGCCAACTGAAGGGGAAGTGGACCGGGTGGGACTTCCGTTTCCTGGCCGCCGAGACCGAACTTGCCCACGTCACCAAGAAATGGGCGGGGCTGGGCAAGGAACTGTTCACCAGCGCCGACAACTACGTATTGCAGATCTCGGAGGTCGTGCCTGCGGACAGCGTGGCGCGCCAGCTCATTCTGGCGGCCGTCATGTGCATTGATATGGTGCTGAAGGAGTAAAGGCCCAGCGTCCGCAGCGCGGGAAACGTAAAGGTCTGCTATGAAACCTGGTCTCGTGAGCATCCCCGCCCTGTTGAGTACCCTCGCCCTGGCCACCGTCGGAGCGGCCGACCTGCCGCCCGGCACCGAGCTTCTGGACCGGCCCTACCTGGAGCAGATCGCGCCCCTGCAGAGTGAGCGCGCCGTGGTCGAACGGGTCGCGGTAAGCGGCCAGCCGTTCCAGCAGGCCGTGCGCCTGACGAACCGGCAGCGCATGCGGCAGTTCTGGGACTTCCAGATCAGCGTGACGGTCCCCCCGGCGGTCAGGAAGGGCGAGGTCATGCTGGTACAGTTCTGGGCGCGGACGCTGTCGTCGGCCGATGAGACCGGCGAGGGCCGCGTCGAGGTGTACTTTCAGAAGAACTCCCCGGACTTCGCCAAGGATCTCTCCAAGACGGTCAGCGTGGCCAAAGCCTGGGCGCCGTACCACTACCCGTTTGTGATCTCGACGGACCGGGCCGCGGGGGAGACGGCGCTGTGCTTCGGCACCGGCTTCAACCTCCAGGCCATCGAGATCGCCGCGGTCCGGCTGCTGCGCTTCCCGGCGGGAGTGACGACGGCCCAACTGCCGCGCACGCCGGTGACCTATCCCGGCCACGCCGCCGAAGCGCCCTGGCGCGCCGCCGCCGCGGCACGCATCGAAACACACCGCAAGAGTGACCTCAGCATACGGGTCACCGACGCCGCCGGCAAACCCGTGCCGGGGGCCGAGGTCCGCATCGAGATGCAGCGCCATGCCTTCCCTTTCGGATCCATCGTCAGCGGGGTACTGCTGCAGGAGGACGAAACCGGACAGCGGTACCGTGAAAAGCTGCTGGAGTTGTTCAACTCCTCAGGCACGGAGAACGCCCTCAAGTGGCCCCCGTGGGACGGCGAGTGGGGCCCCGACTTCTCGCGCGCGGCCGCCCTCAAGACCCTGCAGTGGCTCAAGGACAACCATTTCAGCGTCGTGCGTGGCCACGTCATGGTCTGGCCCGGTTGGGATAACCTGCCGAAGAGCCTCAAGGAGCTGAAAGAGAAAGACCCACAGGCTGTTCCGGAGCGCGTCCGTGAGCACATCCGCGACATCGCGACCGCCACCCGCGGCCTGGTCGACGAGTGGGACGTGCTCAACGAGCCACGCGCCAACCATGATCTGATGGACCTCTACGGCCGTGAGATCATGGCAGACTGGTTCCGCTGTGCCCGCGCGGCCCTGCCCACTGCCGACCTCTACATCAACGACTACAGCATCCTCAACGGCGATGGCCCCGGGAGCGCCGCGCATGACGCCTACCGGCAGACCATCCAGTTCCTGCTCGACCAGAAGGCGCCCGTCACCGGCATCGGCTTCCAGGGCCACATCGGCTCCAGCCTCAAGGATCCGGCCCAGGTCTACCGTACGCTCGAGGACTTCGCCCAGCTCGGACTCAAGATGCGCGTCACCGAGTTCGACGTCGACATCGACGACGAACAGGCCCAGGCTGACTACACGCGCGACTTCCTGACCGTCCTCTTCAGCCACCCCGGCGTCGTTGGTTTCCAGATGTGGGGCTTCTGGGAAGGGTCGCACTGGAGACCCCAGGGCGCCATGCTCCGCCGCAACTGGGAAGAGAAGCCCAACGGCAAGGCCTACCGCGACCTCGTCTTCGGGCAGTGGTGGACCCAGGCGACGGCAACGACCGACGCGCAGGGCGTGGCACGAATCCGCGGCTTCCTGGGGGACTACCGGGTGACCGCGAACCAGGCGGGCGCCACGGCAACGACCACCGCCATCCTGCCAGGCCAGGGCGCCGCGGTGCAGATCACGCTGAAGTGACGGCGGTCCGCCCCCGCGTCGGGCCGTCGTTAGGCCTTCAGCCGCGCCCCTCGCCGGCCACCCGGCGGTCCTTGATACCGAGGAAGGCCTCGAGCTGCTGCTCCATGTACACGGCCTGCTCCTCGCGCTCGAGGCTGCCGAGGAGCTTGATGTCGGTGCCGTCGCGGCGGCGGGCCCGGAGCTCGTAGGAGATGGACGTCCCGTTTTTCGAATGGGAGATCCGCTCGCGGGTGTAGAGCTGCTCCAGGTCCTGGGCGGGCAGACAGCGATTGCCGGGGACAGGCCACGGCCCGTGACGGACCTCAAGTTGGCCCTGCAGGACGGTGACGACCGTGCTGTTGACGAACAGCGCCACCACCCAGTACGAGAGCCCCAGGCCGACCAGAGCGTGCAGACTGCCGAAAGCCGCCATCGACCACTGTCCATGCCGAGTCGCCAGGGTGAACCAGAGCACCAGAAAGCCGTCCCAGAAGCACGCGAAGATCAAAAGCACGAACGCGTTGGCGCTGAACCACCGGCGGACGATCCGCAAACCGTTGCTGCGGTGAAACACCTGGACGCCCTTGGGCAGCGGCACCGGCGGGCGCCGGGTAAGCAGTTCGCCCGCCACCAGAGCGTCGAGCTGCGCCTGGCAGTTGAAGACCTGGTTGCAGGCCGTGCAGGTGGCCAGGTTGCGCTGCAGGTCGATACGCTCGCCGGCAACCACCGCACCACAAGATTCACAGAGGATCTGCACAGGAGCCACCTCCCTAGCGCAAGCGGTTGATGCGGCAGGCGGCATAGGCGGCGCCGAAGCCGTTATCGATATTCACCACCGTCACCCCGGGCGCACAACTGTTGAGCATCCCGAGTAGCGCTGCCAGACCCTGAAACGACGCCCCATAGCCGATCGACGTCGGCACCGCGATGACGGGCCGCGAGGTCAGCCCCCCGACAACGCTGGGCAAGGCGCCCTCCATCCCGGCACAGACGATGACGACCTCACAGGCATCGAGCTCCTCCCGGCGCTTCAGTACCCGGTGGATGCCGGCCACCCCAACATCGTAGATGCGCCGCACCGCGCTGCCCATCACTTCGGCGGTGCAGGCGGCCTCTTCGGCCACCGGGATATCCGTCGTCCCTGCCGACACCACCGCGATCTCGCCGCGACCGCGCAGCGTGCGATCCAAGTGCAGATAGGCAACGCGCCCGAGGTCGCTGTAGCAGACGCGCGCGTCAACCGCGCGCAGCACGGCGCCCTGCGCCGGCGTGGCCCGCGTCGCCAGGACATTGGGATGGGCGGCGAACAGGGCGCTCGCCACGCTGCGCAGTTGCTCATCCGTCTTGCCGGGGCAGTAGATCACCTCGGGGAAGCCGATGCGGCGCTCCCGGTCCAGGTCGGGAACGCAGTGGGGGCTCGAGTCGGGGTGTTCGTTGGCTTTCACGGCAGACGCTCCCATTCAGGTTAGCGGCGAAACAAGTCCAGCACCTCGAGCCCCGCCACCGCGTTGGCAACGAGGAACGCCCTACTATACCCCAAGCCGGCGTCCCGCGGCAGCGGACCGCAAGTGCTGGGTAGGTCCGTTCCCAACGTTGGGCCGCAGTCGTCCACGGCCACCCCCGGAGTAGGTCACAACTGCAACCGGCCCGCGAACGGGCCAGACGTGACCAGAAAAGACGATCCGCCGCGGCTGACTGCTTCTGATCGACAGAATGAGGCTGGACGTCGAGGGTTGACGCCAATGCCCCCGGCTCTGCCCAAGAGGACCATGGGCATGCGTGAAGGATACTGGATCAACTACCGGGTTGGCCGGGTGGAACTCATCGACGAGCATCCGTTGTGGGTGCGTCGACCAGGCCACGCCGCGCGTCTGGAGGGCGAAGCTCCTGCGGAGCCGTGGCCGCGCCCACCGGGAGCGCTTCCCATGGAGGGCGAAGCTCCTGCGGAGCCGTGGCCGCGCCCACCGGGAGCGGTTCCCATGGAGGGCGAAGCTCCTGCTGTGAAACAAGAGCTCGCGGGGTGCAGGGCACCCGTGGACGCTCGCGCGGCGGTCCGATGTTTCGCTCTGACATGATCGGGCGGCACTGCGCCCGCTTGGTGCTGAAGGCTGAACTCTGAACGAAGATCGCCGTCAAGTCACATACAAGCCGGGCGTGAGACCCCGCGCTTTGGAACGCGGGGTCTCCGTATCCCGCGACCGGGTCGCGGAGAACCCGGCTTCCAGGGGCGGGCCGGACATACCTATTGCTTTGAGCCTGGCGAGGCAAGGGAGAGGCTGCGGAACTCGTAACATCCCTTCAACGCGGCCACACCTGACCGGTGCGGGTGAAGAGCAGGACGGTGGCGACGTCCGCGGGCTGCAGGCTGAGCAGATGGGCGGCAGCGCGGGCGTAGTCGGCCATCTGGCCGGCGTAGCCCGCGGCGGCGTTGCGCATATCGGCCTCGGTGTCGACCCGATTGCTCTTGAAGTCGAAGACCGTGGCGCGCACGGGCCGGCCCGCGGCGTTGCGCTCGAGAACGAGGCGGTCGAAACGACCGCTGACGAGGTGGCGCCGGCCGGCCGATTCCAGCACCAGGTTGAAGGGGGCCTCGCGCCAGACCTCGGCGGCGCCCGTTGGTCGCGGCGGCTCAGCAGACGCTTCGCCCGCCAACGGGTCGGCAGGGCGGGCCAGTCGCCGCTGGACGTCAGGATTGGCCAGGCAGGTGCGGAACTGCCGCTCGACGTCGGCCAGCAGGGCCGCGGGCTCCACGGACTCTGCCCGCCAGACGGCGATGAGGGGCTCGATGTCCGCGTCCTCGAGCCACTCGATCCGCTCGAAAAGGCGATGGATGGCGGAACCGAAGGCGCGCACGTTGCCCGCTTCGAGGCTGAACAGCCACGGCGCCGGGAAGGCACGCTCTTCGGCATGCTCTTTGGACGGTTCGCGGCGGGTGACCTCCGCGGCGTACGTGAGGCGCACCGCAGAACATGCGGGCAGCTCCTCGTCCTTGCCTTTGTCCTGATCCCCCGGCCCCGGCCGCTGAAACCAGGCCGGGTCGCCGCTGGCATAGAGTTGCTCGAGGCGGCCGGGACCGGTGCCGGCGGAGTCGCCGGCCACGAGCCGCTCACGCAGCAAGTCCGCCTCACGGACCGTCGTGGGTTCGCCCTTCGCCTTGGGAATGATCATGTAAAGCGCCTGTTCCGCGCGCGTCAGCGCCACATAGAGTACGCAGAGCTGGCTGAAGTTACCCTTGGCGCGGGCGGCATCGAGGGCTGCGAGCGGTGCCCCGGCGGCCGCTGCCAAGGCCTGCTGGCAGGGCGGTTCAAGCACCCAACTCTCATCGTCAGTGAGCAGTTCGGGGTCGCCAGGCTTCTCGAAGCCCTTGGCATTGGCGGCGAAGGGTACGATGACCAGGCCGAAGCCGAGACCTTTGGCTTGGTGGATGGTCATGACGCGGACGGTGCCCGCCGCGGCACTGGCCTTGACCTGGTAGGCCTGGATGTAGTCCGCAAAGGCGTCGGGGTCACGCACGCCGGTGGCATCGAAGCGTTCCGCCGCGGCCAGCAGTTCGCGCAGGCGTTGGCGGCCGAAGGGATCGAGGCCATCCAAGCGCGTTCCCCAGTCGCGCAGGGTCTCGGCGAAGCCGCGTTCGTGCAGGGCCTTGAGGAGGGCGCCGGGCAGGAGGTCGGGGCTGGCAAGCTCGGGCTGGGTGGCCAGCGGGCTCATCTGCAGGTGCCGCAGCGCCAGCCGGTCGCCGGGGTGGGCAGCATAGCGCACCAAGGCCAGCAGGAGGGTGACGACGGGGCTGTCCACGATGGCGCCCTTGCCCTCGTGCACGACCGGCACGTCGCATAGGCGGCTGCACAAGACGTCGGCGCAGGCACGCCCCGCCGCATTGCTGCGTACCAGCACGGCGGTCGTGAGCGTGGCGGACCACACCTCCTGGAGGATGTCGGCAACCGCCTCGAACTCGGCGGGATCGCCGGCGCCCTCGGCGTCCTGACCGTCGCCGCCGGCGCTATTGGGTCCCGTGCCCGCGCTCGGTTCGTGTTTCTTCTTCGGCACGTACTCCAGCAAGGCGGCGAAGCCCTCGCCGGCGCCCTGACGGGCGCTCTCGTGCCTCTGCCACACCGCGGCGAAATCCGCAACGGCCGACGTCCGCGGTCCTTTTCCCTCGCCCCGTTCCGGGGTCCAGCCGGGGAGGCCGTCGAAGATGCGGTTGACGGTCTCGATGACGGCGGGGAGCGAGCGGTGACAGGTGGTGATCGACTCCTCTTTGATCGCGCGCGGGCCCAGGTCGCGATACTGGTCGCGCACCTGGCCGAAGAGCCGGTAGTTGCCGCCGCGCCAGCCGTAGATGGACTGCTTGACATCGCCCACGTAGAAGAAAGAGCGATCCTCGCCCTGGACGACTTCGTCGATGAGGTTGGCCAGCGCCGCCCACTGGGTGTCGCTGGTGTCCTGGAACTCATCCAGGAGCCAGTGGTCCAGCCTGCTGTCGAGACGGTAGTCGATGTAGAGACGGTTGGGCGCCAGCGGCGTGCGGCCGGGGTTGAGGCCGTCCGCACCGAGCAGTCGCGACAGATCGTCGAAGGTGTAGCGACCGTCCCGGCTTAGTTCGTCGGCATAGAGCCGGTGGTAACGGTCGAGCACGGCGTGCAGGCCCTGGGTGGTCGCCAACGCCCGTTTCACCTCGACGCCAATGAGGTTGGCAAGGGCGCGGCGCAGTGGCGGCCAGAGGTCCGGGGGGAACGTGTATTCCTTCCTGGAATAGCTGACCGTCGGCGCTTCGGCCTGCATGACACAGAGGAGCAGTCTGTTGAGGGTGGTCTCGCTGAGCTTCGGCCACGGCCGGTCGGGAGCGTGCTCGCTGGCTGCCCTGAGGATCTCAGCGCAGATCGTGCCGAATTTCACCGCGCCCGTCTCGGCGCCGAAAGCGTCGGCAAAGCGTTCAGGCAGGTCAGCGGGGATGGGGGCGGCGAGGATCCCGGGATCCTCCCACCAGCGCTCGGCGCTTTCCCAGATGCGGGTCGGGTCGCCCCATTGCCACTGGCCTGGACACTCGTGCTCGCGGTAGAAGCCAAAATGCGTGGCGATGAAGGTGTCGAGAACGCTGGCCAGCGCCTTCGTCTCCCGGCCAAAGCAGGCCAGGCGGAAGTCGTTGAGGAAGGTGCCACCTTCGCGGTTGCCCTCGTTGCCCGTGCGTCGGGTGGGGTCGAAGAGGCGGGTGAGGATGGCCTGGCGCCGGGCCTGGGCCTCGCCGCCGTCGCCGTCCATGGGCTGAGTGTCCGGCGGGATGCCGAGTTCGAGCGGAAAGGCGCGCACGACGCCGAGGATGAAGCTGTCCAGCGTGCCGATGCGCAGGCGGTGCTCATGGTCCAGGAACTGACGCAACAGCCGTACGTACGCCTCGGGCTGATCCGGCGGGACGACCAGGCCCTCCGCCGCGATGGTTCGGGCGGTCTCGGCGCGCTTCTTCCCATCGGTCGCCGCCAGGCACAGGCGCTCGACGATCTTGTCGAAGATCTCGCCCGCCGCCTTCCGGGAGAAGGTCAGTGCGCAGATGCGGTCGGGGGAGACCTCGGCGGCCATCAGGCCAATGTAGCGGTGGGCCAGCCGGAAGGTCTTGCCGGTGCCGGCCGAGGCGGAGATGGCGCGGTTCTGGAAGTGGCTCATGGCTTCGCCCCCCAGGGGGTTGACGGCGGCCTGGGGGGCGGACAGAGGGCCGCCTTGGGATCGCCGAGCAGGACGCCGGCCAGATCGTCATGGAGGTAACCCACGGTGGCCTTCCCCGGTGGCCAGAAGACGCCACTTCGGATGCGCAGGGCGATGGCCTCGGCGCAGTGGATGGCAGAGGTGTGCAGGGCATCGCTATAGAGATCCCAGAGCTTGAAGCCCGTCTCGCCCAGCGCGTTGGATAGGCAGATGTAGCCAAGCTGGACACTCGACCCGAACTCCGCCCGGACCAGCTCACGGTAGAGCGGAAGTTGCAGGTCGGCCCAACGCTTGGCTGGCTTCTTCCCGTCTTCCACGCCCGCCGGCTTACCCTTCCTGGGGGCTGAAGGCTTGCCCTGTTCACCGCCCAACACCTCCAGCGAGACGTCGGTGGTGGCCTGGTAGGCATCCTCCTTCTCTTTCTCCTCCTTCGCCGCCTTCTCCTTCTCGCTCTCAGTGCGCGCGGGGTCACCGTTCGCCGGTGCGGGAGTCTCGACCTTCTGGCGCGGCGGGCCCAGGTGCGTTTCCTGAGGTGCCTTGGCCTTGTCGGTGGTCTTGTAGTCGAGCACACAGACCGCCTGTGTACGCACGTTTCGGTCGATGCGGTCGATGCGGCCGCTCACCGTCAGACCACCGAGTTGGATCGTCTTCTTGACCTCACACTCAGACGAGAGGATCTCCCAGCCCTCGGCGTGCCAGGCGACCTGCCGGTACGCGAAGGCCCTCAGCCTGTGCACGGCGCTGTCGATGGCCAGTTCGACCCCCAACCAGGGGCGGGCGCCGTAGCGCTTACGGGCCCTCTCGCGCAGGCCTTGCTCCAGCCAGCGGGCCAGTTCGGCCCCGTCGTTGCAGGCCCAGAGCTTCTTCTCCTTCCCCATCTCGCTGAGCACCTCATGGACCAGGGTGCCGAAGGCCAGCGCGTCCGGTTCGCGGGTGAGATCATCCTGCGCTTCCATGCCGAGGACGTGTCGCAGGTAGAAGCGTAGCGGGCAGGCAAGGTAGTCCCTGAAGACGGTCGGGCTCAGCGTCGTCGCACATCTGTCGTTGACAAGACGGTCCGGCACCTGGGCAGGATTGAGCTGGAAGCTGACCCCGAAGGCGGCAGCCGCGTGCGCGGGGGGCGGATCCTTGAAGAGTGCCTGGGCGCGGGCCACAAGCTCACTGTCGGGGCAGCGGAAGAGCAGACGCGAAGGGCGCAACGGGTCGCCAGCGGTCGACGTCTTGCCCAGCAGCAGGAGCACCTGCCCTGCGTCGCGGCGCTGTTCGAGCAGGGCGGTCAGCACATAGGCATCGCGCGCCAGGCGGAGTCGGTCGTCGCGCAGGTCGAGAGTCCGCCGCAAGGTATCCGGCAGGAAGAGGTCGCCGACGTGACCGTCCGGCACAAAGCCTTCGTTCATGCCGGCGACGAAGAGCAGCGGCGCGGGATTCCAGGCCAGTTCCAGCCAGCCCTCGAGGTCGAGGACCTCAGCGCTGCGCTCAGGCTTGACGGTGGCCTCCTGCAGGCCCGCGGCCAGGACCTCGGCGGCGGCGTTGCCAGCGTGCCCCGCGGCCACCGCGGCCTCGAGCTCGCGCAACACCGTATCGAAGACAGTGACCGCCTGCTGGAAGGCGGCGTCAGCGGCATCGTTGGAGCGGAGGAGGCGCTGCGCGTAGACCTGCCGCAGCACTTCACGCAGGCCGGTGGCAAGATCGGGGCGGTTCAGTATCCGGTGCCAGTCACGAACCTGCGCCAGCGCCGGGGTCAGGTGCTCCCAGGTTTCGGTCCGCCCGTGCGTATCGTCCAGCCTCTTGCCCAGAGCGGCGATCAGATCGTCGAGTGTCACCGGCAGGTACCTGGACTGTAACGTGTCCAACTCGCGCAGCAGGTCCGCGGCGTGGCCGAGCCCCGCGAGGACATCCGGGTGGCGCAGCAGAGCCGCGACCTCGCCATAGCCGGGGCGACTGCGCAACGCCAGCAGGGCCTGCACGAGCCCGAAGAGTGGCGTTTCCGAGAACGGCCGGTTCTGCGGGTCGAAGGCAGGCAGTCCGATCGCGGCCAGTTCCCGCTGCAGCGGCGCGACCGTTTCGCGGTCGGGGACGCCGACCGCCAACTGCGGGCGCAGGGCCGTAACGCCCGGAACCGCGGCCCCCCGGCCCGCAACGATGGCGGGCGCGATCCGGCCAGCCTGATCGTCGGGCGTGGCCTCCAACCAAAGATCGGCGGGGCGCAGTGTGATCTCACGTCGTTGCCAGGCTTCGGGCAAGGGGCGCCCCCAGGCATCGAAGGCGAGATCCTCGCGCTCCGGAGCGGCGACGAGCACCTCGAGCGCGCCCCCGGCATCGGCCCAGCGCTCCAGCATCGTCATCAGCAGCTTCGGGGGGTCGGGCACGGCCGCCACGACGACCCGATTGACGGTGGACGCCAGGCCGCCCTGGCGCGCGTGTTCGAGCTTGAGATCGAGGGCGTCGCGCAGGTGCCAGTCCGCAAGCTGCCTGGCGTAGCGCTGTTCCAGATCGGCCATGGCGGCCCAGCGCTCGGCCTCCTCGATCTCCGCGCTGCGTGCGGCGACCGCCGCGATGTCGAGGCCGCCATCGGCCAGCTCCTGGCGCAGCTCCTGGAGACGGCGCGCCACCTGCAAGGCCCAGGCCGGGCTGGCAGCGCGCCCCGCGCGCACCCCCAGAAACGCCGCGAACTCGCCAGGCTGGACCGCCAGCAGGACAGACGACCAGGCCAGCAGGCTCTGGGTGCCTGTGGCCACGCCCGTGCTCGCTGGCGGCGTCAGCAACACTGCCGGGGTCACAATCTCCGGCCCGAGCAGGGCGGCGCCACGCGCCGCGGCGGCCAAGGGCAAGGCCGCGCGTAGCCGCCAGCTCGCCTGGCGCGTCGGCACGACCACCACCAGGCCGCGCCGGTCCAGCAAGCCCGGCCCGGCCTGGTCCAGGAGATACGCGGGGACGGTCTCGCAAAGCGGCCGACTCCAGCCCAGGAAGACTCGGTTCATCTCAAGGTGTCCCCTGTTCTCAGGTAGCCGAGCGCTCGGCGCTCTGGCGGGTGGCGGCGGCCTGGCGCTGCCGGATCTCGCGCTTCTGGGCCGTCAGAGCGATGCTCTCCCTGAAAAGCTGGTCCGGGTCGGCGCCGTCAGGCCCGCCGGCGGGCGCCGGGTCGGCCGGTTTCAGGCCGGCATTAACCACCTTGAGGCGGGCCTCGATGACGTCGAGGCGCAGTTCGTCGACGCAGCGCGCCGCGGCCTGGTGCAGGCGCTGCAGAGCTTCCGCGCGCTGCGAGCCCTCGGCCCGATCGGGGTCCAGACCGCGGTGCCCGGATTCGATCAGGACGCGGGCGACCTCAGGGCAGACGACCAAGTCCTGGCGGCCGCTCAGCGCGTTGGCGGCGCGCGGCCATTCCCCTGTCGCCGTCTCCGCCAGAACCAGGTTGAGCGCCTTGCCCACGGGCGTGTCGGCGATGAGTTCCGGCGGCAATTCCTCCAGCAACTCCTGAGCCACCGGCTCGAAGTGCAGGGCCAGGTCCAGCAGCGTGAGCAGAGCCGGCTTGCCCGTCGGGAAGGCCGCAAAGGCCGGCAGGACGCCGCCGAACTTCGGCGCCACCGCCATCGCGGCGGCAGGTGCCGTCCGCTCGCCACGCTCTGCTCCGCGCTCGCCAACCTGCAGCCGCAGTGCCGTCTCCAGGGCGCGCGAGACCGCCGTGTCGGGGACCTGGAGCAGCCCGGCCAGCCAGGAGCAGTAGGCGGCGCGCGCCACCGGATCCTCCAGCGAGATGACCGCCGGCAGGACATCCTGCACGATGGCGGCCTTGCCGGCCGGGGTGCCCGGGTCGTGGCGTTTCGCGGCGAGCTCGTAGACAAACTGCACCCCCGATACCGCCGCGGCCATGGCGGCGCGCAGCCCCTGCGGCCCCTGATGCCGGAACAGGCTGTCGGGGTCCTCACCCTCCGGCAGAACCGCCACCGCCACCTGCACCCCGGCACGCTGCAGAAGCTGCACCGTAGTCACCGCGGCCTTCTGACCGGCAGGGTCGGCGTCGAAGGCCAGGGTCACGGCGTCCGTGGAGCGCCGCAGGAGCTGTGCATGGTGCTCGGTGAAGGCCGTGCCCTGGGAGCACACGGCATGGTTCAGCCCGGCCCGGTGGCAGGCAATCACGTCGAGCTGCCCTTCGCAAACCAGGGCCCGGTGCTGCTCGCGGAAGTGCGCGCGGGCGAGATGAAAGGCATAGAGCAGCCGGCCCTTGTGGAAGTAGTCGGTCTCCGGCGAGTTCACATACTTGGCCGTCTTCGCATCCGCCTGCAGCACCCGGCCGCTGAAGCCGACCACCCGGCCGTGCTCGTCGCAGATGGGAAACATCAGACGATCGCGGAACCGGTCATAGCAGCGCGTGGGGTCTTCGTCACGCACCGCGACCAAGCCGGTTTGGACCATCAGGTCGCGAGAGAAGCCAAGCTGCCCCGCCCAGTGCAGGGCGGCGTCCCAGGAGTCGGGCGCATAGCCGAGGCCAAAGGTCGCAATAGGCTCCGCATCCACGCCGCGGCCGGCAAGGTAGTCGCGGGCCGCCTGCGCATCCGGCAGCGTCAGCCGGTGCTGGAACCAGCGCGCCATCTGCGCCAACAACTGGTAAGCCTGCTCGCGGTCGCTGCGCCGCTTCTGGGCGGCCTCACGCTCAGCCGGGCTAGCCCCCTCCGCCTCCGGCTCGGGGATGATCACGCCAAAACGCCGTGCCAGGGTGCGCACCGCCTCACCAAAATCCAGGTTCTCGACCTCCTGAACGAAGGTGAAGACGTTGCCGCTCTTGCGGCACCCGAAACAGTAGAAGCTCTGCCGGCTGCCACTGACCTTGAAGCTCGGGGTCTTCTCTTTGTGAAAGGGACAACAGGCCCAGTAGTCAGGACCGCGCTTCTCGAGTTTGAGGTGAGAGCCGACGACATCGACGATGTCCGCCCGGCCTCGGACCTCTTCGACGACGGCTTCGGGGATGCGCGGCATGGGACGCCTCTACCCTTCCGTCAGCGCCGACCACTGGCAGGACGCCGCCCGGCCGCCACCAGTTGTTTGAGCCGCCGACGCATCTCGTCCTGCCGGGTACTGTCCCGCATCGCCTGGCGGGCGGCGATGGCGCGGTTGTAGTAACGCATCGACTCGTCCGGGCGCTGCAGGCGTTCGTCGTAGAGAACCGCGAGATTCATCAGCACGACAGCATGGTTGGGGTCGCGGCGCGTGGCCTCCATGAAGGACCCCAGAGCCCCCTGGTAGTCCTGCTGCTTGACATTGAGAACACCGATGGCGTTATAGACCAGCGCCGAACGCTCGAGACCGCGGAAGCGCCGCAGCGCCTGCAGGTAGGTCCGGCCGCGGGCGAGGTTCTGGTTCACACAGCACATGCTGAGCATGACCAGCACGGCGTCGTCACGGTCGGGACACTGGGAGCGCAGATCGTAGGCCCGTTCCAGCGGCTCGAGGGCACGGCCGTACTGACCCGCCTCAAAGAGCATCCAGCCGTGGAAGTACTGAGCCATGAAATCCTGCGGCGCCAGCCGAACAGCCTTCTCGACCGGCGTCACTACGGTGGAGCTGTCGCGACGCATCTGTTCGGGCGTCAGCAGGCGATAGCGGCAGTAGCTGTGGAGAATCAGCGCCTTGACGTGGTCGGGTTGCTGATCCAGACAGCGCTCGGTCAGCGCCAGGGCCTCGGCGTACTTGCACGCATAGGCGGCGTGTGTGGCGCGGCTGTAGAGCTGCTCCACTCCCAGACCGCCGGTGCAGCCGCCGCTCAGCAGCGCCAGCAGCGCCAGCAGCGTGAGCGCGAAGCCGCCGCGCCGGCGTAGCGTATCCCGATGAATCTTCACGATGGTACGGCTCCCGTCTGCCGGCTGCCGGCAGGCCGCCGGTGGACCGGCGCCGCGATCCCGGCGGCAGCCAGCATCTCGCGGGCGTGGGTCAGAGCGACCTGAGAGCCTGCGGCGGCCCCCAGCATCCGCGCTATCTCCTGCTCCCGGTCGGCCTGACCGAGAGGGCTCATCGTCGTCGTCGTCCGCTCATCCTGAACATGCTTGGAAACCAGGAAGTGCCGCTCACCCGCGGCCGCGATCTGCGGCAGATGCGTGATGCTGAGCACCTGATGCCGACGAGCGATGGCCACCAGTTCCTCGGCCACGGTAACGGCCGTGCGCCCCCCGATGTTGGCGTCGACCTCGTCGAAGATCAGCACCGGCACCTGGTCCGCCTCCGTCAGCACGGTCTTCACCGCCAGCATCACCCGCGCCATCTCCCCACTGCTGGCGCACTGGCGCAGCGGCAGCATGGCCTCGCCGGCATTGGGCGCAAAGAGGAACTCCACCTGATCCGCACCGCGGGGTCCGGCGGGCGCCGGAGCGACACGGAGCTCGAAGCCCGCATGGCTGAAGCCGAGGCGATGCAGCTTGCCGACGATGCCGGCGGCCAGCGCCCCGGCGGCCTGCTGCCGGCCGCGGCTCAACTGGCTGCAGGCATCCAGGTGCTCGTCGCGCCGGACCGCCAAGGCCGCCGCCAACTGCTGCAGGCGCGTGCCCCGACTACGGTGCTGCTCCAGGCGGCAGCGCTGGTCGGCCAGACGAGCCGCGATGGCGGCATAGGTGGGCCCATACTTACGCTTGAGCTTCAACACCAACTCCAGTCGCTCCTCGGTCTGTGCGCAGGCCGCCGGGTCTACCTCAAAGCCCTCAACGTAGCTTCCCAGGTCGGTCGCCACGTCGCGCACCTGTTCGGCCAGCAGCCCCAGACGCTCGGCAAACGCCGCACCGTGCTCACGGTCGATGGACTCCAGTTCCTGCAGGAGGCGCACAAAGTGCCCAAGGCGGTCCAGTAAGCTGGTCTCACTCTCGGCCAGGCCGAGGCGGCATGCGTCAGCCAGGCGAATGAGCCGTTGGGCGTTGCTCGCCCGCCGGTGCTGGGCCACCAGCCGTTCCTCCTCGCCCTCCTCAAGGCCAGCCCGACTGATCTCGTCAACCTGAAACGCCAACAACTCGGCCTCCTCGTCCGACAGCGTCTCCTGCTCCGCTGCGGCAAGCTCACGTTCGGCTTCCGTGACCCGAGCCGCGGCCTGGGCACAACCGGCCCGCCCCTCACCCAGACCGGCAAACGCGTCGAGCAACTCCAGTTGACAATGCGGCCGCAGCAAGCTCTGATGCTCGTGCGGACCGTGGACGTCAACCAGCAGGCTACCCAAGTCTCGCAGGGTGGCGGCGGTGGCGGCGCTGCCATTCACGTACGCACGACTGCCGCTGGCAGAGATGACGCGCCGCAGCACCAACTGCCCGTCCTCACAGGGAGCCACTCCAGCAGCCGCCAGCAGCGCCCCCACGGCGTCCGGCAGTACGCCCGCGGCCGGCCCCACGCAAAGATGCGCGGAAACCTCGCACTGCGCGGCGCCCCGGCGAATCACGTCGGGCCCAACCCGGGCGCCAAGCAGCATCTGCACGGCCCCCAGAACCAGAGACTTACCCGCACCGGTCTCACCGGTGACCACGTTGAAGCCTGGGCTGAAGTCCACCTCCAACTCGGTCACCAGCGCCAGGTTTCGGATGTGAAGCGTCTGCAGCACTGCCATCGCCCCGTCGCTACCGCGACCCAACTAGCCCGCTGATCACAGCCTTAGTCTACCCCGCTGCCGAGACACGCGCAACGCCGGCGGGATACGACCGTGCCACAATGCGCCACATTGTCACAGGTGCGCCACCGCCGTCGCCAAAGTGAGACAGGACGGTCAGGAGCGCCGCGGGTAACGAGCTTCTGAGAAGAACGTCTATAGAGTATTTAACTATCTTTCCATATGTGCTTTATATAAGTCTCAACACCATTCTGGCATGCCTGGTGCTATGAACCGACATACACAAACATCAGGGCTCAAGGGAGCCCACAGCCGAGTCTACCCAACGACTCCGTCTGCACGGAGCGTCTAAGGAGTGCCGACCATGGCGAAAATACTAGGTATTGATCTGGGAACAACCAATTCCTGCATGGCGGTCATGGAGAATGGCGAGCCGGTTGTTATCCCCAACGCGGAAGGCAGCCGGACGACGCCTTCAGTGGTCGGTTTCGCCAAGAACGGTGAACGGCTGGTTGGGGCGACCGCCAAGCGCCAGGCCGTGACGAACCCCACCAACACCGTATTCTCCATCAAACGCTTCATGGGCCGTAAGTTCCGCGAGGTCAAGCACGAGATCGAACTGGTGCCTTACGCGGTCGTGGAAGCCAAGAACGGCGACGCCCACGTGCGCATCGGCGACAAGCTGTATTCACCGCCCGAGATCTCGGCAATGATCCTGCAGAAGCTCAGGACGGATGCCGAAGCCTACCTGGGTGAGAAGATCACGGAAGCCGTGATCACGGTCCCGGCCTACTTCAACGACAGCCAACGCCAGGCCACCAAAGACGCAGGGCGCATCGCCGGCTTGGAGGTCAAGCGCATCATCAACGAACCCACGGCGGCGTCTCTGGCCTACGGACTCGACAAGAAGAAAGACGAGAAGATCGCTGTCTTCGACCTGGGTGGCGGCACCTTCGATGTCTCGATCCTGGAACTCGGCGACGGCGTCTTCGAGGTCAAGGCCACCAATGGCGACACCCATCTGGGCGGCGATGACTTCGACGAGTCGATCATCGAATGGCTGGTGGCGAACTTCCGCAAGGAGTACGGGGTGGATCTGCGCAAGGATCCGATGGCCCTGCAGCGGCTGAAGGAAGGTGCCGAAAAGGCCAAGTGCGAGCTGTCGAGCAGCATGACTTCGGAGATCAACCTGCCCTTCATCACCGCCGATGCCAGCGGCCCGAAGCATCTCGTGGCGACCCTGACCCGGGCCCAGTTCGAGCAACTGACCGAGGAGCTTTCGCAGCGCTCCACGGCGCCCTGCCAGAACTGCCTGCGTGACGCCGGACTGACCCCGGCGGAGATCAACGAGGTCATCCTGGTCGGCGGTATGACGCGCGTTCCCCGTGTCCAGCGCCTGGCTGAAGACCTCTTCCGGCGGCCGCCGCACAAGGGCGTGAATCCGGACGAAGTCGTGGCCGTGGGTGCGGCCATTCAGGGCGGCGTGCTCAAGGGCGACGTCGATGACGTCCTCCTGCTGGATGTGACCCCCCTGTCGCTGGGCATCGAGACCCTCGGCGGCGTCTTCACGCGTTTGATCGAGCGCAATACCACGATCCCCACACGCAAGAGCGAGATCTTCAGCACCGCCAGTGACAGCCAGCCTTCCGTCGAGATCCACGTCCTGCAGGGCGAACGCGAGATGAGCAGCGGCAACAAGACGATCGGCCGCTTCCATCTGGACAGCATCCCGGCGGCTCCCCGCGGCGTGCCGCAGATCGAGGTGACCTTCGATATCGACGCCAACGGCATCCTCAATGTGTCGGCCAAGGACCTCGGTACCAGCAAGGAACAGAAGATCACCATCACGGCTAGCTCAGGCCTCTCCAAAGACGACATCGATAAGATGGTCAGCGACGCCAAACAGCACGCCGATGAGGACAAGGACCGCAAGCATAAGATCGAGATCAAGAACCGCGCCGATTCGATGGTCTACCAGACGGAAAAGCAACTGCGCGAAAATAGCGCCACGCTCCCCGCCGAAGTGCGTAAGCCCGTCGAGGAAGGCATCGAGGTCCTGAAGAAGGCCATCGCCAGCGACGATACGGCCCAGATGGAAACCGTGATGAAGGACCTCGAGAGCAAGATGCACAGCTTTGCCGAGGAACTCTATCGCAAGGCGCAGGCTACCCAGCCGCAACCGCCCCCGCCGGGACAGCCCAGCGCCGACGCCGGTCCCGCCGCCGGCGGCAACGGGGCACAGCAGAAGAAATCGTCGAGTGACGATGAGGTAATAGACGCGGACTTCCGGATGGTGGATGACGACAAGTGAGGGGCGTCACACCCTACGGCAGTCCCAGAACCCGAAGCAAGGAGACCCGCGGATGAAGATGAAGATCAAGCCTCTCGGTGATCGCGTCCTGGTGGAACCCCTCGAGGACCGCGAGGTCATCAAGGGCGGCATCGTGATCCCCGACAGCGCCAAGGAGAAGCCCCAGGAAGCCAAGATCGTGGCGGTCGGGGCCGGCAAGAAGGACGAGGATGGCAAGATCATCCCGATCGACGAGGTCAAGGTGGGCGACATCGTGCTGACCAGCAAGTACGGCGGCACCGAAGTCAAGGTTGACGACAAGGAGTACAAGATCCTCAACCTCAGCGACATCCTCGCGATCGTCGGCTGATCCTGCGCCCCACAGGCGCCGCGGTGCCTGCGACGGCTCAAGCTCACTAGCAAACCAGTAACCACCGGAAATTCAGGAGATCGTTCAATGGCAGCGAAGCAACTCATGTTCGACACCAAGGGCAGACAGGCTCTGCTCAACGGTGTCGCCGCCCTCAGTGCCGCGGTGAAGGTCACTCTCGGCCCCAAGGGCCGCAACGTCATCCTCGATAAGAAGTACGGCTCCCCGACCGTAACCAAGGACGGCGTGACGGTCGCCAAGGAGATCGAGCTCGCGAACCCCTTCGAGAACATGGGCGCGCAGATGGTGAAGGAAGTCGCCAGCAAGACCAGCGATGTCGCAGGCGACGGCACCACCACGGCCACCATCCTGGCCGAAGCCATCTTCCGCGAGGGTCTGAAGAACGTCACCGCCGGGGCCAACCCGATGAGCCTCAAGCGCGGCATCGACAAGGCGGTCGCCGCCATCGTCGCCGAGCTCGAGGTGATGGCGGTTGCGGTTGAAGACCGCGCCCAGATCGCCCAGGTCGCGACCATCAGCGCCAACAGCGACGTGGAGATCGGCCAGATCATCGCCGAAGCCATGGACAAGGTCGGCAAGGACGGCACCATCACCGTCGAAGAGGCCAAGACCATCGAGACCACGCTGGACGTGGTCGAAGGCATGCAGTTCGACAAGGGCTATCTCTCGCCCTACTTCGTGACCGACGCGGAGGCCATGCAGGTCACCCTTGAGGACGCCTACATCCTCATCCACGAGAAGAAGATCAGCAGCCTGCAGGACATGTTGCCGCTGCTGCAGATGGTCGCCAAGGGCGGCAAGCCCCTGATGATCATTGCCGAGGACGTCGAGGGTGAGGCCCTGGCCACCCTGGTGGTCAACAAGCTGCGCGGCACGCTGAACGTGTGCGCCGTGAAGGCCCCCGGCTTCGGCGACCGCCGCAAAGCCATGCTCGAAGACATCGCCATCCTGACCGGTGGCACCTGCATCACTGACGACCTCGGAATCAAGCTGGAAAACGTGACACTGGACCAGCTCGGCCGCGCCAAGCGCCTCACCGTTGACAAGGAAAACACGACCATCGTCGAGGGCGCCGGCAGCGCCGCCTCCATCGCCGGTCGGGTGAACCAGCTCAAGCGGCAGATCGAAGAGACGACCAGCGACTACGACCGCGAGAAGCTCCAGGAACGCCTGGCCAAGCTCGCGGGCGGTGTGGCCGTCATCAGCGTCGGCGCCGCTACCGAGTC
>CAILUI010000166.1 GCA_903837355.1 uncultured Victivallales bacterium
CCAAAGAGAGCCTGAAGCGCCTGGCGGTACTCGAGAGCCGCGCTCATGCCATGGTCAAGGAGAGCACGTTCCCCTTCCTGGGTGGCGTGGCGCACTATCTCCCCAACGAGAAGCTGGACGAAGTGACGCGCCGTCTGCACAGCCTGCAGGTGGAGTTCGAGACCGAGGCCCGCGCCTTCCTGGCAGGCTACGCCAAGCTGCGTGCATCCGCCCTGGAGGAATGGAGGGAGGCAGCGCAGCGACTGGGGGCGGATCCCCGGAAGCTGGTGGCTGCCGTCGAGCAGGCCTTTCCATCGAGTGAGCGCATGCCGCGCTCGTTCGGTTTCGAGGTGCGGCTCTTCAGCATCGCCGTCCCGGATGTCCCGCAGGCACAGCTCATCGAGTTGGGCACGCGCCAGGAACTCCTGCAGGTGCGCCGCGAGGCGGCCCAGCAGGCCCGGCGGGAGATCGAGGAATCCTGCGAGCGCTTCGTCGGCGAGTGTGTGAGCGAAATGCGCCGGCAGACGGCGCAGCTCTGCACTGAAATGCTGACCACCATCGACGGCACCGGCAGCGTACACCAGAAGACCCTCAACCGGCTGGTGCACTTCATCGAGCGCTACAAGGCTCTCAACTTTGCGGGCGATCGCCAGATGACGCAGGAGCTGGACCGGGCCCGTGCCGAACTCCTGAGCCGCAGCGCCGAGGAGTACCGCAGCGATGGCAAGGCTGAAGTGAGCCTGGTGCAGGGCCTGGAACGCCTGCGCACCAAGGCCCGGGAACTTGCCGCACAGGACACCTCGGACCTGGCTGCAAACTTCGGCCGTATGGGCCAGCGCCGGTTTGCGCTGGCTTCGTGAGAGTGACACCAACCCGAACATGGCTCCGCATCGGTGGCTGCCGCCGGTGCGGGCCTCCACTCGAAGGAGGCACCGGCATGTCCCCTGCATCGGGGTTCGTCTGCTATCCCCTGAAACGCATGGAACTGGAAAGCATCGTACCCGCCGAATGCGGGGCTTTCCACGATGCCCTCGACAGGATCGCCGGGCGGGCGGCGACGGCCATTGGTGACGATGACCGCGAAGGTGAGATCCTGCGCTGCCTCGCGCTCGGAGACAGCGACGACCCGGATGCCGCTGAGCTGCTGCCGTTCCTGGAGCGGCTGCGGCGCCGGTTCCATGAGGTCACCGGGGTACCGCTGGAGCTGATCTACTCGGCCGGCGAGTCCGGCATGCTCGACCTTCCCGGCATGGTCTGGTCGCTGGTGCCAACCATGCTCACACCCGCCGCGCAACTGCTGGAAGAGCGCCTCGGCCGGCGCATTCAGGCGGCCGACTATGTCGAGCGCAACTGAGATGCCTGCACAGCGCCAGGCGCCAGCGGTTCCTCATCACCAACGAACACCCAACCGAGGAGAGAGACCATGTCAACGTCCGTACACACCCTCGCAGAACCGGCTCCGTCTGTCCGTGAACGCGTCGAGGCCTGGTGCAACGAGAACGGCTACCGCACCGGGCACTACGGCAACTGCAAGCACGCCTGCGGCCTGCCGCACATCGAGAGCGTCTGGGTGCGGCCCGAGTGGTCGCCCGTCGATGGCGATCACGTGCTGCTGGTCTCAGCAGACAGCGTGATCCAGGCCGTCTGCCCCTATCCCTGGGGTGACAACGACTGGCAGACCCGCGCGACCTACGCCTACAGCACGCCCGAGGAACTCAAGCGCATCCTCGACCGGCTGGTGAAACCGCCGCAGGGCTGCTGGCGCTGAAATCCCCAACAACAACATCTGGAGTACACCCCCCGTGAGCCATTTCACCGACGTAGACATCGAGATCCGTGACATCGAGGCGCTGAAAGACGCCTGCGTCGAACTGGGCCTGCCGGTCGAGAAGGCCGGCATGGCGCGCGGCTACGGCGAGACCCTGCGCCGGGCCGAGTACATCATCAAGCTCAAGGGTCCCTACGACATCGCCGTAGATAAGCAGCCCGACGGTCGCTGGACGCTCTCGGCAGACCTCTGGCAAGGCCACGTGGAGCGCGAAGTCGGCCCGAAGTTCGGCCGGCTGCGCCAGTTCTACGGCGTTCACCGGACGCTCCGGGAAGCGCAGCGCATCGGGCTCAAGGCCCGCCGTTCCGTGCTGCAGGACGGCACCGTGCGGCTGGCCCTGTGCCGGGTGTAGATCGGCGCCATCGCGCCTGACACCAAGATGGAGGCCCACCTGTGATGACGCTCATCTGCACTGCCTACGGCGGCTCCGATGAAAGGCCCGCCATCGATGCCGGCCTGGTAACACTGACGCCCGCCTTCCTGGAGATCCTGAAGGCAAGGCAACACCTGACCCGGCGCCTGTTCGGCACGGCCGGCGCCGAGACTCTCGACAGCCTGCTCTTTCACGAAAGCTCGCCGCAGTGGCTGAGCTGGTCGGAAGAACTGGACGAGATGCTGCAGACTGCAGAGGCCACAGGCTGGGCCCTGGTCGACGACCACCGTCTCGCCAGCGCAGGCCTGGGCAGCGATGCCTGCCAGCCACGGGCCGTGCGTACCGACTGCGACTTCATGCAGGTGTGGCCGGAACGCTTCCAGTTCACCTGCCGCCTGCGCAACACCGACACCGCACTCGAGAGCACCATGCTGTACTTCGACGAGTTCTACACCGCGGCAGGGCAAGCGACGCCTGCCGCATCAGGGAGACATGCCGCATGAAGCAGGAGATCCACGTAGACATCAGCCCGGACGGCAGCCTGCATATCGAGGCCCACGGGTTCACCGGCACCAGTTGCCGGGCAGCCACCGCGCCTCTTGAGCAGGCGCTGGGCGTGGTGCGCTCACGCCGTCTCAAGACCGAGAGTCGCCGGGCCAACGTCGCCACTCAGCTCCGCAACCGGCTCGGAGGAGCACAGCCATGAGCGAACAGGCCGTGATCCTGTTCGACAGCGCCGGCGCAGCTCACTGCCTCTACAGCGAGCTTCTCGATCTGCGCCAACTGGGCCGCCTGCGGATCAGGCGCGCCACCCGCATCGAGTTCGATGCGGACACCCAGCTCTGGGACGTCCTGCCCGCCGAAGGCGCCAGTACGGCGCTCTTCTCATCTGCAACCCGCCGCGAATGCCTGGCCTGGGAACAGGCCAACGTCATGCCCTGAGTGCCGATCGGCACGTATCTCTTCACACCCAGCCCACGGAGGAAGACCCAACCATGCAAGCCCTGTTTGAGAACGCCCGCGGTCACAGCGTCGAGCTCGATATGCCCCTGAGCGAGTTTCTGGCCACGCGTCTGATGCAACGTCGCGCCCGCGCCGCCCTCTGCACCCCCGGGGAACTCGTCGTCGGCTACATGCCGGGAGACTATGCCACCTTCGACCCGGAGGAACTCAGCCTGGCCCTGGCCGAAGCCTGCGAGACGGCCACCGAGTTCGCCGTCAGTCATGTGAAGCTGAACCATGCCGATGTGCGGTTCGCGCAGCGTCGGCTCGAAGGCATCTACAGCCCCGAAGCCGCCTGAAGGCAGGCTGCACTCAGGATGGCGTCACACGGCATATCAGCAGAACGCCAAGGGCTCCGGCGGCACTTCGTCCGCTGGAGCCCAAGGTGGGGGAGACGATCATGTCAGACTGGTGGTTGGAGAACGCGGCACAGAGAGGCAGGCACACCCTGGTGGACCTCGGTTATGTCAGAGAAGCCGGCGCCCAGCGCAGGGCCAAGAAGCTGATGCCTCACCTCGGCCGGCGCAACTTCGAGATCGCAGGGGGGCGCACCTCAGGACGGCTGCTGGTGCGTGTCCCGCCGCGCAAGGTGCAGCCCATACTGGCCAGGTTCCGCCAGATCCGGCTGGCCTCCGGTACGAGCGGGTACTGCTGGTGCACGCACGTGTGGCTCTGACGCCGACCGCACCCGTCCGAGTACAGAGACCGCGTGGGCCTGGAAGAGCCCACGTCGAGGTCAACGCCAACGAAACCGACAACACAGAAAGGGACATCCCCCTATGCAGGCACAGCTCATCGACTACATCCGTGCAGGGTTCGCCGGCATCTATCTTGTGACCGCCGAAGAAGCGCGCGCCGAAGCGCTGCTGCGCGATACCGCGAGCGAACTCGGCTACAGCCTCCACACCTGGACCGTGACCGAGGGCCTGGTGTGCGTCGAGACCGGCAGCGCCGAGCCCGTGAACGACCCGCTGCAGGCAGTGATGAGCCTGGGCGAGCTTCCCGAGAAGAGCATCCTGGTGCTGCGCGACTTCCAGCAGTTCCTGGGCGATGCCGGTCAGCCGGCGGATCCGGTACTCACCCGTACGTTGCGTGAGCAGTTGCGCCGGGCGCGGTGCTCCTCGCGGGTCGCGGTGATCCTGGGCTGTCGGCTGCAGCTTCCGCCTGAGCTCGAGAAGGAGTTCACGGTGCTGCATTTGGGCCTGCCCGGTCTGCCTGACCTGCGCCTGATCGCCAACGGCATCGCCGAGTCGGCTGGGGTCACGCTCGACGACGCCATGCTCAACGCTGCGGCGGAGTCGGCCCGTGGTCTTACCACGACCGAGGCCGAAGACGTGATGGCGCTCTCCGTGGTGCGCAAACGGCCTCTGGATCCGATGCTCATCGCTACCGAGAAGGCGCGCACCCTTAAGAAGGGCGGCCTACTGGAGATCGTCGAAACGCAGGCATCGCTCGCCGATGTCGGCGGGCTGGACGCCTTGAAGGCATGGCTGCTGCGTCGCCGCAGCGCCTTCACCCCGGAGGCAGCGGCCTTCGGACTGCCCACGCCGCGCGGGATCCTGCTCATGGGGATCCCAGGCACCGGCAAGAGCCTGACTGCCAAGGCCACCGCCAGTGTGCTGGGGAAACCCCTGCTGCGCCTGGATGCCGGGCGGCTCTTCGCCGGCATCGTCGGCGAGAGCGAGGCCAACCTGCGCCGGGCCATCGCCATGGCCGAAGCGGTGGCGCCCTCTATCATCTGGATCGACGAGATCGACAAG
>CAILUI010000167.1 GCA_903837355.1 uncultured Victivallales bacterium
CCCATTCTCCAAGCGCATCCAGGCAGACGGGTCTTCCCGTTGGTGGCAGGCCGACCCCGGCCGGTACGTCGACCCGATGCAGTACCAGCTCGTCGCGTGGCTGGCGGCGGGAGGGGCGCCGGACGTGGTGCCGTATGTGCCGCCGGCGGCGCCGACGGTCGCCGAGCTGCGCAGTGCGGCCATCAGCCGCTTCCAGGCCGAGGCGGCGGAGTGCTTGCGGATCAATCTCCCGACGCCCTGGGATGTGCTGCGGTCGGTGGCCACGCCGGAGTTCCAGGCGTGGGCAGAGGCCTTCATGGAGTTGGTGGCGGCCGAACTGGCGCGTCTTGAGGCGGCGGTTGCCGCCGCAGGACCCGCGGCTGAGCTGGCGGCGATCGTGGCCGACTGGCCGGAGGTGGTGGCGTGAAGATCGGGAGATTCACCGGGCAGAAGTGGAACAAGGCGGGCCGCCTGGCGGAGAAGGCGCAGGCTGCGGCGGAGAAGGCGGAGATCAAGGCGCTGCGGACTGAGATGGACGTAGCCAAGGCCGATGTTTACAAGCTGAAGAAGGGGCCTGCGGCCGGCGGGAAGTAGGGGACCGGACACAACGGAAGGAAAGATGGCATGATCATCCAGCGTGAGCAGTTCATGGCGATGTTTGGGGACCCCGGCCCGCAGGCGGGCGGGTGTTACCTCACGGATGTGGAGCGGCGGGTGCTGGTGGCGCTGACGCGGCATGTGGCGCCGAAGACGGTGATCGAGTTCGGGGTCCAGGACGGGAAGACGGCGGCCTGCATCTGGGCCGCGGCGCCGACGATCAAGTCCTACGTCGGCATCGATCTGCCGCAGGGCGCGGCGCCGGCGCTGGCGAGCCAGGGGACGGAGGTGCCGGCGGTACCAGGTGAGGCGGTGGCGGGGCGGAAGGGCTTTAAGCTGCTGCTCCAGGAGAGTGGCACGCTGGTGCCGGCGGATCTGCCGCTGGCGGACCTGATCTTCATCGACGGAGGCCACGACTACGCGACGGTGAAGCATGACACGGCGCTCGCCTTCGCCCGGATCCGGCCGGGCGGGGTGATCGTCTGGCACGACTACAATGCGATCCCGGAGATCGGGGTGAGGCAGTGCATCGATGAGCTGAACCAGACGCAGGGGGACCGCTGCACGCTGGTGCAGGGGACGTGGCTGGTGTTTCGGTTCCCGTAAGGGAACGGACAGAACGGACAGAACGGACGGGCGAGGCGGTCGGGAACGGGGGGCTGGGAAATGTCGAACATGATGCGGCTGGTGACTCTGGAGTGCGACATGAGTGACCCGGTGAATGGATCGGCGACGATCCCGGCCGGGACGCCTGTCGTGGTGCCGCAGTATGCGGCGACGCACCTGGCGGTGCAGTGCCGGGATGCCGGGGCGCCGGCGCCGCGCGTCTCGCGGATGGGGTACTACACGCGGCCGTTCTGCGGTCAGAACCTGAGCCGTCGCAGCCTGCTGGCCTGGCGCGGGGCGGGGATTGGCGACCAGCTCATCGTGGCGGGGTGTCTGGAGCAGATCAAACGACTCCATCGGCCCTGCCGCCTCGGCCTGATGTGCGACCCGAATGTGGCCCGCGCGCTCTATGGCGGCGCGGAGAATCTCCCCTTCGAGGTGGTGACGGAGCCGGTTCAGCTCCAGGAGTGGGAGACCTGGAACTACCACTGGATCGTGGAGGGGTACTGCGATGGGAACCACGAGCCGGATCAGCCGGATGTCTGGCAGGGTCACCTGCAGGCGATCGGTATGGACTTCATGGTGCCGGGGCGTGCGCGCCGGGTGTGCGTACCGGAGTCGCGCCGGTGGACGGAGCGGGCAGAGGCGTTCCTGCAGGTGATGAGGGGACCGCCTGAAGGCGGGACTACGAACCTGACAGGCACTGTGCGGCACCCGTTTATCCTCTGGCAGTTGGCGGCCTCGACGCCGATGCGGTCGCTGCCGCCGGGGCTTGCAGCGGAGTGCCTTAGGCAGTTGGTGGCGGCGTGTCCGGAGAGCGTGATTGTGCTGGCGGGGACGGAGCACGAGTTCGAGGTCTACGCCGAGGCGTGCGATGTGGCGGGGATCGCGGGCACGACACGGGGGCTGAAGCTGCAGGAGGTGTTTGCGCTGGTGCGGCTGGCCAGCGTGGTGGTGGCGCCGGACTCGTGCCTGGGGCATGTGGCGGCGCGCTATGAGACGCCCTGCGTGAGCTACTGGTGCCCGTTCGCGGCGAGTTCGCGGGCGGCGACGTACGGCAGCCACGTCACCATCGAGATGAAGACCGACTGCAGCCCCTGCTGGGCGCATGAGTATGGACCGGTGAACCTGCAGCGCGGGTGTCCGCTCTCGGAGACGGATGCGACCGCATCGAGATACTGCAAGGGTCTCGCGGCTATCCGGCCGGAGACGATCGTGGCGATGGTAAAGAAGGAGATCGGCTGAGATGGCAACCCCTGGAGCAATCCCGTACGCGACGGTGACGGACCCGCTGTCGCTGGGGAGCATGGTGCAGTGCATCGACACGGGCGGCTTCGGCGGCTTCGAGGCGGACGGCCGGGGCGACCCGAAGGGGTCGAACGGGATCCGCAAGCAGACGTCGATCCGCGGCTGGTCGAACAAGGCGACGGTGCGGTACAACCCGCTGAAGTCGATGGTCTGGAGCGCGGGTTCGCTATCGATCGACAGTGAGCTGGTGGCTTACCCCGGTATGACGGTGGCGACGAGCTACCTGGTGCTGGCGGCGAAGCCGAGCGTGACGAACCAGGGCGAGGATGCGCTGGACGTGACGGTCGAGAGCCTGATCAAGACGACGAAGGACCACGTCTGGTGACCTGCCGGGAGCGCCGAGCGTCGGCTCGGCATTGGAGCCGATCAGGAGATCGGCGTTCCCAGGGTCTTGCAGACGGCTGGTAAGCAGGAGGGGGAATCATCATGCGCACTATCGCGATCTCTCTGGAAGGCGTTGAGCCGGCCCTGGCAGTGGACCTGGAACGGGTGGCTGCCAGTCGGCCGGCGCCGTTGTCGTTGGCCGAGGTCTGCGAACTGCGCGAACGGGCGGACGATATCCGTCTGGCAATGACGGGCGGAGCGCGGGCGCGGACGGGGACGGCGATGCTGGGCCGGGCGGTCCGGGTGGGCGGGGTGACGCTGCGCTCGATCTCGCTGGGCGGGACGATCGCGCTGCGGCGCCTGGTGTGCTGGGCGCCGCTGCTGGACCAGGTGACGTACGATATCCTGGAGGCGTGGGTGTATGCGCACTCGTGGTCGCAGGCGGAGCTGTCGCGGCTGACGGATCCGGCGGCGTGCGAGGAGATCGTGGCGGAGTGGTTCCCGCGGCTGACGTGCACGCGGGAGGAGCTGGCGGCGGCGGTGGCGGCGCTCTGCGAAAGCCAGCCGGCAGCCAGCACCGAAAATGCCAGCAGTCCGCAGGACCAGGTGCTGGACTCGCTGCTGATGCGCTATGGCGGTGATGCGATTGGCTGGCTGGAAACGCCGGTGGCCCGCATCAATGCCCTGGCTGAGGCGGCGCGGGCGAATGACCTGGCACGGGATGCGCAGATGGCGCGGGAGGCAGGGACGCTGCCGCCGGCGGCGCGTGACCAGCGGGTGAATGCGGTGGGGGCATATGTGCGCACGCGGGAACGGCTGCTGAAGGGGGAGGCGAAGGCCAATGGCTGATCCACGCCGCACGGTCGAGGTGCTGCTCTCGACGCACAACCAGATGCGCCCCGGACTACAGGCGGGCACCACGGATCTGCGCGCCTTCGCGCAGCAGGGGGTGCAGTCGATCGGCGGCCTGGCGAGCTCGATCCTGAACCTGCGCAATCTGGTGGCGGGAGGGCTGTTCGGGGCGGCTCTGAACCGGATCACCTCTGAGGGTGACGAGATCAAGGACACCTCCGACCGGCTGTCGGTGACGGCGCGGGAGTACCAGGTGCTGAGCCATGCGATGGCGCTCTCGGGGGGCTCTGCAGGGGATGTGCAGGTGGCCTTCAAGACGATGGCAAGCCTGTTGTACGATGCCGGCGAGGAGGGGAAGAAGGCGCAGGCGACGATGCAGGCGCTGGGGCTGAACCTCTCTGAACTGAAGGGGATGACGCCGTATGAGCAGTTCCAGGCGCTGGCGCAGGCGCTGGCCAAGGTGACAGACGCAAATGCGCGGGCGGCGATGGCGCAGGATGTGTTCGGGCGCGGCTCGATGGCGCTGATCCCGATGATCAAGGAGACGGGCGGGAACATGGATGAGCTGGCGCGGAAGATGGACATCCGCGGCCAGTTCCTGAGTGATGAGCAGGTGCAGCGCGCCGGGGCCTTCAAGGACTCGCTGTCGGAGCTGAACAAGGCGGTCTCGGTGGCGGCCTTCGAGGCGCTGGGCGAGACGATCGCGGGGCTGACGAGCCGGATCATGGAGCTGGTGGAGTCGGGCGAGTTGAAGAAGTGGGGCAAGGAGGCGGCCTCGACGGTGACCTCGCTGGCGGTGGCGGTGGGCCGGGTGGCGGATGTGATCGTGAACCACCGGGATGCGGTGATCGCGCTGGCGGTGGCGTATGCGGGGCTGCGGATCGTCCTGGGGGCGATGGATGCGATCGCGACGGTGCGCCTGGCGCTGACGGGGCTGATCGTGACGCAGATGGCGGCGACGGCGGCGACAGTGGCGAATACGGCGGCGACAGTGGCGAATACGGCGGCGATGAGGGCCAACAATGCAGAGAGGGAGCTGGCGGCGTTCGAGAAGTTCACCGTGGGGATCAATAAGGCAGATGCGGCGACGCTGAGATACGCCGCATCTGCTACGCCGCTGGTGGCCGCACTGTCGCGGGTGGCGGGCATCCTGAATGCCGTTGCCATGGGATCCGTGGTTGCCTTCGCCGGTTGGAAGGTCGGTGAGAAGATCGGCGAGGTGACCGGTCTGCATGCCGCGCTGGCGAATATGGCCAGCGGGCTCTTTGTCGACGGCTCGATCGGCGGCAGCAGCGAGGCCACTCGCAACGCTGCCCTTCTGGCTGCCAACCAGGGCCAGCCAGCGCATCAGCTTGCGGCGGCTCGGAAGTCGCTGCGAGTGACCGGCGGGGCCAAGAAGTCTGATGAGAAGGCGGAGACGCCTGACGAGCAGGCAAAGCGGGAGTGGGAGGCGCTGAAGAAGACGGTCGAGGCGGTGTGGACGGCGGCTCGGGTCGGGGAGAAGACGGGTGACACGGCGGCGGTGTCGCTGTGGGAAAAGGTGTCGGGGGCAAAGGGCGTCGCCGGCCAGTTGAGCGCGGCGGACATCGCCCGTATCGGCGCCAATCTCCAGGCGGTGATCCGGGACGATGCTGATGCTTCGGTGAAGGTGCTGAAGGCGGCGGCGGATGCCCAGGTGAAGGCGATCGCGGAGGGAGCCGAGAAGCAGAAGAAGGCCACGGAGGATGCCACCGAGGCCCGGCAGAAGCTGGCGCGGATGGACATCGAGGACCTGCGGCAGGGGGCACTGGACAGGGTTGCTGCCATCCAGGCCGCAGCCGATAAGGAAGCCGAGGCCCTGGAGAAGTCGGCGGAGAAGAAGGCCAAGGCGGCAGAGAAGGCACGGGCGGCCTGGGATAACCTGGTCGCCGGCAAGTCGGCCGATGGCAAGACCGATGAGGAGCGCGACCAGGAGAAGGATGAGAAGGCGCGGGAGAAGACGCTCACGCGCCGGGCGAAGGCTGTGCTGAAGCGGATGGACGATGGTGGGTATGTGACCGCCGAGGGGCGGGAGATCGCTCAGGCGTACCTGGGCCGGCAACGGGCTGGCGAACTCCAGGGCGAGGCGGCGGACGATCGGCGGGCGAAGCGGGGCGCTGAACGTCGCGGCGAGGCGGCAGGGAAGCAGGGCGACAAGCTGCGGGGCGAGTTCGCAGCGGCCGATCGGGCCGGGGAACGGGCGGGGCTGGTGGGGACGGCGACGGGTGCCAATGGGGAGCCTGTGCCGGCAGCGACGGTGCCGCAGGGAAAGCCGGCGAAGGGGGCGCAGGCGGTGCCATCGCCGGTGCCGCAGGCGGTTCCGGTACCGGGATCGGTATCGGCGGAGGGGGCGATTGCCTACCTGTCGATGATGGCGGCCGAGTTGAGGATACACACGCCGATCCTGGGACGGATCGCGCAGAGTGGCGGAGGGCTGGTCTGATGGCACTGCTGGATACAATCCCGGTGCTGGTGCGGGACAAGACGTATCGGTTCTCGCCGCTGTACTCGTGGAGCACGGGGGCACTGTTGCAGTACTGGATCCGCCAGGAGCGCGTCTACGAGTGGCTCTGCGACAGCTCTGGCGGGGAGACCACGCATGAGGGCACGTACGCGACGGGCGCCTTCGTCCTCGAGGAGTCTGGAACGGACATTCCCCGCGGCGGGGATGGCACGGGGGTCTGGAGCGAGATCTACCGCACGCCGGGAACACTGGTGACCGTCTGATGTGGATCCGGGACACCTACAAGCAGGGGCAGCGGCTGGCGGCGGGCTGGGTCAACCAGGTCGGCACGTGGTTCAACCGGCTGCACTTCCAGGGGCCGCTCGCCGAGGAGCGCAACAGCGGGTCCTGGACGCTGATACACAAGCGGCCGACGACGGATGCGGCCGCCGATGGTGACTGCCATGTGGTGGGGCCGTTCACGTACGCGGCTCCGGGCGAGGGCACGGAGGCGGCTGACGCAGTGACGGTGGAGCCGGGCGGCAATGACGACCTGAAGCCGATCCGGCTGTACGCGATGACCAGGGTGGCCTACTACCATGCGGGCGACAAGAAGCTTTATGGGTACGTGCGGGCGGTGACGTTCGATGCCTGGGGACACTTGCAGGAGATCGGGGCCGAGACGCGGGTGGAGATCGATGTGACGGGGGCATGCTGAGCTGGGGGAGGCGGACGATGCAGCAGGCAAGGTGGGGACTGACGCAGGCGGACGTGAATGGGGAGCGCTGGGTGAGTCTGCCGGCGAAGGCGCTGATCCTGGCGCTGGGGCTGTCGCTGGCGTGGAATGTGATGCAGCATCGGGAGGTCGAGGCGATGGGCGATGGACACCTGAAGCATGACGCGGTGACGGGTCACCTGCTGCACAACGCGGACGGGCACCTGGTGACGGACTGCGGCTCGCCGAGTCCGAGCCCGAGCCCGTCTCCGAGTCCGAGCGCGAGCGCCAGCGCCAGTCCGTCGGCGAGTCCCAGCGCCAGCCCGAGTGCGAGCGCGAGCCAGAGCCCAAGCCCTACGCCACCGCCGTTCCCTGGCGCGGGTTGGTACTGCGTCAAGTCGTGGACTGGCATAGACTGTGCGTCACTGACGTGCATGGACATGGCAGTCGGATGCGCCTACATCGGTTCGCAGAGCGCATGGGACGTATACCAGTTTGGAGTGTGCAGCGGCGGCCCGCCACCCAACTGGTATGGGATGAGTACCACCGACGGCGTACAGCACGCCACCCAGGCCGCCTGCCAGGCAGCCGGATGTTCCTGCCCATGACTCTCGCGCACGACATCATGGTCGCCATGCATCGGGGTGATTTGACCCCGTCCCAGGCGTTTGCCATGCAGGCAGCGAGAGAGTCGACCGTGGCGACGATCGATCCGCGGGAGGCCCGTGCTCGCGCGACGGCCCTGGTGATCCGGAAGGTGATTGAGAGCCCGCTGGGGTCGTCTCTGGTGGCCGCCTGCGCCAAGCTCGGGATCCACCTCGAGCTGCAGGAGTGCTACGCCGGGTACAGCCAGGCTGTCGAGGGGGTGCGCAACCTGGTCACCTGGGGCATGAAGCGGTCGCATGATTGGTACCTGGCCGGCGGGCGGAACTGCCTGTTCGTGGAGAATGGGCTGCTTCGGCAACGGCACGGCACCTACGTCGACGCCGGTGGCTACTTCGCCGACTCGTCTGTCGTGAGCGACCGCCAGCGGCCGACCCCTGCGGAGATCGCGCTCCTGGGAGAGCACGTGCGCCGCGATCTGGGTTGGGGCCTCTGGGCCGGTGGGGATCCGGGCGGACCGATCCTGGTCGCCCTGCAGACGCCGGACGATGCGCCGCTGCGCTTCTACTGCTCACGATCAGCGGGCAGCGGCATCCAGTACCTGATCGACTGCTGCGCCCAGTACCTGCCGGGCGGAGTGCCCGTGATCCTGCGTCCGCACCCGCGGCACGAGGCCTTCCAGGAGCAGGACTATCGCATCCCGGATGGTTGGGTCATCGACCGGGCACAGGATGGGTACGCGAGGCTGCGCCAGTGCCGGGCTGTGGTGACGGTGAACTCGACGCTTGGCATCGAGGCGCTGTCGCTGGGGATCCCGGTCGCCTTCATGGGGCGGCATGTCTACTCCGGCTCTGACGCTGGCCTGGAGTGCGATGGCCGGCCGCAGCGGCTGCGGGAGCTGGCGACGTGGGTCCCGGATCGGGATCGGGTCGAGGCGCTACTGTGCGCCGTGCTGCGTCGGCAGATCGCCTACTCCGCATCGCCGGCCGACGTGCTGGCATCGGTGCAGTTTCAGGCGTGGGCGGATCGCTGCCTGCGGGGGACGCAGGTACCAGTGTCGCGTCTGGCAGCAGAGCCCGAGGGCGCGGACTATGAGGCAGCGTCGATGCGGCTGCGTGCCGGCGCTGATCCGATCCTGTGGGACCTGGTACATGCGACCGATGGCGCCCTGGAGACGTGCGTCGGCGATTGTCGCCGGAGGCACATGCGGCGCGTCATCGATGCGGACATGGCGACTGCTGGGCGGCCGCCGGTGTTCGGCCCGCGAGCCATCGAGGCCCTGCGCTCTGCCGGCCTGGACGTGTGGCGGCCCGATCTGCGCCGGTATCGCGACCGGATGGATGCCGCGCACGCGGCGCCTGGCCCTCGCCTCGAGGTTCCGGCTGCCGACGTGACGCTGGGCTTCCTCTATGGGTCGCACCTGGGCGACGCACTCTGCACGACGGCTCTGGCAGCCCCGCTGGCAGCCTCTGGGCGCCAGGTGGGCGTAGTGCGCCACCGGATCACCTATGCCGCCTGGGCGGGGCACGCTGTGACGCACCGCAACCAGGGGCGGATCCGGCTATCAGCGCCGGCTGAGGTTGGCCCAGGACAGCACTGCCAGCGGCTACTGCGCTGGTTCGGCCTTCCCGAGCCCTACTACCCCAGGCCGGACATCAGGCTGACGGATGCCGAGCGCTCCTGGGCGGCCGCCTCCTGTGCCTCACTGCCGAGGCCCAGGGTGATCGTGTGCGCTGAGGCCGTCAGCAATGCTGATGGGTATGCCGCGATGCCCTGGCATGCCTGGGTGACTGCGCTGGCCGGGGCCGCGTCCATCATCCAGGTGCGCCAGGCGGGAGTGGAGCTGACCGGGTGCCTGGTGCTGTCTGACCTGGACGTGCGTCAGTTCCTGGCCGTGTTCAGCCAGGCTGACGCCTATCTGGGGACGTGGGCCGCCGGCATCCATGCCGCGGCGGCGTTCGGCCTCGAGACGATCTGCGTCTGCAAGTCGCCAGTGACCGTGCGGTCTCTGACCTTCCCGGTACCGCTGGCGCACATCACGTCGTTCCTCTACCCTCAACACGCATACGGGTGGGTTCATGACTGCTCAACCAAGACACCGGAGGTTCCCCCCTGACCCCCTTCCTGCAGCCCCGCTGCAGACCATCCGCAGACCCCCTGCACAACCCATGCAATCCGCCCCTATCGAGCACCCGCGCAAGCCGCGGAGGCTCGCGAAGCGTCGACTGAGTGAGCAAACCTGTTGTCACGAAGTGAGCAAACCTCGTCTCTCCCTACAGTCGCCCTGGGTTCTACCGCGCGGGGCATCGATTTCGCCGGTGACGAATTTCATGAGAAATGTGCGGAGCCCTCTTGACTTTTCCAAAGAGTATGTATATGATATCGTATATATAACGGCCCGCTCCGGGCCGGGAGGTCA
>CAILUI010000168.1 GCA_903837355.1 uncultured Victivallales bacterium
AGCAGGTCGGCGGGACCTCGGCACTCGATGACGTACGGCGCGGTTGGGAGCAGTCCATGGCGGCCCTGCCCCAGGACGTCCCCGAGTTCCTCAAGGACGCATTTTGGCAGGAGTACAGTCGCTGGTGCGGTTTCGGCGCGGAGCTGGATGGGCCTCTGGGGCGGGTGGCGGCTGCGACGCGGAGCGATCCGGCGCTGTTGCGCCTGGCCTGGCACTGCTACTGGCGCGTTTTCCTTAGTCCCGAGCCCTGCCCCCCCGGCGACTGGCCAGAACCCGTCGCCCAGCTTGGCGACGATGCCGGGCTGTTTTATGTCCTCATTGCGCTCGCCTTTGTGCCCCTGATGCAGCAGCGCCACCGCGAGTGGAAGTTTCCGGAAGAGGTCACGCGGCAGACAGCGCAGCAGGTCTCGCGTTATTGCCAGGACACCTATCGCCGAGGCAATCAGGGCCGCACCGGCATCTACCTCGGGCAACTGGGTTGGCTGCGGCACTACACCCGAGAGCGCTACGTGCGCCTGGGACGCCTCGAGTACTGGCTCGGCCCCAACCCCTACCATCTCGAAGTCTATCGCCACCGCGGTTCGCGCCAAGTGGTAGCCCTGGCGCCGGATGGAACGCATTTCGCGGCTGACGGCACGATCTACCGTGACGCCAAGGATTACCGCGAGGGCGAGGGCTGGACGACGGCCATCACCCGCGATGACACCTCGGTCAGCGGCTTCCTGGTTGACCCGAACGGCCGCGGCACGCGCCAGCGCGTCGTCCTGCCCCTGGCCGACTGGGCCTGTACGCTGCAGCACGGCGATCACTGCCTGATGCTGCATATCCCCTCAGGCGGCGCCATGACCCCCGAAGCCTGTCGGCAGTCGTTGACCGAGGCCGCCTCGTTCTTCTCGCGCCATTTCCCGCGGGAACTCCCGCTGGCGGTGGTCTGTACCTCCTGGATCTTCAGCCCGCAACTCCTGGAGATCTTCCCGCCCGAGGCGAACCTCTGCCAGTTCCAGCGCAACCTGTTCCTCTTTCCCGTCGCCAGCGCCCCGTGGGACGGGTTGTGGTTTGTGTTTCTGAAGCATGGCCCCATCAACCTGGACACGGCTCCCGCGGAAACCTCGTTGCAGCGCGGCGTCCTCGACTACCTGCGACGTGGGCACCGCTGGCGCCTGGCGGGCATGTTCTACCTGCTCGATGATGTGCCGGCCTTCGGTTCGGAGCCCTATCGCTCGCAGTGGCCGCCGCCGATCTTCTGAACCCCGCCGCCGCGCCCACACCGACTTGCGTCCAGCCCGAGCGATATCTGGTGGGGGAGGTTGCGTCAGTCCCTCCAAGATGAGGTTGCACGTCCATGAACTCAGGAAACACCATGGCACTCCTTTCCCTGCTGACTGTCGGCTGGGCCGCGGCTGAGGCTCCCGGCGGCACGCTGGCCGTGTCCGGTCTCTCCGGCGTCTACCGCGATGGCCAGGTCTTCCTCACCTGGAGAGAAGCCGAGTTGCCGGCGGGCGCCACCCTGTCGGTCTATGCGCAGCGCGAGCCCATCTCTACCGGCTCCCTCGCTCAAGCCCGCTGCCTGGCGGCGCAGATCGATCCGCACAGCGCCCGCGACTGGTGGCAAGACCCCGCTTCCTTCAGCCGTGACGCCGCCCCTGGAGCCCCGGCGGGCTGGGTGCTCAGAGCCGGCGCCGCGCCCTTGGACCCGGCGGGAGGGCTATTCGTGCATACGGTCACCGAGGCCACCGCCGGGCCGCGTCATTATGCGGTGACCTGGACCGCTGCGGACGGCACCGAGTCCCGCGAGATCACGCCGGGCGCCAATGCGACCCCCACGCCCATCGAGGGCAGCGTCGCCCTGCCACGGCCCGTCTGGCAGGCCCCCAACGGCACGCTGCCCGCCGCGAACTCCGCTGCTGGCAGGCGTCTGCTGCTGTCGCTTCACGGTCGCGGCGGCGGCGCTACGGCGGGCCCCACGCCAAGTTCAGTGAACTGCCTGTGGTTCGGGGACGCCACCCAGGGCTGGCGCGAGGGGCTGGCCTTCAAGTTCATGCTCTCGATACAGACCGACACCGTGGTGATCACGCCGATGGACCGGGTCTGGATCGGCCGCGCCGTGACCGAGTCGGGCGACCAGCGCGACCATTGCCCGGCCATCAACACCTGGTGGTTCGGCTACAACGAGAACATCCGCCAGACGACCC
>CAILUI010000169.1 GCA_903837355.1 uncultured Victivallales bacterium
CCCGTTGGTTGTTCCGCCCCCGTTGGTTGTTCCGCCCCCGTTGGTTGTTCCGCCCCCGTTGGTTGTTCCGCCCCCGTTGGTTGTGTACCGTTGGCGCTCCGGGCGACTGGGGCGAGCTCCATGGGGAATGTTGGGTCGCGATCGAGCTGGCTCACCAATCGTATGTCGAGAACCGCCCTGGTTAACCCGTCAACAGATCGCTTGCCGACCTCCACCAGCCCGAGGCGCTGAAGGTCATCAAGGCGCGCCCTGGTTGTCTTCCGATTCTGCCCAGCTACCTCAGCCAGTGACAGCAGCCAGCCGCCGCAGTACGTGTTCTCGTTGTGTGGTTTGGAGGCTATCCGCGCCAGGTAGAAGAGAACCAGCAGCGCACCGGCGGCCTGCTTTGGCCCAAGCTGACCGCACACTACCCGCACATCCTCAGCCCTCATGGGGCCCCACTTACCTGGCGGAGGCGATGCAAGCGGCGTGTGGTGGCCGGCCAGAAGCCGCAGTTCACCACGCTCTGGGCGGCCGGTTTCGGTGCAGCGGACGCTGTGAGAGATCAGGCCAAGGTGCTGAAGGTGTGCCAGCGCCCGGCGTACGGCATTGCGGTCCAGTCCTACGCCTTGCTGGACCTGCCGCATCGACAGACGCAACGCCTCAGGCTTGCGCCCGCAGAGGGACACGAGATTCATCCACGTCCACACCCGGAATGCGTTACTGCCGGACGCCGACGTGCCTCTCCGGCTGTCCACGATGGATGCAGCCTCCTGGTCGCCGATCTTCACCCATGCCCCAGGGGAGAACTCGAAGAGACCGGCGAGGGTGGACGTTTCAGCGGCTGGGGTAGACATGGCGGTAACCTTTGCCCCTGGAGGGCGTTGGTGTGGATGATTGCAGAACCGAACGCGACACGTAGGGCTTCCGCAAGCGTGCCGTCCCGCAGACCTCGCAGAGGTTGCCGACGTGGCCCGAGATCATGAGGCGGTAGCGGGTCGGCGTGTCGCGCTTGCACAAGTGGCAGGGGGCATCCGGGCCGCGCGCCTCGTCGGGTCCAAGCGGGCGGTCGGGATCATGGTGAAGGCGCTCCGGGCGTTCGCCACGCCGTGGCTCGCCCTGGGGTGCCCTGCACGCGGCCGGGGCTTGGGGGTTGGTTGCTTCCACGTCTCAGCCCTCCCTGCCGATGCTGGCCCGAGTGCCAGCCTGGACGCACACGAAAGTATCAATCGCAGATAGCGGGATCTTCCACAGCGAGCCGATCTTCAGGGACTCGATCCGACCGTCCATGGCCATCCGGCGGACGGTCCACTTGGTGACGCCCAGGGCGTTTCCGGCCTCACTCAGTGACAGAACCCGACGCGCGGCGGGGTCGACCGCCGCCCTGCCATCATGCCCCCTGATGGCAGCCAGGATATCATGCGGTGCTAGCTCCTGTTCGACGTACGGCCCCAACAGCGCGGCGATAGCCGCAAGCGTGTTGGCTGGGACTGGTTTCAGCTTCATGGCTGCAACCTCAGGGCGCCTGGCTGGCTGAATTACCAGCAGTAGCTATATAGGAGGTGGTTTGTTCGTGGAGCATTTTTCCGCACGCCCGCGCCGGCATTGGCGGCGGCTAGCAGGGGCTAGCAGCGCCAGGCGCCGGGAGTCGCTGGCGTCACTCTGCCAGGATGGCCAGGACTGCCTGCAGCTTGGCCTCTGTGGCGTGGGGGAGTCGCAGCCCTATCTGCGTCACCAGGTCAGCGCAGGCGGGGGCCAGGGCGACCGGCAGGGCCTTGGGTGCCTCCTCCTCAACCAGGCTCGGCATGCGGTGCATGGCGGCGGTCAGGGCTTCCCGGCCGACGTGAGTGTAGCGCTGGCGCATGGCCTCGGAACGGTGCCCAAGGATGGCCTCTGCAACGGCGGCAGGAGCGCCAGCCTCCTGCAGGATCGTGGCCGTCGAGTGCCGCAAGCTGTGGAAGCCGTAGCGCAACACGGCCCGCTTGCCAGTGCCGGGGCCGGTACCGGGCTCATGCACATCGATCCCGCAGCGCTTGAGCAGTGCCTGTATGCGGTCGGTCACGCGGTCTCGGTTGGCAAGGTAGTCAGCGGCCAGGGCCGGCAGCACATAGCCCCGGCGGGACTCCGGCGGGGCTATGGCCAGGACGTTCGCCAGATCGCGGAACAACGGCACGCTCACCGATGTACCCGTCCTCCTGGTCTTGCGCGGAGTGACATGAAGCCACCCGGTCTCGAGGTCCACCTGATCCCATGTCAGTAGAACGCAGTCAGCCAGACGCTGACCGGAGTACAGGCCGATGAACAGCAGCGTCTTGACCTCTCCGACGGCAGCGTCGAATACGGCCCGTAGCCGGTCCAGCCGCAGTTCCTGGCGGTGGTTCTGCGCTTCCCGGCGCGGCGTCAAGCCGGCAAACGGGTTGCCGTGTGGCAAGGGCTCTTTGGCCCCCAGCACGCGGAACACCAGCGCCAGCAGTCTGGTGTGCTTGTTGACGGTGCCAGGCGCCAGGGCAGCGGCGAGGCTGGTGGCGTAGGCTTCGCCGTCGGCGCCGGTCACGTCAGCGAGTGCTACGGCTTCCGGGCGGTTGGCAGCCATCCAGCGGGCAAAGGCATGCCACTGGAAAGCGTACTGCGCCAAGGTTGTCTCACCGGACTGCGGGCGATTCATGCTGTCCACGTAGCGCCTCCAGGTCTCCGCGAGGCCCAGGCGGCTGCGGTGGGCTTCCTCGGCGTCCCGCGCGTCCCGCGCCGCCGCCTGGCGTCCCTCCTCAGCCAGCCGGACAGTGTCTGCCACCGCCTGAGCGTCGGCAACGGCGTCATCGGCATTGCGCAGCGCGTTGTACGCAGACTGGCGCAGGTCGGCCGTGTCGGCCAGGTTGTAGGGTCTGACCAGAACATCCGCCGCCTTGCGGGCCTCACGCTCAACGGTGATCGGGTTGCCCTTCAGATCATGCAGGGCGCGCACAATCTGTTTTCCATTGGCGTAGAACTGGACGTAGTAGCACCCGCCATCCTTCCGGGTGAACACCCTTCCGCGTCTCTGCCTGGCCATGGCGCACACTCCTGCTCTCTGCTCGTTTTTTCCCACGCTGCCTATCTGTGCTATACCAGTACCCTGCCCAAATGCAAATTACAACAACAACACAACAACACGCAAGCGACAATGAACATATAGGCAGGCACAAATAGGCACAACAGACCGCCAGACTGTAAATCTGCTGGCATCGCCTTCCTTGGTTCAAATCCAAGCCCTACCACCAGCCTCAAAATGCACAAAGACAGGTAGTTGCAGCCCAAACGGTTGTCGCTGCCTGTCTTCTTGTTTACACACCTTTTCCTACTGTCCTGGTGCCTAAAAGCCACTAAAAGCCACAAGTGAGTTCCGTAGCTAGATCAATCGGGGCGAGAGGAACCCAAGGTGGTCCCTACAAGCCACAAGTAAGCGGGGGCCGTTTACGGCTGACGTAGGCGGCCGCGCACCAGAACAGCAGGGAATGGGGCAGCACCTGAAGCCCCACCACCGCTGCCGGCCTCCAGGATGGACAGGTGCGGGAACCGCGACCCGTGCCCTGTAAAAGCCACAAGTGCATTCTCGCACAAACTGAGGCTGAGCGCGGGGCCAACCTGGTGGCGGAAGAACACCTTACGAGCCACAAGTGCCCTTCGAGGACCGGACGATCTGGGCCGTGAGGGGCGCCTGCAGCCCTCGCCAACCGCCAATACCGGCCGCCGTTGCAGGCCCAGACCCGGACGCCGTACTACCGCGTCTCCATCGCGTTACTGGAGAGGCGCCCGGCCTCGGGCGCGGCGGTGGCGGCCCTCCATCACCTTTCCTGCCCCCCGAGTCTGCCGCTCGGGCGCACTTCGGCCCTCCTGCCGCAGGTCGTGCCCAGCCACGTCCCCGACATCCTCACAGCGCCGTGGCCTCTGGGGGCGCCGCGCTCTGCCCCACCCGTACCGCCTCGAAGATCTCGCGGGCCAGGATCGGGAACGCCGAGCCCTGGAAGTCACGGTCGGCCATGTAGCGCGTTACGATCCTGTCGTTCTCTGACATGCGCTCGATCATCAGGTCCTCGATCAGCTTGCGGATGCCCAACTGGAACTTGTCCAGGGGGTTGGCCAGCGCCGTCTGGATGACCTGCTGGCTCCGGCATGCCTTCTCCTTGATCTGCTGGAAAAACAGCCGGTCTTCCTCGCTGAACTGGGTGCCGAAACGTTCGTTCAGCACCTGGATAATCTCGGACAGGGGCACCTTCTCGTCCTGCGCCTTGCCGGTACCGACCTCGGTCGGGCTCTTGATGTACTGCGGATCGCCTTCCTTGATATCAATGGCGCCCGAGGATATGCGCTCCAGGCGGTAGTACTGCAGTGCCACCTCGTCGCCCACCTTGATCACCGTCGCGTCGCTGCCCAGCGGCAGGTGCGGCAGCAGGAAGCGGCCGTAGCTGTAGAACACCTCCAGATCTTGGTCGCCGTAGGGAATGATCTGGCTCAGGAAGGCGTACACCTTCACGTAGCCGGCGAGCTTGCCGCGGAACTCCTCCCGCGCCTCGTCCTCCGCAATAGCCTTGAACCGGTCGACAGCGGGCTGCAGGTGCCGCTGCAAGTGCGCATGGTCGGCGGGCTCCTGGCGCTCCGGGGGCTTGTAGAAGATCCGGGCGAAGGCCTGCACCTCGCTCCAGTGGTACACCTGCACGTGATCGAGTTCGTGCTTCAGGGCCTCCAGCTTCGACGGGTCCGAGGCCTCGGCCAGTTCGGTCCTGTCGTAGTAGGGCTTGAAGGCGCGGAAGATGTTCTCGGCGTCGTTGACGAAGTCGAGCACAAACGGCGCGTCCTTGCCGGGGATCATCCGGTTCAGTCGCGATAGCGTCTGCACCGCCTGGACCCCGTCCAACCGCTTGTCGACGTACATGGTGTGGAGCAGCGGCTGGTCGAAGCCGGTCTGATACTTGTTGGCGACCAGCAGCACCTGGTAGTCGGGCGAGTCGAAACGCACCGGCAACGCCGCTTCGCTGATGGGCTTCCCCGTGACGATGTCCGTGTTCATCCCCGGTTCGGTGTATTCCAGCCCGGACTCCGGGTCCTTCACGGTGCCGCTGAAGGCGACGAGCGGGCGGATGTCGGTGTAGCCGTTCTCGGTGATGTAGGTGTCGAACGCCAGTTTGTAGCGCACGGCGTGCAGGCGCGAGGACGTGACCACCATGGCCTTGGCGCGACCGCCGAGCCGGGGCATCACGCTGCGGCGGAAGTGCTCGACCATCACCTCGGTCTTCTGCTCGATGTTGTGCGGGTGCAGGCTCATGAACTTCGCCAGCGCCCGCGCCGCCTTCTTCTTCGGCAGCGCCGGGTCGTCCTCCGCCGCCTTGAGCAGCCGGTAGAAGGTGGCGTAGGTGGTGTAGTTGGTGAGCACGTCAAGGATGAAGCGCTCCTCGATGGCCTGCCGCATGCTGTAGATGTGGAAGGCTTCCGGCTTGCCGCTTGGCCCCGGCCGGCCGAAGAGCTCCAGCGTCTTGCCCTTGGGCGTGGCGGTGAAGGCGAAGAAGCTCAGGTTGGGCTGCCGCCCGCGCGACTGCATCACCTGGTTCAGCCGATCCTCCCAGTCGGCCTCGCCCTCGCCGTTCTCCTTGACCTCGGTGCCCAGGATGGCCTTGAGCTCCCGCGCCGTCTCGCCCGTCTGGCTGGAGTGGGCCTCGTCGACGATGACGGCGTACTTCCGCTTGGCGATGGCGGCCTCCCATGCCTTGGCCTGGCGCTTCTCCGCCGCGGTCGCCTTCTCGCGGCTCTCCGCCCCGGCGGCGTGGAGCAACCCGCGGAGGACAAACGGGAACTTCTGCAAGGTCGTGATCACGATCTTGGTGCCGTCGATCAGGGCCGCGGCGAGTTGCTTGGAGTCCTGATCGATAGCCTTCACCACCCCCTGGGCGTGTTCGATCTGGTAGATGGCGTCCTGCAGTTGCTGATCCAGCACCTGCCGGTCGGTGATGACCACGACGCAGTCGAAGACCTTCACGTCGTCCGCATCGTGCAGGCTCGCCAGGCGGTGCGCGAGCCACGAGATGCTGTTCGTCTTGCCGCTCCCGGCCGAGTGCTGGACCAGGTAGTTCCGGCCCGGTCCCTCGGCACGCGCGGCCGCCACGGCCTGGCGCACCACATCGAGCTGGTGGTAGCGCGGGAAAACCAGCGCCTCCTTGACCACGCGCCGCTGGCCGCCCTTACCGTCGTCGATTTTCTCTTCCTTCTTCTCGACGAACATGAAGTGGCCGAGGATATCGAGGAAGCTGTCGCGCTGCAGGACGTCCGCCCAGAAGTAGCCGGTGCGGTAGCCTGAGACGTGCTGCGGGTTGCCGGCGCCACACTGGACCGCGCCCGGGTCGCTGCCGCGGTTGAAGGGCAGGAATAGGGTTGCCTCGCGGCGCAGGCGCGTCGCCATGTGCACCTCGTCGGGGTCGGCGGCGAAGTGCACCAGCGTCCGGGTCTTGAAGCCGAAGAGCGGCGCCCGTGGGTCGCGGTCGGTCTCGTACTGGCGCACGGCCGAGCGCCAACTCTGCCCGGTGCCGGGGTTCTTGAGCTCGCAGGTCGCCACCGGGAGTCCGTTGACCGCGAGGAGCAGATCGACCGTATCGTGCTTGCCGGGATGACACGGCACCTGCCGCGTCACCGTCAGGCGGTTCTTCGCGTAGAGCGCGAGCACCTCGTCGTTCAGGCCGTGCGCGGGTCTGAAGTAGGCAAGCCGGAAGGTCTTGCCATAGAACTTGAACCCGTGCCGCAGGACGTGGAGCGTGCCCTTGAGGTCCAGTTCCTTCACCAGCCAGGTCGTGACGAGCGACTCCAGCCCGGGCCCATGGAGCGCGCGCATTTCGGCCCACAGCTTCGGCTGGGTGTCCTGCAGGAAGGCGCAGATGGGCGCCGGGAAGAGCGCCCGCTCAACATCCCACTCGGCGGTGATGCCCGGCTGCCAACCGCCGGAGGAGAGCATCTCCGCGACGTAGGACTCGAAGGCATTCTCGGTGGTTTGGGCGTGCATGGTATTCCCACCTACGCTGCAGTCATCTTCTTCAGCTCGCCTTTGATCAGGTTGACGAAGATGTCCTCGTTCGACGGTTGGAGTGGCGTGAGGTGGAAATGGGGATAGGGGCGGCGTTGGGGCTCGAAGTAGTCTCGAAGCTGCAAGTGATCTGAGTTCGAGCACAATCCACTGAGCCGCACGTTTGACCCCATGTCGTCGATCAACCCGACGAAGGCACGACCAAGCCCTTTCTGGAGGTTGCCTGCATAGAACTTGCACTCCCAGCCACCGACGAGGCTTGCCGCCTGCGGATCGTCGAGGGATTGCGGACTGCGGCAGGCCCGCGCATCTGTCCCACGCATGACGCAGACGTCGAGTTCGTGCGTCATCTTGCTCGTTCCTCTGAACTCGACCCCCGCGTGAATCTCAAAGTCATGCCCGTTCAGGGTGAACTCCGCATAGCCGTAGTTCCTCGCGCGGGAGTGAATCTGCCCCGGCGCGCCGCGGAATACGAACGGTGTAGGGGTGCCGATGATTCCACGTAATACCGGAGTGACCCTAAGCTCACGCACAGCGCGGAGGCAGAGCCCGAACACGTAGGCCTCATACGCCTTCTCCTCCACACGACGAATGAGCTGGTACTGAGCGACGCCCAGCGGATGGCCCAGCAGGGCGTCAATCGCATTCTCAAGGTCTTGGAGCGTTGCCATGGGTTCCCCCAGTGTTGTCCGTCAATGCGTGCGGGAAGGCCTTCACATTCTCACGATCTCGTAGCCGGCGCTGGCCACCACTTGCGGAATCTCCCGAACGACGACACGATCGCGCTCCTGTTCGCTTGGCCCCAGTTGGTCCCACGGTACCAGGCAGGGGTGCGAGCGCCGGTTGTCATCGCGGTTCGGCCCGTACTGCCAACCATCCCTGAGCTTGGCCGACACCCAGCGCTCGTGTTCCATCTTCGCCATTTCCTCTACCTCGCCCGGTGCAAGGAAGAAAACGGCAGGATCTCGCCCAGACGGGACTGCACGGAGAGTCAGTCCCATGGCTCGCAGCATCATCACGATCCAGCTCGCCCGGTCGCGCGTCGCGTCCTTCATGGCCGCCTGCAGTTCCGTCCAGCCGACCTGAGCCGGGTCACGAAGGGTGAAGCTGTTGTCCCTCTTGAGTCTCCTGCGATTGGCGTCATGAATGGCCCGCGCGATGCGGTCGAGGTCCTTGTCCGGTATGCACGCGAAGGCCGTCAGTTCGCGGAGTCGCGTGAGGTGCTGCCGTTGCTCCTCGATCAGGGCCTTGGGCATCCGCTTGAGCGGCATCGTCTCCTCGCCACTCCTGCTGATCTGGGTCTCTGTCTGAAGCTCAATCTCCACCGTCTTCTCCACGCCCTGCCCCTCAAGCGAGACGGGCTCGGAATCCTTGCCGATCACCTGATGGGTAGCCCCCTGTTGCACCGGCACGCCGACGGCGGCTTCGGCAAGGTTGTCTGCAGCCGCATTCACGAAGAGCGGCTGCTCAACGAAATACGCTTGGAGCGCATCCAGCGCGACCTGGAGCGCCTCTTCGCGGGAGAACGGGACCGTCTTCCGGTAAAGGCGCGCCTTCTTCCTACGGTCCGTCGCAGGTTCTGTTTCGGTCACGTCTTTGCCCGCATCGATGGCCGCCTGAACCTGAGCTGCCAGCGACTCGTCCTTGGCCTTGAGTTTGGCTATCAGGAGGTTGAGAGCTTGCTCTGCGGTGTATTCGGGGGCATTCATGCAACGGCCCTCCTCACGTCAACCTTCCCCGTCACCGCCGCCGTGATCAGCGCGGTGCGGTATTCCTGCAGGCGTTCGATGGCGGTCTCGACCTTCGCCGCCAACGCGTCCAGCTTCGCGGTCTCGCGGTCGAGGAAGGCGATGACCTCGCGTTGTTCAGGTATAGGAGGCAGCGGGCAAACAAGCGAACGAACGTCGGCCATCCCGATGGTCGAAATGGTCGCGCCGAGGGACAGCCCCTCCAAGTGCTGCCTCATCGCTTTCAGGGATAGGAGCAGGTACTCCGGGATGATGCGCGGCCCGCACAGGTAGGCCACGAAGTGCTGCGAGACCGCCATAGGCTTGGTGGTGATTGCGCACAGACCAACGGTCGCGTCGCGGGAGAACACTACGGCCTGCGGTGGCAGCAAGCGCGCGGACGAGTTGGCGATTCCCAACTCGCTGATCTGGTAGAACGTGTCTGAGATGTAGTCGTGCTCTCTCAGGAAGCCGGAGTCATTCAGCGAGACCCAGGGGATCGTGCAGTTGGCCCAGTACTCCTCGACCGACCGCGCTGGTGTATGGCCGCTTTCCACCTTCGCCACGTACTTGATCTTCTCCACATCCCAATGCTCGGGCACGTCGCCGATCCAGGCGGTACCGGAGGGTCTGAGTCTGGGGTGCGGGTCGAGGCCGGCGGCGCGGGCGGCGGCGGGCGGCAGGCCACGGGTGACGGTGCGGGAGATGAGCGCGGTGCGCTTCTCCTGCAACCGCTCGATCAGCGTCCTCTTCTTTGCCACCAGCGTGTCGATCTTCGCCGTCGCCCGGTCGAGGAAGTCGGCGATGGCGCGCTGTTCGTCTACCGTTGGCAGTGGGATTGGCAGCGCCCCAATTTCAGACGCGTTCACGGCGGGGTAGCTGACTCCAACGGAACGAGCCACGATCGCTTCGACGAAGCCTGCTTCGCGCAGGGCGTACGACATGAAGGTGGGGGACAATCGCCGCGGCCGGACAACCGCAAAACCCGTCGAGACGATGGTGCCTGTAGCAGGACCGCGGACAGGCGCGATGGCTCGCAGGTAGGTCCTTACTGTCGAGACAATGGTGTCTCCGTCGCGGACGACCCGCCGCGCTCGGCTCGGCGCTACTTCGAACACCATGTCCTCAACTGTGCCGATGCCGCGGATTGCATCCACGCAGCTTATGTCCACGTAGGACATCTCAAAGGCAGGATCTGTCGTCTCCGGCAACGCCTCGTCGTTGATCGAGGCGGAGTACTTGAGCCGCTTCGCCTCCCAATGCTCCGGTACGTCGCCGAGCCAGGCAACGCCGGAGGGCTTGTAGCGCGGGTAGGCGGGTAGCTTCATGGCGCACCGCCTTTCGGGCTGGTCGGGGGCGGCACTGCCGCGCGCAGTGCCCATACCGGCCGGCTCGCCCAGTCGGTCGGGAAGCCCATGTGCGAGGTCACCGGGACCGTCTGCGCATGGAGCAGCGCCCTGACCCGGTGCGCCCAGTGGTTCTGCGGTTCCACGGTGTCCACGATATGCGCCAGCAGGACCAGGGTGTTGCATAGGCGACGGTCCTCGGTCGGGTTCAGGCTGGCGATCACGCCCGCCGGTTGGTGATTCGGCAGCTTCACGGTCACCGTGAATCGGCGGTTCCACAGCCGCGCATGGTGGGCACAGAGGTTGCGCACGTAGGCGGAATGCTCCAGCAGGGACTTGAGCGTGTCCGGGAAGAGCCCATAGGTCCGGGCGATCTCCTTCCGGTCCCTATCACGCAAGATATTCTCGTAGAATCGCCCGAGCAGGCCGAACGACATCACCTCCGCGGCCGCCCAGATCGGGGGCCGGTTCATGTTGTACTTGGTCCGGTAGTGCTTGACGAACATCTCGTCGCTGCGGTTGAGTTCCTCGTCGAGCTTGGCGAGGGAACTGGCGTGCCGGGCCGGGTCGCGGAAGACGGTGGCGTCCTCGTAGGCCTGCGGACCATGGGCATGGGCCAGGACATAGGCCCAACGGCTGCGCACGGAGATCTCCAGGCGCTTGACCGCCTCCGTGACCAACAAGCGTAGCTGGCGGTCGAAGCAGTACAGACCCCACAACTGGTCGAACGTGGTGCCGGGAAGGAAGTGGTCCGGGGCGCCGCGGACGGTCAGGGTGAAGCGGTAGGCCGACAACCGGTAGTAGTTGTGGTGGGTGAGGCAGTGTAGGGCGAAGGGCTCGTCCGCGACGACCAAGCCCCTGCCCTTGAGGAGATCCAGTTGCTCAGCATAGGTCGTGGGGGGCTTGTTCAGCGCCATGCTACACCCCCAAAAACGAGCAACCCGCCGATTTGAGCATGCCCTTTCGGGTAGAGGCTTGGCGGGTATTGTTGCGGGTAATATGGACCCCAGGCCGGGGTAAGCAAACCCGGTGAGCGGTTTTCGCAGGGGTCCCTCTGCCCGGTGGAGGTCACGCCGTTACCTCCCTGAGCAGCGTCACGATCTCGCCCTCGAGCGTCTTGATGTCTGCCTCGATCGCGCCCAGGTCCCGCGGCGGCTCGTAGCAGTAGAAATGGCGGTTGAGCGGGATCTCGTAGCCGACCTTGGTCTTGCTCTCGTCGATCCAGGCATCGGGCACGTGCGGCAGCACCTCGCGCCTGAAGTACTCCGCGATGCCCTCCTTGAGCGGTACGCTCTCGGTATCGCGCAGGTCGGCGTCGGGCTCGGGGCTGCCGTCCCGGTCGCGGCAGATCTCCGCCGTTTCATCGCGCTCGCCCAGGGCGCCCAGCACCGCCTTGGTCTCCGGGGCGCTCAGCCGCCCGCCGGCGGCGCGGTCGACCTCACGCAGGGCGGCGAGGAACGCTTTGCGGTCCCTGAAGATAGTCTCGCCGTGCGACCTGGCGAAACGGGCCAGGAGGTCGCGGATCTCCTGCTGCCGCTGCCGCCCTGCCGCGATTTCCTCGGCGCGCGCCTTCTCGTTCTTCTTGTTGCTGGTGGCAAGCTGCTGGAAGCCGGCCTCGTGCTCCAGGCGGGGGATGCGTTCAGCGCTGGCCTGGAAGCTGAGGCGCAGCGGCCGCTCGACCGTGATCTTGTGGAAGCCGAAGTCGGCGTTGTCGAAGACCTTGCTGACGACCCGCTCCCGCCCGACGGGCTGCTTGGTCACCGGATCCTCCTCGATGAACACTCGCGTCTCGCCGTCGCGGAAGCTGCCGAAGATGCAGGTGATCTCAGCAATCTGGTCTGGTTCGCCCGGCCGATCCGCCGGGTCGCCGATCTTGTTGCGCTTGTTGCCGAGGCTCTTCTTCATCTTCACGAAGGACCGGCGGGCGTCGATCAGTTGCACCTTGCCCTGGCGCGCCGGTTCCTTGCGGTTGGTCAGCACCCAGATGTAGGTCGAGATGCCGGTGTTGTAGAAGAGCTGGTCGGGCAAGGCGACCACCGCCTCCAGCCAGTCGTTCTCGATGATCCACTGGCGGATGTTGCTCTCGCCGCTGCCGGCGTCGCCGGTGAACAGGGGCGAGCCGTTGAAGACGATGCCGATGCGGCTGCCACCGTCCTGGACCGCGCGCCTCTTCGCAAGCATGTGCTGCAGGAAAAGCAGCGAGCCGTCGTTGATGCGGGGTAGCCCGGCGCCAAAACGGCCGCTGTAGCCGAGCGATTCGGCCTCGTTCTGGATGAACCTGGCCTGCTGCTTCCACTCGACCCCGAAGGGCGGGTTTGCCAGCATGTAGTCGAAGGTGATCTTCCGCCCGTCCGGGTGGCGGTCGAAGCCATCCTGGGTGAAGGTGTCGCCGAGGCGGATGTTGTCGGCATCCTCGCCCTTGATGAGCATATCGGACCTGCAGACCGCCCAGGCCTCGTCGTTCAGATCCTGGCCAAACAGGTGCGGGCTGGCCTCGCGGTTGAGGTCGCGGATGTACTTCTCCGCCACCGAGAGCATGCCGCCGGTGCCGCAGGCGGGGTCGTAGATCGTCTTCACCACATGGCTCTTGCGTAGGTCCTTCTCGGGCGAGAGTAGGAGGTTGACCATCAGCTTGATCACCTCCCGGGGGGTGAAATGCTCCCCCGCCTCCTCATTCGCCTGCTCCGCGCCGATACGGATCAGCTCCTCGAAGACATAGCCCATCTGGACGTTATCCACCCGGGCGGGCGAGAGATCCACCGCCGCAAACGCCTTCACAACCTCGTAGAGCAGGTTCTTCTCCGCCATGCGCGCCACCTGCTGGTCGAAGGCGAAACGCTCCATGATCGCCCGGACATTGGGCGAGAATCCGTTGATGTAGGCGTTCAGGTTGGGAGCGAGCTGGTCGGGGTCGTCGAGGAGTTTCGGCAGATCGAGTCTCGACAGGTTGTAGAACGGCCGGCCGGTGATCTTGGCCAGGAGACTGTGCACGACCGTCTCGGGCTTGGTCTTGATCGCATCGTGTTCGGCGAGGACCTGCGTCTTGGTCGGGGCCAGCAGGCAGTCGAACCGGCGCAGGACCGTCAGCGGCAGGATGACCTTGCGGTATTCGTTGCGTTTGTAAGGCCCCCGGAGCAGGTTGCAGATGCTCCAGATGAAGCTGGCGAGCTGGGAATGAGTCTCAGTGGTCATGCACCCCGTCCTATCGATTGGGCCTGCCGCTTGCCCTGTATGCGTGGCCCGTGTCAGGAAAGCGCCCCGCCGCCAGTCTCATGTATTCCCCGGCGGCCCCTTCGGACTCCGCCACGCTGAATGTGCCCTCTCCACCGCCGCCGTCAACCCTTGATCTGGTCGACTCGGCGCCCGCGGCGCCGCCGGGCGCCGGGCTGCGGCTGCTGGAGGATCGCATATGCGGCGCAGGCCGGAGAGCCTGGCGGCATGGACGTAGAGGAGGCATTGGCGCGGGTCCGTCGGGGGGGGCAGGGCTCCGAGAAGCCGTATCTGGACCGATTGTCGCATCAGCGACGCGACATTCAGCGGAGGTCAGCGATGAGTGCCAGGATCCGGCGCACCTCGGCGATCGGCAGGGAGTCTGCAGACCGGTGGAGCTTGTCCCGGTCGGCCTGGTCGGGGTCGGGAAGCGCGGCCGGGGATGGGACCTGGGCGGTGGGCATGGCCGCGGGGAGGGCGGCTACGGCCTTCTGCAGGGCATCGCGGCCGATGTGGGTGTAGCGCTGGGTCATGGCCACGGTGCGGTGCCCGACGATCTCCTGGACCACGGCCTGGGGCACGCCAGCCTCCTGGAGGAGGGTGACGGTGGTGTGCCGCAGCGAATGGAATCCGTACTGCAGGACGGCGCGCTTGCCGGTGTGGACTTCCTTGCCAGTCAGAGGGTCGTGGTACCTGCCGGTGCCCGGCTTGTGGATCTGGACGCCGCAGCGGAAGAAGAGGTCCTGAATGCGGTCGGTGGCGCGGTCGCGGTTGGCCTGGTAGTGGCCGGCCAACTCCGGCAGCACGAAGCCGGTGCGCTGCTTCGGAGGGATGGTCTCCAGCATGCCCCGCAGCGCAGGGTGGATCGGGATGTGCAGGGGCTTGCCGGTGCGCCGGGCGGTCTTGCGCGGGGTCATCAGGATCCACCCCGCCTGCCGCATGAGGTCCACCTGGTCCCAGGTCAGCAGGCAGCAGTCGGCCAGGCGTTGGCCGGTGTAGATGCCCAGGAAGAGCAGCAGCTTCATCTCGCCGGTGGCGGCATCGCAGACGCGGCAGAGCACGTCCCAGGAGAGCTCCTGGCGGTGGGTCTGGACCTCGTGCTTGCTGCTGATGTCGTCGAATGGGTTGGTGGCGATCTTCTCCCGCGGGCCGAGGATGCGGAACACCAGTCGCAGCAGGCGGACGTGCTTGTTGATAGTGCCGGCGGAGAGCCCCTCGCTCTGCAGGTGTACGGCATAGTCTCCCGCCATGCTCGCCGTGACCTGATGAAGGGCCGGAAGGTCCCGGTGCTGCGCCTTCATCCAGGCCACGAAGGCATCCCACTGGAAACGGTACTGGCGCAGGGTGGACTCGCCCGAGTCCGGGCGGTTCTGGGCGGCGAGGTAGCGGTCCCAGGCATCGGCGAGGGCGAGCTTGTCGCGGACCAGCTCCACCGCCTCTGCATGCCGCTCCTCGGCGCCGGTGACGGCGGCGCGCAGGGTCTTCAGCCGCTCCACGCTTTCGCCGGTGGTGAAGGGGGCGATCTTGGTCTTGCGGATCAGCTCGGCGGCGTCCTGATCGGTCACCTCCTCGCCCGTGTCCGGGTCGAGCAGCTTCTCCCGGACGCGCTTGCCCTTGACCGTATACTGGAGCCAGTAGACCCCGTGCTTCTTCGACGCGGCCGGCAGTTCGTTGCCCAGCGCATCGCGCTTGTAGAGCCTGCCCTTGATCGCTCGCTTCCGCTGGTCCGCCATCTTCTTCACCACCTTCCCCTGTCGCTACCTTTGCCGAACAGTGACAACGTATCACCGTGGGAAGGGGGTGCAAACTCTTAAAAGCCACTAAAAGCCACAAATAGCCAGTATGTGAAGCTAAACCAGCAGTCTGTAACTCTGCTGGCATCGCCTTCCTTGGTTCAAATCCAAGCCCTACCACCAACTCCTTAGCCTCAAACGCCTCCCCGAGCCTCCCTCGTTGGTATCCGCTGTTACGTTGTGGTGTGCCCTATTCCGGTACATCGCGGCACCCATGCCCCGTAAGGTCAAGTCTCGCACGCGACCGGAACGTCTCTGCAGGATGCGCGAATCCCACGTTCCACCGGCGGGCGCTCGTTTGGAGTGGGAACGGGTCCGCGGTGAGACCGCGAGTGGGGGGACCGTGCCGATCGTGGACGCGGGCGGACCGCCGGCGGGACGGTGCAGGATGCCAAGAGCCGGGATGGGTTCTTTGGGGGCATGCTCCACGGCTACACGGCAGGCGAAAGGGGCGTGGTCAAGGCCACGTACGGCAGTGAAGGCGTGGGATGGAGGCGCCGCTGCTGAGCGCGCAGAAGGCGCGGGACGGGTTAAGGCATTATGCTGGATGGGTTGTCGCTCGCGAACGCCTAATGGAGCAGGACAGAGCCCATGGATACAGCGAACTCAGGCAAGCAGGTCTTTTCACTGGACGGTACCTGGCAGGTCGACGGGCAGGGCCCTGATGGCGCGGCGCCGCTCAGCCTTCCGGGCAGCGTCCCCGGCATGGTGCACACGGATCTCCTGGCAGCAGGCCGGATTCCGGACCCCTTCTGGCGCGACCAGGCGGAGCAGTGTCAGTGGGTCGAGACCTGGAGGTGGAGCTACTCGCGCTCGTTCGACCTGCCGGCCGGCTGCGGCACTGCCTGGACCGAACTCGAGTTCGGTGGCCTCGATACCTACGCTGAGATCACCCTCAACGGCACCTGCCTGGGCACCACGGCCAACATGCTTATCCCGCACCGCTTCGAGGTGGGGGCGTTGCTGCGTCCGACGGGCAATGAACTCAAGGTCAGTTTCACGCCCTATCAGCAGATGATCGCGGGCAAGAGCCTGGACTACCCGGCTGCGTTCTTTACCTCGGACCGGCTGCACGTCCGGCGCATGCAGTGCACGTTCCACTGGGATTGGGTGAACCGGTTTGTGAGTTTCGGGATCTGGCGGCCGGTCACACTTTCGAGCTATGCCGGCGCCTGCCTGCGCGACCTCTTCGTTCACACCCACGCCATCGGCAGGACCAGCGCCGCAGTGGTGGTCGAGGTCGAGGTCGAGCAACGGGCTGCGGCGGCCACCGTGGCGACCGTGGAGATCGCCGACCCCGCCGGGGTCACGGTTTGGCGGGATACGCTCGCGGTCAGTGCTGCGACCAGCCGCCTCACGGCAGACATCGCCGAGCCGCAGCTCTGGTGGCCGCACGGCTATGGTGCGCAGCCGCTGTACCGTTGCCGCGTCCAGCTCCGCGGCGCGGACGGCACCGTCGTGGACGGCCGTGAGACCACGTTCGGCATCCGCACCGCCCGCATCGAGCAATTGTCGGACCAGCCCGGGACGCCGGAGTGGCAGCAGACCATGGCGACCCGACAGGCCCCGTGGCCCGGTTCGGATGGCGGGAACGGTGATGCTCCCGGCAAGAGTTTTACGCTGATCGTCAATGGCGAACGCATCTTCTGCAAGGGCGGCAATTGGGTGCCGGCAGATCCCTTCCCAGCACGGATCAGCCCGGCACACTACGACCGCCTGATCCGGCTGGCGCGGGACGGGAACCTCAACCTGCTGCGCTGCTGGGGGGGCGGCATCTACGAGCCCCCGGCCTTCTGGGACGCCTGTAACCGCTACGGCGTGATGATCTCGCAGGACTTCATGATGGCCTGCGGCGCCTACCCGGCCGATGACGCCGACTTCATGGCCAAGTTGCGCGTCGAGATCCCGGCGGCGGTGCGGCTACTGCGCAACCACCCCAGCCTGGTATGGTGGGCCGGCGACAACGAGAACGGCATGCACCATGACTTCGACGACGCCAAGGCGCCCTACGCCGTCATCGCCGCGCAGATCTCCGGTCCGGCCTGCCGCGACCTCGATCCGTCGCGGACCTTCCTGCCCAGCAGTCCGTTCGGGGGCCGCAAGAACACCTCGATCACCATCGGCGATTCCCATTTCAGCGCCTTCTTCGACAACGACCTCCGTTTCGTCGCGCAGAGCGACATGAGCGACTACCGGGAGCGCATCAACATCGTCGGGCGCTTCATGAGCGAATCCGCCATGTGCGGCGCGCCGCCGCTGCGTTCACTGCTCAAGTTCATGACCGCGGCCGACCTAGCCGACCCAGCGAAGCGCATGTGGGAGTTCCATACTAAAGACAACCCGCACAAGCCCGTTGGCCAGACCATCACGCTGTTCGGCATGCTCGAGCGCCTGGCCGAGACCATCCTCGGCCCCGCCAGCGACCTCCGCGACAAGATCCGCCGCATGGAATACATCCACTACGAGTGGGTGCGTCTGGTGGTTGAGGCGGCGCGCCGGTCGAAGTGGTACTGCGGCGGCATTCAGTTCTGGATGTACAACGACTGCTGGCCCGCCAGCGGCTGGAGCATGGTCGACTACTACGGCTTTCCCAAGGCCGGGTGGTACGCCATGAAGCGGGCCTCGCAGCCCGTCATCGCCGCCATCGAACGCACCGGCAACGGCTACCGTGCCTGGGTCTGCAACGACCGCCTGACGCCCGTGTCCGGCACGCTCCAGTTGCGCGTCCAACCGTGGACCGGCGCCTCGCGCTGGTCGGAGAGTCTTGCCGTCGAGGTGGGGGCCAATGCGTCGCGCGCCGTCCACGAACTGGCGGACGGCGCACTCCCCGGGCTCGGCAAAGATGCCATCCTGACCGCCGACCTGACGGCTGCGGACGGCACCGACCGCGCCTTCTACTACCCTGGCATGCCGCATGAAATGGTTCTGCCCCCGGCTGCCTTGACCGTCCTCCGCCGCGAGGCTTCGGCCACGGCCGGAACGGTCACGGTGTCCACGGACCATTACGCGCGGGTGGTGACCCTCGATGCCGACCTGGAGTTTTCGGACAACTACTTCGATCTCCTGCCCGGGGAACAGAAGACGGTGCGCTGGTCCAGCGCGGACGCCCGCGTCGCCGGCGACATCCCGGTGACCTGCTGGAACCAGCGCACATAGAGCCTGGCCTGTCTTTCTGCGCTTTGGGTGCTTGCGCTCTGCAGTGAGGCATGATACCCTTACAGGACAGCCCAGCGCCGACGCACTCCGAGGGCGCTGGGCGGGTCGCCAAGCGGGGTCAACCCTGAACGCCGGTAGCACAGGTAGCAGCAAGGAGGGCACCATGTCAAACCGAGTCTCGAAGTTCACCCTGATCGAACTCCTGGTGGTGATCGCGATCATCGCCATCCTGGCGGCGATGCTGCTGCCCGCGCTCGCCAAAGCCCGTGAGAAGGCGCAGTCCATCTCGTGCGTCAACAACCAGAAGCAGCTCATGCTGGCAGTGATCATGTATTGCGGCGACAACAAGGACGGGCTCATGCCCTCCTGGGGCAATGGCGGTACACCCGGATGGTTCGACTGCGTGCGCAGCTCCTACGTCACGGATCAGCGCGTCGGCGACTGCCCCACCAACCGCGAGGATCTGGACGGCTGGGGAATGCAGACCAACTACGGCTTCAACTGCGAGTTGTCGCACAAGAATTGCTCGAGCATCAAGCAGACCTCGATCAAACAGCCCTCCGGCAAGATCCTCATCGGCGATGGCTGGACCGGCAGCGGCAACGACGGCCGGCTGAACCCGGTCGCCGGCTTGCCGCGCTGGTGCGGTGACGCGACCGACTCGGGTTGCTGGTGGATGGCCACCAACATCGACTATCCCGGCAGCGTCCACAACAACGGCAAGAACTGCAGCTTCATGGATGGGCATGTCAGTTGGATGAAACACCAGACCATTCATCCCGCCAGCCGCGCCGACACCGCGGCCTGCAGCTACTGGACGCACAACTGAGCCGAACCCACCTACACCCCCGGAGTCCACCCGCTATGCGTGCCGCCGTGCTGATGTCCTGCCTGGCCCTGCTCCTCGCCTTGCCGTGTGCTCTGGGCGCGGAGGAGGCGGGGTTCGTGTCCCTGTTCAATGGCCGTGACCTCAGCGGTTGGCTGGGTGACCCGGCGCTGTGGAGCGTCGCGGATGGCGTCATCGTCGGTTCGACGGACACCACCCCGGCGACTCACAACACCTTCCTGGCGACCCAGAAGAGCTACCGCAACTTCGTGCTGCGCCTGCAGTTCAAGCTCCGCAACCACAACTCTGGCGTGCAGGTGCGCAGCCAGCAGTTCCCCGACTACGTGGTCAAGGGCTACCAGCCCGACATCGCCGAGTCGCGCTACACCGGTATTCTCTACGAGGAAGGTGGCCGCGGCATCCTCGCGGATGTGAAGCCCGAAGAGGTGGCCAAGCACCTCAAACCGGGGGAGTGGAACGAGTACGTCATCACCTGCGACGGACCGCGGATCACCATCGCCCTCAATGGCTTCACGACGGTTGACTACACCGAGACCAACCCGGCTGGAGTCAAGGAAGGCATCATCGCCTTCCAGCTCCATGCTGGCCCCGCCATGCAGGTCCGTTTCAAGGACGTCGCCATCAAGGAACTGCCCTGAGCCGGCGGTTCTTTCTCCGACCTGCGCGACCGGGGATGGTCCGAGGCATTTCAGCCCCACGGGGGCGTTTCATACCAGCCCAGGGCAACGCCCTGGGCGCCCGGGACCGCGCCTTCAGCCCTCCAGGCAGACTCCCCTATTGCAAGGTCGTTTCCCTCGTGACCACTACGATAGTGCCCTTGACTTCTTAAACATAGGTGATTAGCGTAGTAGAGAAGTGCACGGCAAGAGTGGGATGCGATGTGGTGCGGTTTTGGCCTGCGGCAGGAGGGTGCTGCGGATGGCGAAGCGGACCATGGGGGCCGGCAGGAAACTGCCAAGCCCCTTGGGTTGGGGCAGGGGGCGGCGGCCCGTTTGGGGCCTGTGCTGCCTGTTGGGCGTGCTGGCCTGGCTGCCGGCCGTGGCCCGGGCCCAGTCCAACGTCAACACCGGCACCTCGATGAACCCGGTGGGCTCCGGCGCCCGCGCCATGGGCCAGGGCAATGCCTTCATCGCCGTCGCCGATGATGCCACCGCCGCCAGTTGGAACCCGGCCGGCCTCTCCCAGCTCGAACGCCCCGAGATCTCGCTGGCCGTCGAGTACCTGACCAGTCGCGGTACCATCTCCTCGAGCGGCCACCCCGAGACCGAGGACGTCAGCCGCATGGACGTGGCGGACCTGAACTACTTCAGCGTCGCCTACCCGTTCCACCCCGGCAGGAATGTGGTGCTTTCGCTCAACTATCTGAAGCTCTATCGTTTCGAGCGTGAGCTGGCGTTCCCGGTACAGTGGGGCGCGACGACGGACGCTATGTATATCGACGCGCGCTACGAGGTTGAGCAGACCGGCTCCCTGTCGGCCTTGGCGCCGGCCATCGGCATCGACGTGACCGACAGGCTGTCGCTGGGCCTGACGCTGAACCTCTGGAGCGACGACCTCACCCAGTCCAGCTCCTTCACCAGGACAGAGACAGAGGATGGCGTCTTCCACGTCATGGGATCCAACCCGTATTCGTTGGTGACCGAGAACCGTTTCGAGGTGGAGAGTGGCTACTCCGTCGTCCTCGGTGCCCTGTACCGCCTGACCAAGCAGTGGACCCTCGGCGCCGTGGTCAAGCCTGGTTTTGCGCTGGATCTGGACCATACGTACTCCAACTGGTTTGAGGGCAGCTACGCACCGGCTACCCTCATCGAGGCCGAGAGTGATGCCGAGCTTGAGATGCCGCTGATCGTCGGCGCCGGGGTTGCCTGGCGCCCCTCGGACCCGCTGACAGTCTCGTTCGACGCCACCTGGACCCAATGGTCCGAGTTCAATCTGTATGAGCATGGCACGGACTGGAACCCGCTCACGAACCGCACCGAGGACGCCGGTCGCTGTGAGGATGCCACGACCTGTCGCCTCGGCGCCGAGTACCTGCTGGTCTACCCGCGGTACATCGTGCCCCTGCGTTGTGGCGTGGGCTACGATCCCGGCCCCGCCATCGACCAGGTGGACGCGTTCTACACCGCCAGTGTCGGTACCGGTCTGCAGGTGGGGCGTTTCGCTTTCGATATCGGCTACGAGATGCGCTGGGGAGACGGCGTCAATGGCAGCATCTACCCGGCTGAATGGGAGTCTTCGGAGGACGTGCTTCAGCACCGCGTCCTGGCTTCGATGATCGTCTATTTCTGAGTGGCCGCCCAGGTCGGCAGATACGCTGCTGCCGGCGCGAGGCGGCCTTGGGTCGATGGCATTACGACCGGAAACAAGGAGGGGACTGCGATGGCGAACAGCTACCCGTATGGGGTCGTGCAGGACGGGAACCAGGGGGGCGGCTACCCCAGCACCACGGCACGAGTGCAGTTCTACTACAACGGCAGCACCTTGTTCCGTACCCTGTACCTGACGAAAGCCTCCGGTATTTCGACCTGGTCCTACTCCACGGTGATCGCGGCCGGCAAGTACAAGATCGTCGCGACCGACACCTTCGCGCAAGTGGATGAGACCATCCCTGCTCCGCCGACAACCACCGTCACCCTGCTTGCACAGCCCACCCAGATCAACTTTACGGGCCTTGCCAAGGGAGTTAGGCTGCCGCCCCCAGACAACAAGGAGCATAAGGACGCCGTCGTCCCCTGGCGAGGGATCTGCCGCAATCTGTTGAAGGCTGAAGGCGCCTCCGCTGCTCCTGCCAAGTGGCATTTTGACCACGCAGCGACAGTGCAACTCACCATCGTCGAGGATGCTGATAAAACCCCGGACGACGGGTCTTGGTGCCCCGGGTGTCCCTGATCTGGACCTCGGTGTGCTGCCCATGCCCGCGGGCTTTGCGCCTAAGGTCAGGATGGCCGGCTATCAGAACCACACGCTGAAGCGCAGGCTCTGGACCTGCGCTCGGCGGTCTCGTTCCGGCGTGCCCGGCCATCGGGCCGGATGCCCTGCTGAATCAGGAGGGTACGACCATGGCGATTGTCACGGTGGCGGACGCGGGGGATGAGCCGGACCGGGACAGACCGGACGAGGATGGCACGAAGAAGCGGCTGCCGAAGGATGCGGACGAGATTGCAGCGGATGAGACCGCCGACCTCCTGGAGACGGAGGTCTCGCCGCCGCCTGAGCTCGGCCATATCGGTAAGTACCTGGTGGGACGCTACCTTGGGCATGGAGCCATGGGTCGCGTCTACCTTGGACAGCATCCCGATCTGCAGTTGCAGGTGGCGATCAAGGTCATCGACAAGCGCCATGCCGACGATCCACGCTATCGCCGGCAGTTCCTGCAGGAAGCCCGTTTGGCGTCGCAGATCAACCATCCGAATGTGATTCGCATCTACGATGTCGACCAGGATGGTGATAGCTGCTTCATGGTGCAGGAGTATGTCGATGGCGGCGATGTGGCCGCGCTGATCCGCAAGACGACCCCTGGCGGCCTGCCGCTGCGCGACGCGCTGCGCATCGCCACGGGGGCGGCCGCGGGTCTGGCCGCGGCGGAGCGGCTGCATATCATCCATCGCGACATCAAGCCGAGTAACATCCTGATCACGCGCGCCGGCGAGCCCAAGCTGGCGGACCTGGGCCTGGCCCGCAAACTGCGTCACGCCACGGACACGACGACGGCGGACGGCACCATCACGCAGCCGGGGTCGACGGTGGGAACGCCGGCCTACATGGCCCCCGAGCAGATCCTGACCACGGGCCAGGTCGACATCCGGGCCGACATCTACTCGCTGGGGGCGACCCTCTTCGAGATGGTCACCGGCCAGCCGCCCTTTCCAGGTACCAGCACCGAGGACATCCTGCGTCGGCATCTGCACGATCCGGTTCGCGACCCGCGCGTGCTCACCCCCAAGCTGCCGCGCCGGGTGGCGCTGTTGATCATGCGCATGCTGGCGAAGCGTCCCGAGGACCGTCCGCCGAGCGCGGCGGCGCTGTTGCACGACCTCGAGCGTCTCAGCCAGCCGTTCCCGCGTCGCGCCCTGTTGGGTTGGGCCGCCGCGGTCGTGCTCGGCCTGACGCTGTTGGGCGTGGTGCTGACGCAGCGCGGTATCGGCCACGACCAGCGTTTCATCGCCGGTATGTCGCTCTTCTCGACGGGCAAGTACGACCAGGCCTTACCGCAGTTCGAGGCGGTTCGACGCTTACGTCCGCACAACGCCCTGCTGCAGTACCTGCTCGGGCTCTGCCAGTTCAACCTCGGTCACCTGAGCGAGGCGCAGGCGGCGCGCGCGGAGCTGGCCGCGTCGAAGGGCGGCGCAGACCTGGGCCTCCTCTTGGAGGGAGCCATCTCGCTGCACCGTGGCGACTCGTCGAAGCCCGATCCCCGCCTGGGCACCATGGAGATGGTCTGCAATCTTGCCGCCACGGCCGCGGCGCAGATGGCCGAGAGCGACGACTGGACCAGCAGGGCGGCGATCCTGGCGTTCCCGCGCCTTGAGGACAGCGGTCAGCCTCCCACGGTTCAGGCCGCGGCCACGGCCTGGGTGGATGGCCTGGAGGCGAGCATGGTGCAGCGCGACCTGTTCCCAGTGGTCGACCGCAGTGCGCTGGACTTCATCCTGCGCGAACTGCTGCTGAGCCAGACCGGGTTGGTGACTAAGGAGATAGAGCTCAGATTGGGGCGTCTTATCCCGGCCTCCGTGCTGGTGAAAAGCAGCTTCTCCGGGCCGGCCGGCCTCACCCTTAACCTGCGGCTGACCGACCTCGAGTCGTCGCGGATCTTCGGCGTCATCGAGCGCGACCCGCTTGACCCTGGCCAGCGCCAGGCCACCGTCAGCAGCCTGGCCGACGACTTGGTCCGTTGCCTCGCGCAGCGCGGTCCAGCCCAGGGCGTGGTCGCGGGGGTGACGGGCGACAGCGCCGACCTTAACATCGGCCGCTGCCACGGTTTAGTCGTCGGGCAAGACCTGACGGTGTATACCCGCCATAGGAGTTTCTTCTCACGGGCCACAAAGCGCGAGAAGGTAGTCGCCCGAGCCCGCGTCACGCGTCTCGAGCAATTCAGGGCCACAGTCAGTCTGCATGACGCGCGCGAGCCTGTGACCCCCGGCATGCTGGTGCAGGCGCCCGCGCTCTGATCCGGGATACTCCTATGCAAGACCACACCCCGAGTCGCGGCCGCCTGCCTCAGCCTCCCCGGCGTCTGGCGCCGATAGTGACGCTGGTGCTGGCCGCGGCGTGGTTGGCGGGCTCGTGCCAGTACGCCGTGCGGGACGCCAGGAGGGGCCCGCCGCCGGTGCTGGTCCAACCGGCACCCGGCCCTGGCGAGGTGGCGCGGTTGGGCGCACGGTCGCGCTGGTGGAATTACTACCGGCGCAGTCTGGAGTATGCGCAGGCCGGCGACTGGTTGCGCGCCGCCTGGGACCTCGAGATCACCCTGGGCCGGCGCCCGGGCGTCCCCTTCGGCGAGGACCAGGAGCGGCGCCGGGCGAAGATCTACGGGCTCCACTACCTGGACGACTACTTCCCGCACCGCGAGCTCGGCATCTGCCTCTTCCGTCTGGGCCAGTTCGAGGCGGCCGAGCAGGAGCTGCTCACCTCGCTGCAGATGCTGCCCTCGTCGCGGGCCAAGTTCTATCTTAACGAGGTGCGGCAGGGGCGCCTGCAGAGCGCGGCAGTGCCGGGTTCCTCGGCCTTCACCATCGACCTGCTGCCGTCCGGCGAGCCCTTCCTTACGAACCGCTTGCATGTCGACCTCCGCGGGACGATTTCGAGCCCGGCTTTCGTGTCGCGCGTCAGCGTCAACGGCCGCCCCCTTTTCGTCGAGTTGGCGGCCGCGGCGTACGCCTTGGCGGAGTCGGTGCCCGTGGTTCCCGGCGAGCAGCAGGTGCGGATCGAGGCCGCGGATCTGCAGGGACGACAAGCTAGCATCAGCCGTACGATCATCGTGGACCTGAGCGGGCCGGAGATCGCGGTGTCGCGTTCGACTGGCGGGAGCCCCGGCGAGGTGCTCGTGACCGTCGTCGACGACCGCGAACTGGCCAGCGTCGAGATCGATGGGAGCGCGCTGACCTTGGCGCCGGCGCAGGCCTCGGTAGCGAGTCGCGTCGTGCTGGGCGGGCGGGCCGGGGTGGAGGTCATTGCGGTCGATCGGGCCGGCAACCGCACCGTGCTCGGGAGTACGGCCGCACCGCGGCAGCAGGCTGCCCTGGAGGGTGCCGTAAGCGACTGGCTGCTGGCCGGCGCTGCCGGCATCCGGCGGCGTTCCGGCGAGTCCGCGGAGCCGGTGCTGCTGGCTCAGGCCGCGCCGCCGGCCGCGGCGGCCCAACCCGATACCCTGCCGCCGGTACTGCTGCTGTCGCCGCCCTTGCTGCCGCGTCTCGTGGTCACCCGTGACACCTATGTCGTGGATCTGCAGATCGAGGACGGTGGCGGTGTGGCGGCGCTGAGCACGGTTGTCAATGGCCGGCAGGACACCAAGGAGTTCCAGCCGGCAGACGCCGATGTGCGCCGGCTGACGCGGACCCTGGCGCTGGTTCCGGGCCAGAACGAGGTCGAGATCGTGGCGCGCGACCGCGCCGGCAATACGACTCGCCTGAAAGCGCTGATCGAACGCCGCGAGGACCCCGCCTGGCGCGAGGATCTGCGCGTGACCAGCCAAGTGCTGCCGCCCCCCCCGGCCGCGCCGACGCTCACGCCAGCGGTCGACCTCTACCCATCCCTGCTCGGGGCGCTGGTCGGGGCTTTGGACAGCCAGCCGCCCCGGCTAAACTTGGTGGAGCGCGATCCGGCGGTGATGCGGCAGTTGATGATCGAGCATGCCCTCGTCGAGGGTTCCCTCGCCGACAAAACTCGCGCTATCCGTAAGGGCAAACTCAGAACCTCCGACTGGTGCCTGGTCCCGCGGGTGACGGTTTGGCCTGGCCAGGACAACTTCGATCTCTTCATCGAAGTCGTGGACGTCGCCGATACCTCGATCCTACTGAGCACCGACATCCACTTCACCAGCGCCGACCGCGACCACGTGCACGCGCAACTCCGGGGCCTGGTGGCCAAGCTGGAACAGCAACTGCCGCGCCTCACGGCCCCGGTTGCGGCACAGACCGGCAAGTCGGTGGTGCTGCCGCTGGGCGCCGAGCAGCAGGTTTCGCGCGGCATGTATGTGCTGTTCATCGCCGCCGCCGCCGCCGCCGCCCTGGATCAGGATCCGGTCACCTGGCGTGACGGCGCCTGGGTGCAGGGGCGGGTGACGCGGGTCCTCCCGAACTCCTGCCGGGTCGAGGTCGAGCCCGCCAAGGCCTTGAAGCTCCTCAAGGCCAACGACCTCGCTCTTTTCCGCTGAGTCCCGGGCTAGACTGCGATTCGGCCCGTGAGTATGGTGTGGCGCCGGGATCGTGGTTTTGCCAAAGGGGCTGCCGATGCATCTGAGGAGCCTGCCGCTCATGCTGACGACTCTTGCCGTGGCCGCCCTGGGCCAGGACGCCGTGTCGCCGTGCCGGGTTGAGGCGGGCGCTGCCGGCGTGGCGCTCGTCAGCCCGGACTTTGTGTTTCACCTCGGCACCACGGACGGATTGCGGGCCGAGTCTTGGGAGAATCGACTGACGGCGCAGCGGCTGCTCCTGGCGGGAGCGGAACTGGAGGTCGACCTGGGGGCGCCGGGCGGCCCGCTGGTCGCGCCGGTTTGGAGCGAGGTTGTCCTCGAGTTGTCCACGGCGGGGCAGGCGGGCGAGGCGGTGTTCCGCCTGACCTCGTCGCAGCCGCCGTTCGTGGCCCGCGTGACCTATCGCTGGACCGCTGCCGTGCCGGTCCTGCACAAGGTCGTTGAACTGACCCAGGCCGGCCCCGAGACGGTGACGCTGCTGAACGTCCGCCTGGGCACCTACCGCGTCGACACGGCCATCGCCGACCGCGAGCAGGGCTTTCCCGCCTACCTCGGTGGTCAGTGCTTCCTGAGCCTGGCCCACCCCGCCGGCTGGGCCATGGCCAAAGAGGGGCTGCTGGTCTTGCAGCAGCACCCCGGCGTCAGGCTGGAGGCAGGCAGTCGTTTCTCCACCATGGAAGCCGTGTACGGCGTGGCCGCGGCGGGCGCGGCCCGTGAGGCGTTCCTGAGGCAGGTCCGCAGCCGGATGCGGCGCGTGCAGCGCGGACATGACCGCCCCTACGCCATCTTCGAGCCCTTTGGCGCTCGCTCCGACGGGAACTTTGATGAGACGGAAGCATTTGTACTGGATATGGTTACGAAGGTAGGTGAGGGCCAGCGCGAGAGCGATTGCCGCTTTGATCTGTTCTCCATCGATTTCTGGGTTGACCACAAGGGCGACCTGAAGCGCTGCAATCCCGAGCGTTTCCCGCGCGGTCTCGAGCCGATCCTGCAGGAGCTCAAAGCACTCGGCATTGCGCCCGGGCTGTGGATCGACAGCTCCGGGGAGGCCTGGTCCATCGGTGGCAACCCGGCGGTACAGGCGTGCCTGAATTACGACCTCGACCGTCCCGAGACGGTGCAGCAGGGCTCCTGGGGGCGTGCCTCGTTCTGTCGGGCGACCGAGCCCATCCGTTCGCTCTACACCGAGGCCTTCCGGGAGCACATCCGGGAGCGCGGCGTACGCATGCTGAAGTTCGACAACCTGGCGACAACCTGCTGCAACCCGCGTCACGACCACCTGCCCGGGCTCTACTCGACCGAGCCGATCGTCAACGCGGTCATCGAGTTCCTGCAGGCTCTGGATGCCGAGTCGCCGGACGTGTTCCTCATGCTCTACTGGGGCTACCGCTCGCCGTGGTGGCTCCTCTATGGCGATACGCTCTTTGACTCGGGGATTGGCATCGAGGCGGCCAGCCCCAGCATCTTCCCGGCGCCCTATGCCCGCGACAGCATTACCCAGAAGCTCGACCAGGCGCAGCGGGTGGCGGCGGACGTGCCCGTGCTGGGCAAGGACTCCCTCGGCGTCTGGTTATCGGATTGGTGGTGGAACAGCCAGGTGGGCAAGCAGCGCTGGCAGGAGGGTTTCATCATGGACCTCTGTCGGGGCAGCCTGTTGGCGCAGCCGTGGAGCGACAGCGCTTGGCTGTCACCGCCCGAGCGCCGGCAGATGGCCACCTTCATCGGTCTCCTCAAGGCCCGTCCGGAGTGCTTCGGCAACCCGCGTTTCATCCTCGGCGATCCGGGCCAGGTCGGCCCCTATGGCTACTGCTGTACCGATGGCCGTCGGGCCTTCCTGGCGCTGAACAACGCCGGCTGGGACGACCGCGTGCTGACCCTGGAGCTGAATGCGGCCTGGGGGCTGCCTGACGACGGTGCCTGGGACCTGGTGCGCTGGTACCCCGAGCCGGCGCGCCTGCGGGGCCCGGCTGCCGCCTGCGGTCCGCGGGTCAGCCTGGCGTTGCGGCCGTTCGAGGTCATGCTCATCGAAGTCATCCCCGCCGGCAGCGCGCCCTCGCTGCCGCGCCCTCTCGCCGTGCAGCCGATCCCGACGGCCTTCGCCGAATCCAGCCAACGCCTTGACCTGAATGCCACTCTGGAGGTGAGCGCCCCGCTCGCCGCGGCCGCGACCGTCTGGACTCCGGTGGAGGTGCTCGCGGCGAGCGCGGTTGCCGGGACCGTCCTTACGGTGCAGCCCGACGGCTCCATCCTGGCGAGTGGCGCGAGTCCCGACCGGGACACGTACACGATCCGGGCGCGCTCGCGCCTGACGGGCCTCATCACCGGCGTACGACTCGAGGCCCTGCCGGATCCGAGTCTGCCCGGCAATGGCCCTGGCCGCGCGGCCAACGGCAACTTCTCGCTGCTTGAGTTCCGCCTGGCCAGAACGCCGGCTGAGGCACCCGCGGCGCTCCTGCCCGTGCCTCTGACCCACGCCCTGGCCAGCTACGAGCAGCAGAGCCACGGTGGCTGGCCGGTCGCTGCCGCGATCGACGGCATTCCCAAGACCGGCTGGTCCATCGATCCGCACGAGGGCCGACAGCATGAAGCGGTGTTTGAGCTCGCCACTCCCGTCGACACCGCTGCCGGCAGTCTGCTCACCTTCAGCCTCGAGATGGGGGACCGTCAGCACACTGTGGGCCGCTTCCGCCTCGCGGTCACGACCGCTCCCCAGCCCTTGCCGAAGCCAGTCCCGAGCGGCGCCGACAAGGCCATCATCGAGGGGCAGGTCCCGGCTTCGACGAGCGGCGGCCTGCTGGTCGTCAGCGCCCGGCTGGGCGACGGCCCGCACCCGCCCGAGCCGTCCAACATCGGCACCTACTTTACACACCAGGGCTTCGTGGACGAGCAGCCGGCGACGTGGACCGCGGTGCTGGGGACGGCGACCTACCCATCGTCCTGGCAAGCCTGGCGTCTGGAGGTTGCGCCGTCCGCGACCCCGCGGCGCTTCCGTCTGGTGGTCGAGTCGAGTCTGAAGCTGGCGGTCCCGGAGGCGCTGGCCGCCTACTACCTGCCGCGGTGAACGGGTGGTTTGGCCAGAGTAGGTTACGCGCCGTAGTACCCGCCAATGCTATTAACTTTCCCGTTCTGCTTGGCGGCGCGGGGCGATTGCCGGTCGCACGCTGAGCGTGCGGCCGGGGTCGGGTACTGGCACCCCCGACCTACTGGCCCGTCTGCGGCCGAGGGTGCGGTCAGGAAGTAGGAGCCATTGCCCAGCCTCCCCCCGCCTACGGCACCGTGTCGACAGCCCAGGCCTCCACCGTGGCGCGGGCGCCGCAGGCCCAGAGCACGCCCGGGCGGTCGCCCGGCAGCAGGCGCAGATAGTCGCCCGTCGCCAGCACGCGCGTGGTTCCCGCTTCGAGGTCCACAGCCTCCAGGCGCCCCGGCAGCGCCACCACGACCAGCGTCCTGCCGGCCGCCGTCGGCACCGCGGTCACCGCCCGCAGTCCCTCGCCCAGCAGCAGTTGCCGGGTCACCCGCCCCGCCTCGTCGTAGACCAACAGCCAGCCGTCCTCCTTCGCGACCACGACCACGGGCCGCTCCTGCCCGGTCGGGTCGCGCCGGATCACGGCGTCGCTGATCGGTTGCAGGCGGTGTTGCCAGTCATACTTCAGCCTCTTCAGGTCGAAGAGGCCCAACCCGGTTTCAGAGCCGACCAGCACCTTGGCCTGGGCCGGCGTCGGGGGCTCCCAGTAGTCGAGCAGGACACCGCGGCCGGGCGGCAGGCGGTCGCTGTGCCGCAGACGCTGGTTGGCGTCGAGCACGCTCAGGCAGCCCCAGACCTCGGTCGAAACGGTTTCTTCGACCCCATCGCCATCGGCATCGTAGCCGCGCGCCAGGGTCATGGTCTGGTAGGCGGCTGGGAGGCGTACGAAGGCCTGGAGTTCGCCGACAGCGTTGACGAAGCTGGCCAGGTTGTAGTTTCCGACCATGATGCGGGGCGTGCCGTCGGGTGCCTTGAGCGTCCCGATGGAATAGCCCGTGGGCAGATCCGAGTTCTGCTTGGCGCTGGCCAGGAAATCCGTCTTCCAGACTTCAGAGCCATCCGGCTGCAGGCAGTACAACCTGGCCTCGCGGGTGGTGACCAGGAGGCGGGTGCCGGCGAGGGCGAGGTCGGGGGCCGTTTCGACGGCGGTGATGGCGCCGTTCATGGTGCGCCGCAGGAGCACTGAGCCGTCCGCCCGCAAGATGGCCAGTTCGGCCTGGTCTGTCCACACCAGCAGTTCCGGTACGCCAGCGCTGGTGAGGTCGCGCCGGAGGCAGCCCGCGATGCGGGCCGCAGTCGGGCCGCGGGGACGCATGGCGACCTCGGCCAAGGCCAGTCCGCCTGGCCAGGCGTCCTTCGCGAAACGCAGGCGCACGAAGCGCGCTGTCTCGTTGATCTCGCGGCAGGTCCAGCGCGGGACCGCGAACACAGTGCCCTTGTGCAGGGCCTCGAAGGTGCAGTCGTGGACGACGGTCAGGGTCTTGGTGCGCAGGTCCTCGCGGAAACCATCGTCGCTGAACTCCGCCTGCAGCGGTCGCGGTGGCGGGTAGGAGGCCGGGTCGGGGATCTGGTTATAGCTGGCGAGGCCGCCGGTCTGGAGGTCGATCTGTGCCAGGGGCAGGCTTTGCTGCAGGTCGACGGTCAGGCTCACGTCGGTACCGGCCGGCCAGGAGACGGTGGCGTAACGGGTGACCACGCCATCGCTGAGGGTGCCCAGCCGGCCGCTGCCTGCGGGCTCGGCAGTCAGGACCGGTGCGGCCACGGCTTCGGGCAGCGGTGTGAAGCCGTCGAAGCGCCAGAGTTGGCGGGCGCCGCCGGCTGCAGGTGCCGGCGGTGCCAGACGCAGCGCCGGACGGGCGGCGGCCCAAAGCGCCTCGAGCTCTGTCGTCAAGGCCGCGGTGATGGAGCCTTCCGCAGCGGCCGTACGCCAGGCCCCGAGGCGCACGAACGAGCCTCCGGCCCGGGCCCAGCCGGCAGTGCCGATGTAGACGATCTCCGCATCGGTTTCGAAGGCACCCTCCTGCAGGGGTATTCCGCGCACCGTCGCTGCCACCAAGGCCAGCTCGGTCTCGCCCCGGATTGCGCCGCGGACCAGGGCTGCCTGCTGTCCCCAGGGCCGGATCTCCAGGTCCGCCGGATGAGCCGGATCGGCCGCGACCATGAGGTTGCGGAAGACGCGGATGTCGCCGGGCTGCCCGTCGAGACGGCTGCTCTCGCGCAGCAGTGTCGGTACGGCGGCGCCCTCGAGCCCGGAGCCGCCATCCAGGGCCAGCGGGAATGAGTCCGCAGAGCGTATCCGGAAGGTCGCATCCGCCTCCTGCGCCAGCATCCCGTCCGCTTCCAGGCGGGCTCGCTGCGGTGTGCGGAACGAGCAGATCAGGCCGAACTGGCCGGCGCGCGTCTGCTGCAGCAGATCGATGAGCACGACGTAGGCACCGCGGCGCCAGATCACGTTCCGCGTCCAGTCGCAGGCGACATAGCCTGGCAGGAGGCTGGCGGCCAAGCCAAGGCGGGGGCCGTTGTAGAGCGCGCGCAGTTCGCAGACCCCCGGTCGGACGCCGTCGTTCAGCCCATCGGTGCAGAACACGGCGGAGCGGAAGAGATTGCCCTGTTTCTCGGAGTTGGCGTGCAACCAGACGTGGCCGAGGTCGGTGTAGCGGATGATGCTGTTGGCATCGAACGGCGCCAGGTTGTCGGCGCGCAGCGCCTCGAAGCCCTGCAGGACGAAGTACTGGCTGTCGGGTCGGAAGGTATCACGGAAGCAGAGCTTCTCGAGGCTCGCCGCAAGCGCGGCGCGAGCCCCGCCCGGCTCCAGCCGGTCGTGGCGGTACGGACCCAGCGCGACAGGGCTGATACCGAGCCAGGCGTCCGGGGCGCGTTCCTCGGGTGGCGTGGGGAAGGCGCGGTGGCCCACCACGGCTCGCCCCAGCGCCCAGGTCGCCGCCGTTTGCTGGGGCAGGTTGGCCTGTAGCCAGTCGTAGCCCTGCCCGGGGTGGAAGGTCGCCGCCACCCGCAGGGGCCAGCCCCACACCAGCGGCTTGTAGACGTCCCCCGGCCGGCACTCCTCGTAGGTACCCGTGCCCGCGTAGAAGCCCATGGGGTCGGTCACCGCATAGGCCCGCCGGATGGCCAGCGGGAGTTGGTCCTGGAGATAGCCGTCGAAGCCGAGAATCAGGGCCCAGTCCAGGGTGGGCTCCGCGCTGCAGTAGTTTGGCCAGCCTTCGAGGTCGTCGTGGAAGGTGGTGCAGGCGTTGCGCCAGTAGGCCTCTGACTCGCGCCACCAGCTCTCCAACAGCGTCTGCGCCTCGGGGTTGGGCTGGCCGCGGCGGCGCAGGAGTTGGACGGCCAGGGTGAAGGCGCTCGTGCCCATGGTCTGATGGCGGCCGCCGATCAGGCTGCCGTCACGCCGGCGCCACCACTGGTCGGCTGCGGCGAGGGCCGTGTGCAGCACGGCCTGATCCAGGCGGAGCTGATCTGCGGCCGACACGCCGGGTGCATCCTGCAGGTAGTGAATCTCGCGTACCCAGCGCTCGATGCCGTAATCGCTGTGGGGGAGGAAGCCGGTCTCGGGGTCGGCGGCCTTGAGCACGTTCATGACCCCCTCAGTGGCCCACTCGGGCTTGCCGCCGAGGGCATAGCGCATGCCGCCGTCGCCGATCTGCCCCAGCGCCGCCAGCTTGGCCTCGTCCAGGTGCGCCTCGAGTCGCGCCGGGAAGCCTGCCGCGGGGTTGGCCTGCTGCAGCAACTCCACGCAGCGCGCCGCGGCCGCGGCCTCGCCGGCGGCGGAACTGGCCTCCAGGCAGATGGCAGCGGTGCCGGGACCGAAGGGCCGGGCGAGCGTGCGGAGGATATAGCCATCGCCGCCCGGCCAAGCCGCATCGGCGAAGCTGAGGTACTGTGCGTAGAGCGGCAGCATGGCGCGGTTGCTGTGAATGCCGCCGGCGACGATCACGGTGGCGGACAACACCTCGGCGCGCCACTGTAGCCCGTTGGGCTCCAAGGCGCTCGCGGCGCTCAAGACCGCGCAGGCCATGCCGCGCTGGGTGAAGGCCGTGCTCAACGTCGCCGCCACCGCCGGCGTGGCGGCGATGACCACGACCCGGGTCAGCGGCAACCGCGCCTCCCAGTCCCGCGACAGCATCTCGGGCGCCGCCTGGGCACACAGCGCCGTGGCGAGGCCGATAGAGGGCAGTAACGCCCGCGCCGAGTTCATTGGCAGTACCCTCCGTGTCAGTGGGCAGACCGTACCGCGGCGACACCCGGTGGTCAAGGTGGGAGCATGCCGCCGGCGGCCGAGGGGACGTGTCCCCCCGGACCCCCCGTGCAGGGACGCAGCGCCCGGTGGCCGGGTGCTGCGCACGGCGGAGGGGCAGGTGTCCATCTACCGAGCCGAAGGCTCTTAGGACTGCGGTGGGCCGGAGGCCGCAGCGCCCCCGGCGCCAGCTCGACACCGCTTTGGCTTCCCCTCGCCGCGGCCATCTTGGCAGGCCGTACGCGCCGCCACACAGTACTGCCGGCATGGTTCCCAGCCGGTGCGTGGTGCCGGTCGTCCGTCCGCCGCAGGATTGCAGGAGCAGCCTCTCGTTGATCTACCTCGACCACAACGCCACCACGCCGATCGCACCGGAAGTGCTGGAAGCGCTGCTGCGCCTAGCTACCCGTGGACCGCGGAAACCGACATCCGGACGGCTCTGCGCGCAGTGGTTGCGGCGGTCGCCGCCCTGCGCGAGGGAGGAGGGGCGTGAGACTGCCAGCGGATAGGTAACCACCATGAAATACGAGCTTCTCACCCAAGCTGCACTGGAAGTCGACCTTCCCAAGCACGGGCTGTATCGCGGCGACGTGGCGACGGTGGTCGAGTACTACCCGCGACCGCGCGGCCAGGAGTCAGGTTACAGCCTGGAGGTCTTCAACGCCACTGGCGACACCGTCGCCGTGGTCACGGTGCGCGAGTCCCAGATCGCGCCCTTGACCGCCAACGAGCTGCTGCGCGTCCGCGCCCTGGTTCCGGTTCCCGGTTGAGCCTCGGGGCGAAATGAGTTTGCGCAGGCGCTGGCCGCCTGCGGCAGAACCATCAGCGTTGCACCGTCCCCGCCTGGAGCCTCACCTGAGCGACGTCTTTCCTCTCCCCGTTCTCAGGGGCCGTCTCTGGCAAGGGTCTCTGACCGGTGTATAATCCAGCGTCTAGGTCTGCATCTGCGCCCTGAACAGGCTGCGCTCCATGGACACTTGCACCCAATACGACCATTGGCTCAGGGTCGCCGCGAACCTGAAAGTCGACCGGGCGCGCGGGCCCGCTCCGCACAAACCCCTCCTGTTGCTGGTAGTCGCGGGCCTCGCGGAGGAGGACAGGCTCGGGCAACCGGTCCTGCCGCTCACGGGAGAACTAGGGTATCGCTGCGTCACCGTGGATGCCGGCAGCATCGTCGACGCCGCCCACATCCACCAGTTTGCCGACAGCCGCAACAACGACCCGCGGAACGGTATCGCGTTGTGCAAGAATGCGCACTGGCTGTTCGACCAAGGGCTATGGTCCCTGACGGACGACTACCGGGTTCTCATCGCTGCCAATCGCTTCGACGAAGCTGGCGACGCCGCTCACCTGCTGAAGCGACTCGAGGGCGGTAGGATCCGCCTGCCCACCCGCCCCGACTGTTGGCCCGACAGGACCCACCTCGCCTGGCACCGGCGCTGCAAGCTTCGCACTGTCTAGCGCTGCGACGTGCGGTAGGCGCTGATGAGACCCGCTGTGCGCCGACGCGTTGGCCCACGACTCCGGTGTTCGCTGCAAGGCCGCTCCTCTGGCTGCATTCCCGCCCCAAGCCCCGGGCGCCTTCACGCCCACGAGGTGGTCCAAGGCTGCCAGCCGTGTGGCCGAGTTCCTCGCTGTTCCAAGCCAACGACCTTGCTTGGCAAAGCGACACCACGCGCCGCGACACACACCGGCTCCATACGCCGTGACTCTAGCGGCCAGTATCAGACGCCACCCGGCAGACCCAGGCCCCCTGCATGTGCTGGAGCAAGGCCACTTCGCCCAAAGCCAGCCTCTAGATCGCGCCATCGGTGTGGCGATGTTCCGCCACGGCCACGAACTCGGCGATCACCCGCAGATCGTCGGCCTGGACCGGGTCTACGGCGATTGGCTTGAAGCCCGGGTTGTCGGGATCGAGGGTGATCTCTGCGTGGCGCCAAGTCTCGCCCTGCGGCACCTTGCGTGAACGGTAGCGTTTCACTGTGTAACGCCCCCCGTTCTCTGGGTCGCTGATGGTGCGATGCTGAACCAGGAGCACCC
>CAILUI010000170.1 GCA_903837355.1 uncultured Victivallales bacterium
CCGGGAAGCCCGTGGTGCTCATCGTCAACGGTGCAATGAAGTTGGATGGCGCGGAGCTGCAACTGCGTCGTATGCTCGGCGAGTTCTTCCAGGTCAAGATCCAGGATGTCATACGGTTCCAGACCGAGGTGCCACCTTGCCTGCGCTGCGGGAGGCACCGCGAGTGTCGCATTGGTGGCTTGTACATGATGCTTGGCGAGGGCGCACTTGACCTGAAGATCAAACCGGAGATGTTCAGGCGATGGGAAGATGATCCCGCAATCGTCGACGCAGTGGAGGCGGTCGCCCGGCGGCTGCGCGAGGTCTGAACCTGGACAGGCCCATCCCCCGGACGAATGAAGGTAGCGCAACTCCCAATCCAATCGCCGGGCACTGCCCCCGCGGCCACTCCACTTCTCCCGTACCACCCGAACGTACTGGCCCGCTGCCAGCGTCTCCACCGCCCGGCGGCCCGTAGAGCTCCGCCCCGTGCCCCCCCAACGCGATCACCCAAGTTGCGACAGGCCGGTTGCCCCGTCGCGCCTGATTTGCTGAGGTCTGGGACTCGGACCGGGAAGTAAAAGCGACCATCGGGTCCACGGCGGTGGACCTGGAAGCACGAGTCTGGGGATAGCACAGCCCATCCCCATCAAAGTGCTCCACGTGTGGAACACTTTCGGGGAGAAGCCCACTGGGCCGTGACATATATACGCATAACTCACTCTTTATGAATGAGTTATGGGTGATTTTTGGTGGAGGCGCCGGGAGTCGAACCCGGGTCCTGGAGAGACCACACGGCGGCGTCTACATGCTTAGCGCGCACTTGCACTCTCGCCCGGACATCTAGGCGGCACGCGTGCCAATGTCCGGCCAAAGCGCCCTGTTTAGTTCTTGCCGCGCCACCCGGGTGCCCGATCTTGCGGCCAGCCTGATGTCGTCGTTCTCAGCCCTTATCAGGCGTCAGGGTGAGAACGTCGCTGCCGTTAGGCTGCGAGTGCGAGCTCAGTGTTCGCAGTTACAAAGTTGACCGGTGATTAAGGAGGCCGACGGTCGTCCTCCGCATGCAACCGACGCTCAGCCTGACCAGTCGAGACCAAATCGCCCCCATAGACCGGTAAGAAAGCGTCTACCATCACTACTATAGCGTGCACACCGCGCATTCCCAGTCCGCCTCACGCCCCGTGCTCACAGCGGCAATCGCAAGACTCCGGGCCAGGCGCGAACCGCTTGCCGTCAGGCGCCGGCAGACGATGTCAGAATGGCGTGCAGGGTATCCTCCTGCCAAGCGACAGCCACTGCCGCGGCGGCGGCGTCAACCGCCGGAGAGCTCTCCGGCCACCACGCGGCCGCTTGGGCTGCAGGTCCGTTAACGCGCCCCGCCAGGGCCACCGCCGGGAAAGGGGCGCGGTCCGGGCCAGAGCAGCGGCGGCGCAGGGAGACCTCCCGATAGCCATTCATGGCTTCCGCGCTGCGGCCTTCGAGGACCAGAGCTCGCAGGAACCAGGCGGCCTCCAGCAACGAGACGCCCGCATTCAGCCCTTCACCAGGCAGCACAGCGGCCCGGCTGAGGCCGGCGGGCCAGCTCGCGGGGTAGGGGGTCGTCATGGCCGTGAGCGGCCGGTCGGCAGAGGCGGCAAGCACGGCATCAAGGGCCGCGCGCCGTTGGCTGACCGTCCCACAGCGCGCCAGAACGGCCCACGCCTGGACATCGATAAACAGAGGACCGTTGCCCGGGTCGCCGATAGCCGTACCCACGTCGGTGTAGCCGCGCAGGAAGGTGTCTCCCCGGTGGGCATCGGCGACAGCCGCCGCCAGTGGCCTTTGCCAGGTGTCCAGCCGGTCCGCGTCGGCCCGATGTCCGCTCTGGCGCAGCGCCTCGGCCAGCAAGCGCAACGCAGCGCAGTACTGCATCGTGTTCAGCACCGACTCCCCGGCACCAGCGCGGCCCGCGCGATCGAGAGCTCCATTCCAGTCTCCCGCCAGCAAGCGGATCAGGCCATGGGGACCGCAGCCGATACCCTCGCGGACATGCGCCGCCGCCAGCATGACACTCTCAATCAGGGTCAGGCTGTGGGGAACCCCGGCTGGCAGACAGGTCTGCGAGCGTGTGTCCTGGCCGGGCTCCGACAGCCAGCAGGCACAGGCCCAGAGGAAGGCGATCTCGGTATCGCTGCGGTCGCGCTCCGGGTCAGGGTGGCGGTTTGGCAGCGGCCCACCGAGGCGCTCAGGCAACTGCCCCGCAGGGCCCTGCCGCAGCGCGACCGCGGCGATCGTGTCCTGCACAACCTCGGGGAAGACGCGTTGCAGCAGCGGACAGAGCGCCAGCAACTGTGCCGTGCGCGGGGACTGGGCGTCGCTGACGGGGTGCAGGATGACGCGACGGCTCTGGGCATCGAACGCCTGGTAGGCGGAGAGTGCGGCGCGGCACCACACCAGATCCTCACGCATCCAGAGCTCGAGCCCGGGTACCAGTGGAGCCCGCAGGATCGGCAGCCGCTGCGCCTTCACCGCGTCGACCGTGAGTCCCTCGAACTGCTGCCGCAGCCATTGCAGCGAACAGGACGCAGAGTAGCCGAGCAGCAGGCGCATGCACACCGCCTCCTGCGGCCGCAAGGCAAGCGCCCGGCTCAACTCGAGACGACCGCCGGCGACGGTGCTGTCCCAGCCGCTGCTACCCGCCAGGAAGGCGTCATCGAGACCCGCCCCCAGGCTCGCCATGGCCGCCCCAGCACGCGCAAACAAGGCTGGACTGGGCGCCCCGGGCGGCCCGTGGTCGCCAAGGTCAGACGCGACCGTCAGCACACACGGCAGCACCTCCACTTCCCCTGCTCCTGGCCGGACCGCGATCTCAAGCAGAACGAAGGGCTTGTCTGGACAGGCCACCAGTTCAAGGCGCAGATCAAGGCCCAGAGGAATGCCGGTCTCGCGAACCGCGAGGTCGTAGGAGACGTAGCCACAACCGTAGCGCACCTGCGGCTGCCAGGCAGCCGGCGCCGCCACGGGCAGCAACCGCAGAATGCGCCCGGCGACATGGAGGTCGAGACGCAGGGCGGAGAAACACCCCGGCGACAGCGCGTTCACGGCGACGCGACCCGCGGCCGGGCCCGCCAGTACGCGCACTGCGCCCCACTGGTCGGCAGTCACCTGGATGTGGCCCGTGCCCAACAGGTGCGGCCAGGACGGAGTGCTGCGCGCGAGCCGCGGCAGGTCCCAATCGTAGCACGGCAGGCCCTCGTCGTCGCGCCCCCAGGCCCCGGCGCTGTCCTTGCCGTACTTCGCGGCGCCTCGACTGCCCATGCCCGCAACTCCCGCTGTGGAACGAAGGTGTTTCCCGCCCCATGGTCCAGAACTGCGCCGGCAAACTCGGGGTCCGTCTTGCGCCGCCACAAACAGCCAGGGCATCTGCGGTATCAGCGGCCCAGGGAACGCGCCTGGGAACGCCAATCTCCCGATTGGCAGCCTCGGAGCCACTCAGGAGAGTGGCGTTCCCGGGACGTGATACTTCGGCGACTACCCGCCGGACTTCATCCGATCTCGCCGTCATCGACGGATGCCATCGCGACGCGCCACCGACGAGAGGACCTGGCGCGGCATCAGTGCCCGCTTCGGGACCCGGCAGCAGGCCAGGGGCGGCGCGTCAGCGAAGTACCCAGGAAGCCGTGGTTCGGCTCTCAGGGTCTCATTTCGCTTGGATTCGGGCTTCTGATGTTGATAAACGATGCGTTCTCTTTGGAGGCGTTCCGCACGCCCAGGAGCGTCTTGAAGGCGACCGGAAGGATATCCCCCTTGGTGAGGATGGTGTCTTTGCCGTTCAGAGTTACAATCACTTCCCCCTCAATAACCAACAGGTGGACGTTAGAGTTAGCGGTGTGTTGCGGAATCTGCTGGCCGGGCTTCAGCGCGACTTGCATGACGAAAAGGTGCTTCTCGTCGATGAGCTTCCGTTTCCCTGCTTGGCCGTCGGTATACGGAATGTCTGCGAACACATTCTTCGTCTGTTCCCCTCCCACAGCACTGAGCCCGACCATCCACACCGCGCATGTTGCCGCAAAGATGGCCTTCATGTCTGGCACTTCCTTTCTGGCTGACCTTCCTGTTTCATCCCGACTCCCGTCTGCCGGACAATAGCATTGGGGTGTGGAGGCGCAACGCGTAGGCGGCGGTGCCGGACGGGCACCTGTACCCGCTCGCCCCTGCTACTGCCGCGGCCTAGCCGTGGGCGCCTGGTGACACCAAAGTGCCACTATAGGGCCGTTATTGCCCCCGGAATGCCCAAAAAGAAGCGGCCCGAGGCTTTCGCCAGGGGCCGCTGTTTTCGTGCTATAAGAGCTTGGCTTAGAGGGGTTTAAGATTGGTGGCAAGGGGCGGACTTGAACCGCCGACACAAGGATTTTCAGGCCTTGACCCTCCATTGCGCCGCAAGGCTTTATGGAACCGTGTGCCGTCGGTGTGCCGCTTTCGGGTGGTTATCTTGCCCCACTATGCCTATATTTCCCATAGGGCAGTAAGCCCCGGAGATACAGGCCATGGCCAGACCAAAGAGCGATGAGAACGGCAAGGTCAGCGAGTCCGGTTTCCGCATTCGGCGCCGCATCTTGCCGAGCGGAACCGCGGTGTTTCTGGTGGACCTGGGCAAGGTGGACGGGAAGCGCCGCCGCCAGCAATTCGCCACGATCACCGCCGCCCGCAACCATTGCCGCCACCTGGCCACCGATAAGGAGCGCGTGGGGCTGGCCGCCTTCGCGCTGACCGACAGTGACCGCGAAGACGCTGTGCAGGCCCTTCGCATACTGGCAGGGACCGGCATTAGCCTGGCCGAGGCCGCCCGCCTCTGCCGCGGCAAGTATGGCCCCGCGGAAACCGGCGCGACGTTTCAAGCCCTGTGTGGTGACTTCGTGGAATGGATGAAGGCCACGCCGCGCAAGCTATCCGCCCGGTCACCGGGGCAGTACCGCCCCGCGACGGTTACCGACGTAGAGAACAAACTGGCCCGCCTCTGCAGGGACCTGGGGCCGACGCCTGCCCTTGCCGTCACCGCCGAAGAACTGCGCCGCTGGCTGGACGCACAGGACTTCAGCCCGATACCATGGGACAACCACCGCCGGGCTGTAGGTATGCTGTACGCCTGGGCTACGCGGGCAGAGGGGCCACTGCACGGGACCGCCAACCCCGCCGCCGGCATGAGGCCGCCTGCCATGGCCAGAGGGGCGCCGGCTATCTTCACACCCGAGGAAGTAACCGCGGTGCTGCGCTATGTCGAGTCCAGCCGCGCCGGGCTGGTGGCTTACTTCGCTGTGGGTTTCTTCGCTGGGCTGCGACCCGACGAACTGCGACGGGTGACGCCCGAGGCCCTGGACTTCGACGCCGGGGAAATCCGCGTACCAGCCGAGGCCAGCAAGACGGGCCGCGAGCGGCTGGTTACCATGCCTGCCAATCTGCAGGCCTGGCTGTTGAAGTACCCGCCGGCGCCAGGCAAGCCCCTGGGGCCATCCTATGCCGCCCTGGCCCGGTTCCGCCGCGAGGTCCGCGGGGCCATCGGTCGGGACTGGCCCAAGGATGTAGCCCGGCACTGCTTCGCCACCTACCATTGCGCGCTGTACGGCATGGATAAGACAGCCGAGGAGCTGGGGCACGGTTCAACCAAGATGCTGCACGACCACTACAAGGGCATGGCCAGCCGCCGCGAGGCCGCCGCCGGCAGATACTTCGCGATTCAACCCGCAACCGCAGAGGGGGCCACGCAATGGCAACTGCTCAGCAAGCCCGCTTGAGGTGGTACGCATGGAAGGCCGACGGCGCCGCCGGGGCGGTTTTCCCGCTGGCCGTGTACGGGACCCCCGGCAATGCCCGCTGGCACGGGGGCCGCGTAGACTTGGAAGGCGGCCAGAGCCTGCCCGCCACCGTGCGCGACACGTCCGCGAGCACTGCCGCCGGCAAGGCCTGGCGCAAGGTGAAGGCTGCTGCCTGTGCCGAGGGGCTGGACTCGTTTATGCTGTCCCAAAGCGTTGCGAGGGCACTGGAGAGATACGCCGACGCCGCGAAGGCTGAACGCGACAACCTGCCCGAATGCACGCAAGACGCACTGCGGAACCTGCGGAAGGCCCTGGCCGCTGTCTTGCGTGACCCTGTAGCACTGCAGAGGCTGGACGCCGGGCAAGGCCAGGCCTTTGACCTAGCCGACGCACTGCGGCGCCCTGTACCACCTGGCCAGGGGCAGGGTATACTGGTTGTGAAGGCTCGCGAGCTTGCCGACCGCCTGCATAGGTGCGCTAATGAGGCCGTGAAGCTACAGGCCCCCGCCAACCGCCGCGGGCGCAAGACACCCGAGGCCCTGCGCTGGCTGGTCCTGTGCCTGGCTTCTGATTTCGAGTTGACCAGCCGCCGCCGGGCTACCGCGACCCCTGGCGGGCCGTTTGCCCGCTTCCTGGCCGCGGTTGTGGCTTACCATGCCGCACTGTGCAACACCCCCGCCCCTAAGCCTGGGCACCGGACGCTACAGGCCGCCATGAAAGAGCACCGCGCCCGCTACCCCTGGCCGCGGCATGTACCGCAAAGCGGCTGATAACCCGCTTTTGCGGTGTGCGGAGCGGAAGGCGCCATAAGGCACAGTAACCCTTAGACAGCAACACCGGCAATACCGCCGGGGCCGTCTGAGGGTTACCAGAGTGAAAGACGCCGCCACCCGAGCCGAGTACTACCCGCCCCGCCAGAAGACCGGCCAGGCCGCCCGCTACCTGGGTGTTAGCCGCCGCTACCTGGCACAGATGACCGCACAGGGCCGCCTGCCCTTTATCCGCCTGGGGCCGCGGTGTGTGCTCTATGAGCGCACCGACCTAGACGCCTTCCTGGCTGGCGCCCGCATTGACCCCGCCGCTGTGACCACGGGGGGCCGCTGACCATGGCAGCGACCGCAACCGAGGCCCCAATCCGCACCCGGCACTGCCAGGCCGCGCAAGCCTACCTGTCCCGCGGCTGGCGCCCGATTGCGGTTGAAGCGAACGGCAAGCGCCCCCTGGCCAAGAACTGGCCAGCCCTGCGGCTGACCCTGGCAGAGGCCGCCGACACCTGGGACACCGAAGCCCCGCCGAATATCGGGCTGCTGTGTGGTGACGCTTCCCGGCTGGTTATACTCGACTTCGACACCCCGGCAGCCTTCGACGCCTGGGCAGAGGCTCACCCCGAAGCCGCACAGACCCGCACCGTGGCCCGCGACAATGCCGAGCCGGGCCGCCAGCACCTGTACTTTGCACTGACCGAGGGGCAGGCCGCCCCGGCTTCCGCGAAGGCCCCCGGCTGGGACCTGCTCAGCGACGGGCGCCAGGCCGTGGCCCCGCCTTCCCGTCACCCGAGCGGGGGCACCTACAAGGTGGTGCGGAACGTGGCGCCGCTGCCCTGGCGGGACGAGTACCGGCCAGAGGCTGCGAGGGCAGAAACTCCGCAGCCCTGCGGAGTTACCGGGGAAGGCCACCCCCTGGCCTGGGATGCCACCATAGGGGGCACTCCGGACACCACCCCCGCCTATGCTCGCGCTGCCCTGGCCAGCGAGGCCGCTGCCGTGGCCACTGCCGTTGACGGGGGCCGAAACGACCGGCTGAACGTGGCCGCCTTGAAGTGTGGCCAGTTGGTTGCCGCCGGGCTGCTGACCGTTCCCGAGGTCGAGAGCACCTTACAGGCCGCCGCCCGGCAATGTGGGCTGGCTGATCGCGAAGCCGCCGCCACTGTCGCCAGTGGGCTGCGCAAGGGCACGACCGAACCGCGGGCCGTGCCGCCGCCCTTCCCGAAGCGTGACGGGGGCCGCGTGGTGCTGACCACACCCGAGCCGCCACTGCAGGCCCTGGATCCATGGACACCCCCGGCGCCGCTGACCGGGGCCGCCGCTGGCCTGTCGCCTTGGCCCTGGGCTGCCCTGCCTGCGGTCCTGGCGGATATGGGCCAGGCCGTGGCCGCTGCTGTCGGCGTACACGAGTCCATGGCCGGCGCCGCGGTCCTGGGCTGTGCCGGGATCGCGCTTGGCAACCGCGTGGCCCTGCAGATCAAGGACGGGCACGGCTGCCGGGGCAACCTGTACTGGCTGGTAGCCGCCCCCGTCGGGACCGGCAAGACACCCGCGCTGCGCCCGTGCCTGACCCCGCTGCAGGCCTGGGAAGCCGAGCAGAAGCCCGAATACCTGCGCGCGCTGGGGCGGTGGAAGTTTGCCGAGGCGGTGACCGAAGCCAGGCGCAAGAACCTGACGCGGGACGCTACGAAGGCCGATGCAGACCCGCGCCACATAGAGCATGAGCGGGACGCACTGGAGGCCGAGCTTGGCCCCGAACCCACGGAACCCCGGCTGTACGTCGAGGATAGCACCAGCGAAGCCCTGGGGCGCCGGCTGGTAGGCAACGCCGAGCGTATGGGCGTGGTCTCCAGCGAAGGGCGCAAGGTCCTGGCCATTGCGAAGGGCCGTTACGTCGAAAACGGTGGCGACCTTGACCTATGGTTGAAGGGCCATGCCGGCGACCCGCACCGGGTGGACCGGCAGAACAGACCGCCTTACGACCTGCGGAAGCCGTGTCTGTCGGCGCTGCTCTTTGTCCAGCCCGACGCGCTGCAGACCATCGGCCAAGACCCCGAAGCCCGCGCCAGTGGGTTCCTGGCCCGGTTCTTGTACCTGTGTCCACCTGGCGGGGCCGCTGTCGAGTACCCGCGGGGAACCGTACCAGAGGCCACCGCCACCGCCTACAGCCGCATGGTACGGGCACTGCTGACCCTTCCCGCCTGCACTGCCCCCGACGGCGCCCCGGCGCCGCTGCCTGCCACACTGCACCCTGAGGCCTTCGAGCTATTCACCGACCTATACCGCGGCTGGGGCGCCGAACTGAACGAGGCCGCCGCGACCGGCAACGCCTTCCTAGCCGAGTGGTTGGGGAAGTTACGGGAACACGCCGCCCGGCTCGCGCTGCTCTTTGCCGCCACCGAGGCCGCCAGCGACGGCGCCGGGTGGACGGGGCCGCTGTGTGTGACCCTGGAACACCTGGGCAACGCCGCCCGTGTGTGTGAGCACCTGAAGGAACACGCACGCCGCGCCGCTGGTGTGATTGGCGAGAGCCAAGAGCTTGCCGACGCTCGCCGCGTGTGGGGCTGGATCGCCGGCAACCGTGGCCGGCTGGCCGAACTGCGCCAGGCAGAGGGCTGCGGGGCTGTGGCCGCGGTGAAGGCTCGCGACCTACTGCGGGCCGGGCTGCCTGGCTGTGATTCAGCAGAGGCCGCCGGCAAGGTCCTGCGGGCACTGGAGAGCCGGGGCTATCTGCAGTCTGTGTTGTGGCAGCGACCGGGGGCCGGCGCTAAGGCGCATGAACTGTGGTACACCCACCCAGCGACAACGGAAGGGGCTGGCCATGGACGTTGAAGCCCTGATAGCCAAAGCACGCCGCCAGGCCGCTGCCGGGCCGTTTCCGCAACCTTGCGCAAACGGTGAAAGCGCCGCTGGCGAGACTCTCCCCCCACCCGACAAACCCGACTTTCCCGACTTTCTGCCCCCAAACCCTCAGATTGTCGGGTTTGTCGGGTTTGTCGACGGCCTAGAGGCCCACGCCGCGGGGCCTAAGCCGGTTCGCTGCGTGGCCTGTCGGCACATTGAGCCGAACACGCACACCCCCGCCCTGGGCTGGTGTGGCTGCCGCGCTGGCCGTCACCGGGAACATGGCTGGCCATCCGCCCCGCGTATCTGTGGGGCCTTTGAGGAAGGCCCGCCCGGCTTGAACTGAGACACCCGCCGGCAACCTGGCGCCGCCAGGCCCGGCAGACCCGAAGCGAAAGGACCCCCGACCATGGCAACGAAGAGCAAGACCACCAAAGCCACGCAAGACAAGAGCGGCTGGCTGCCGCTGGGAACCGCCACGCTGGTGCAACGCCCGTGGGGCAAGGCGCTGGTGCTGGACCTGGCCCGCAACCCCGCCGCCCGCAAGCTGCAAGCCATGATGAAGGCCGCGAACCTGCTCGACTGAACCCAACCGGCGCGCCCCGGCATACCACCGGGGGCGCCACCCGAAAGGACACACCCGATGCCAGCCCCCGAAAACCACAGCACCAGCATGCATCTGCAAGGCATGACGCCAGCCGCCATTGCCTGCGTGGCGGAATGCCCGGTGGCGGAAATCCGCCGCATTGCCACCGCCGCCGGGGTGACACTGCCAGTGGACGACGGCGCCCCGCTGCCCGGCTATGTGGTTCAGCGCGTGCTGAACGCCATCGACATAGGCCGTGAATGGTGGATCATCTGCCGCTGACCCCAACCCGAAAGGAACCCGCCCACATGAAGACCCTGCAACCGCCAACGGACTTCCCCACAAACCTGCCCGACACCCTGCCCGAGGCCCTGCGCAAGCGGTGCGCTGACTGGAACACCGCGACCGCTGAGCTAGTCGCCACCGTGAACGAAGCTGGCCAAGCGTGTGAGCTGCGCCGGGCCGCCCTGGCCAGAGGGCTGCCGCCGGGTGATCGCATGGCGCCCCGCCGCTACCGTGAGGCACTGGAACTGCTGCAGGAGGTTGTCGCGACTCTGCCCCCGCTGGTGGAAGTCACCCGCGAAGCCCTGGGCAAGGCATTGACAGCCGCCAATCGCGAAGCCGCCAAGGCCGTCGCCACCATGGTCGGCCGACTCGAGACGCTGGGCTATGAACCTGCAGACGCTGCCGCCATGGCCACCGGGCACCCGAGCGCACGCCGGGCCGCAGCCGCGGCCATGCTCGCAGATCGGGAACTGTGTACGCTGCCCAACCCGAAGGCCGGGCCGTGCCTGCGCCTGCAACTGGACGTTGACGAAGCGTTGATGCAACTGGAGGGCTGAAGCTGTGAGCTACACAACGACCGACCCCCGCGACCCCAGAGTTACCATCTTCCACAGTGGCCCCCCGCCACCGCCTGCCCCCTGGCTGCCTGCCCTGGCCCTGGGGAGCATGGCCCCGCTACCCGCGACCATCGAGGGCGCCCCTGATTTCGACAACCTGGCCGGCGCCTACTGCACCGCCTGGAAGGGTGTGGCCGCCTGGGGAACCGAAGCCGAGCGGTTGAACGCTGACCGCCAAGACGGCACAGCCGCCGCCGTCGAGATTCGCCGGGGCCACCTGGCCGCCGGGCTGGAGTGTTGCCGCGCCCTGCGGGCCGCTGCCGAGGGTATGCGCCCCCGCCTGGCCGAAGCGTTCAACAGCGCGAACACACGGATACAGACCACGCCAGCCGGGCAACTGCCCCCCGTTGCCCATACGCACCTGCGGGTGGCTGACACAGCCTATACCCAAGTGCAGGGGCTGACGGACTCCCGCGTGGCCAATGCCGAGCGCCTGCTCCGCGAAGCCCTGGGCAGGCTGCCACAGACCCCCCCCACCCCCTAAGGTACTGTCCAGAGGTCGAAGGCTCGACACCCAATAGGTCGCAGCCCGGTCACTATAGATTGACGCTCTTGACGCCCCGCCGGAAACCCCCGGCGGGGTTTCCCGTTTTGTCACGCTACTGCCTGGCAGGCAGACGCTTTAGCTACGGCTTGCAGGCTGTGGCGCCAGTATTGGTACCAATCGGGCAACCCTATAATGCGCAAAAGGGGCCACCCGCGGACGTAGGGCCGGTTTCAATCCGCAGTCCTGCGGATTGGTCGGAGCGTGTGCCAAACGTGTGCCAAACCCTGGCCGGGGGCTGGGGGGGTAATCCGCAGCCCTGCGGATTTCCCCGCCCCCGTGTGCCATCGTGTGCCAAACGTGTGCCAAACCCTGGCCGGGGGCTGGGGGGGTAATCCGCAGCCCTGCGGATTTCCCCGCCCCCGTGTGCCATCGTGTGCCATCGTGTGCCAAAACCTGGCAGGCGCCATGGCCCACGGCGAGCAAGCGCAACCTTGCGCTAGCTCAGATGGTAAGTCCTCCGCCGCCGTGCCTGGGGAGCGTGTGCCGTCCGTGTGCCACTTTGAGGGGGTTTTAGGGCCTAAAATGCCCAAAAAGAAGCGGCCCGAGGCTTTCGCCAGGGGCCGCTGTTTTCGTGCTATAAGAGCTTGGCTTAGAGGGGTTTAAGATTGGTGGCAAGGGGCGGACTTGAACCGCCGACACA
>CAILUI010000171.1 GCA_903837355.1 uncultured Victivallales bacterium
GAATCCGATTGTCGTTGGCATCCACAGTGTCGGCTGTGCTGACCGAATGCGTCGGGTCGCTCTCCAATACCACATACGGGCCGCTCAGCAAGCTTGTGAAGGCGTAGCTGCCATCCGGTGCCGTCCGGGTCGACGTGATAATCGCGCCGTCGGCAGGGTTGCCGTCGCCGTTCGGGTCAGAATAAAGGGAGATCAAGACACCGCCCACCGGCAAGTCCGGATCACTGAATGCGCCATTGCTGTCATAGTCGTCTCGGACCTGGCCCCGGATGGCGTAAACTGCAGTTGAACGGTACCCGAAGTCGACATCGTCGCGCGTCTGATTAGAGTTCAGCACCACGAGAGCAGCGTTGTCTAGAACCCCGTTCAAATCATAAGTCTGCGTCATTCCTGCAGGCAGCGTCGCACTATCCACGCGTGCCGTGTATGCGCCAGCCAGCAAGGAGCTGATCTGATAGCTTCCATCCGCGAGCGTCAGCGTCATGGGCTCTCCTATGTCGTACGTGCCACTGTTGTTGCTGTCAACATAGATGCGGACATTGGCGATACCCGGCTCGAAAGCCTCCTGCGCCCCATCGCCGTCAAGATCATTCCAGACGCGGTCACCCAGTGACGCAGGTTGTGCGTCATGGAAGTTGTTGCCTGCGGAGTTCTGCCCGATCGCCAGCGTCACGGGGATCAAGTTGTCGTTGGGCGCGGTGATGTCGAGGGTACTGTACCAGCCCCCAAGGTCGGTCTCGCGCACCGTATAGGCTCCGGGCCGCAGGTCCGCGAAGCTGTAGGAGCCGTCCACTGCTGTCGTGGCAGTCGCCACCACATTCGAGGCCACATCCAGGAGCTGGACTGTCACACCGGCGATTCCGTTGATGTCGCCCGCCTCGGCGACGCCGTTGCCGTTCAGGTCGACTTGCACAAAGCCCGCGATGGAGGCCGCAGCATAGAAGCCCGCGTCAACAGTGCTCTCGTTCTGGCCGCTGGCCAGCGTGATTGCTGCCGTGCGGTTGGTGCCTGGGAGCGTATCGCTATCCGTAGCATCATTACCGACATTCGAGGTCGTGGAGAGATAGTTCGCAGGGGCTCCGAACTCGACCGCGTAGGTGCCTGTCAGCAGGTTCGTGAAGGCATACGCCCCGGACGCGTCCGTGATGGTTGTATCGAGCACATTATTGCCGATATCGTACAGCCGCACAACCACGTTGGAGAGCCCGCTGGACTCCGCGCCGCCGTCCTGCTGGCCGTTGCCGTTCAGGTCGTTCCAGACGAAGTCACCAATGGAGGCGCGCTGCGTATCGTGGAAGATGTTGTTGGTCGAAATCTGGCCGATGGCCAGCGTCACGGGGATCAGGTTGTCGTTCGGCGCTGTCGCGTCCAGCGTGCTGTACCAGCCGCCCAGGTCAGTCTCGCGCACCGTGTACGTGCCGGGCCGCAGGTTCGTGAAGCTGTACGCGCCATTCGCGGCGGTGGTGGCAGTCGCCACCACGTTGGATGCAGCGTCCAGGAGCTGGACCGTCACCCCGGAGATACCGTTGGTGTCGCCGGCCTCGGCCACGCCGTTGCCGTTCAGGTCGATCCGCACGGAGCCCGCGATGGAGCCCGCCGCATAGAAACCTGCGTCAACCGAGTTGTCAACCTGGCCGCTCGTGAGCGTGATCGCCGCCGTGCGGTTGGTGCCCGTGAGCGGGTCGCTGTCCGTGGCGTCATTGCCGACGTTCGAAGTCGTGGAGAGGTAGTTCGCCGGGGGCGTGAACGAGAGCGTGTAGGTTCCAGCCGCCAGGTTCGTGAAGGCGTACGCGCCTGTCACCGTGCTGGTCGCCACGCCGATGATCGCGTTGCCTGCATCATAGAGGTGGACGATCACGTTGCCGAGCCCATTGGTCTCCGCTCCGGTGTCCTGCTGGCCGTTGCCGTTCAGGTCGTCCCAGACGAAGTTGCCGATGACCGAGCGCTGGGTGTCGTGGAAGATGTTGCCAATCGAGTTCTGGCCGATCGCCAGCGTCACGGGGATCAGGTTGTCATTCGGCGCTGTGGCGTCCAGCGTGCTGTACCAGCCGCCCAGGTCGTTCTCGCGAACCGTGTAGACGCCGGGCCGCAAATTGGTGAAGCTGTACGAACCATTCGCTGCGGTCGTGGCGGTCGCCACCACGTTCGAGGCCGCGTCCAGGAGCTGGACCGTCACCCCGGAGATGCCGTTGGTGTCGCCGGCCTCGGCCACGCCGTTGCCGTTCAAGTCGATCCGAACGGAGCCCGCGATGGAGCCAGCCGCATAGAATCCCGCGTCAACGGAGTTGTCAGTCTGGCCGCTCGTGAGCGTGACAGCTGCGGTGCGGTTGGTGCCCGCGAGCGTATCGCTGTCCGAGGCGTCATTACCAACGTTCGAAGTCGTGGAGAGGTAGTTTGCCGGGGGCGTGAACGAGACCGTGTAGGTGCCAGCCGCCAGGTTCGTGAAGGCGTAGGCGCCTGTCACCGTGCTGGTCGCGACGCCGATGACCGCGTTGCCTGCATCATAGAGATGGACGATCACGTTGCCGAGCCCGTTGGTCTCCGCTCCGGAGTCCTGCTGGCCGTTGCCGTTCAGATCATTCCAGACGAAATTGCCGATAACCGAGCGTTGGGTGTCGTGGAAGATGTTGCCAATCGAATTCTGGCCGATGGCGAGCGTCACGGGTATCAGGTTGTCGTTCGGCGCTGTGGCGTCCAGGGTGCTGTACCAGCCGCCGAGATCCGTCTCGCGCACCGTGTACGTGCCGGGGCGCAGGTTCGTGAAGCTGTACGCGCCATTCGCGGCGGTCGTGGCGGTCGCCACCACGTTCGAGGCCGCGTCCAGGAGCTGCACCGTCACCCCTGAGATGGC
>CAILUI010000172.1 GCA_903837355.1 uncultured Victivallales bacterium
GTTCACCGTTCACCCATCTCACTGCCGTTCACCGTTCACCCATCTCACTGCCGTTCACCGTTCACCCATCTCACTGCCGTTCACCGTTCACCCATCTCACTGCCGTTCACCGTTCACCCCCCCCTGCCCCCCTGCCCCCCTGCCCCCCAGCGGTTCCACTGCCGGATCTCGTCGAGGCTGAGCCGGGCGGAGCGGCGATCGCCAGCGCCGGCGGCGGGCCAGCCGACGGCGAGCAGAGACACGACCCGATAGGAACGCGGGATACCGAGAACGCGCTTGGCGGCGCCTGCATTGAACCAGCCGATCCAGCACGTGCCCAGCCCCAGCGTCTCGGCGGCCAGAACGAAGTGCTCGCCGGCAATCCCCAGGTCGATCAGGTAATACGGCAGACCCGAGAAGAGCGGCGCCACCCGGTGTGTCAGCAGGTCCAGGCGGGCGCAGAGGGCCACGAAGACGGGGACCTGATCCCACCACGGGTGTGGGATGCCCGGCTTGCGGGCCTCGGCGCGCAGACGGGCCAGGGTCTCGGGGGCATCGGCGATCAGAAGTCGCCACGGCTGGCGGTTGCAGGCGGAGGGCGCCCAGCGAGCGGCCTCCGCACACGCGTCCAGCAGCGCCCGCGGCACGGGTCGACCCACATCGTAGTGCCGGCAACTCCGCCGGCCCTGCACGGCGGCAAGCAGGTGCGGATAAGAGCACGGCCGGACTGCACACGGGTCGAGGCCTGAGCTCATGACGGTCCTTGCTCTCCCCCGTGAGTCCGGCGGGCCCCCGGCCGATGGACTCCTAGATCCGGTCAAGCACGAAAAGCGCCTCGGCCGCCATCAGGTTGTCGCCCTCGCGCAGCACGCGGGACAAGCCATCGGCCAGTACATACGCCTCCAGGATGCGCACGTCGGCAGAAGCCGCCCAATCCACGAAGTCGCGGATGCTGCAGAGGTGGATGTTAGGGGTGTTATGCCACATGTGGGGCAACGCCGCCGTCACCGGCATCCGCCCGCCCTGACCAAAGGCCTGGCGCACCTTCCAGTGTGCGAAGTTCGGGAAGGAGACGACACTGCGGCGGCCGACCCTGAGCATCTCATCGAGCACCGGCACCGGACGCCGCAGCGTCTGCAACGTCTCCTCAAGGATCACCACATCGACGCTGGCATTCGGAAAGCCGCGCAGCCCGTCATCAAGGTCCCCGTGAAACACCGGGACGCCACTCTCGATGCAGCGCAACACCGACTCCTGGTCGAACTCCACCCCTTGGGCGCAGGCATGCTTCGTCCGCATCAGCCGGCTGAGCAGCTTCCCGTCGCCACAGCCGAGGTCCAGCACGCAGCCGCCCTCGGGAACGAGAGTCTCGATGATCGGGTCCTGCCAGCGATGGCTGATGTCCCCCGGCGCCTCGACCGGCATCGGCATATCGCCGTCGTCGAGGCTGGCCAAAGTCTGCAGGTTAGCATCCGGAGCCGACGCCGTCAGGCTCTTCTGCAACTCATCTGGGAAAGCCGTCGCACTGCGGTGAGTGTGTCTTAGCATTGGGTGCACCCTCCCTTGCGGGCACAGCGGCTGGCCGTCGTGTCCGGGGGCGCTGTGGTCAGGAAACCCTTGATCAGGCGCTCGACCGTCTCGGCTTCCACCAGGAAAGCGTCATGGCCATAGTCGGAGCGGATATTGAGGTAGTTGACGGGAATGCGGTTGCGCATCAGCGCCATGCTGAACTGCCGACACTCCTCGGGCGGGTACAGCCAGTCGCTGGAAAAGGAGACAACCAGGACCTGGGCGCGGATCCGCGCGCAGGCCTTGACCAGGTCGCCATCGCCCCAGCGCAGGGCCGCATCGTAGTAGTCCATCGCCCGCGTGATGTAGAGGTAGCTGTTGGCGTCGAAACGCTCGACGAAGGAACGGCCCTGGTAGTCAAGGTAGCTTTCGACCTGGAACTCGATATTGAAGCCGCGGCCGGCCTGTGCGCCGTCCTGGATACGGCGGCCGAACTTATCGTCCATGCCCTTGCCCGAGAGATACGTCAGATGCGCCATCATGCGGGCCACCGCCAGGCCGCCATCCGGCGAGGACTGGCCGTAGTAGTTGCCATCGCGGAAGTCGGGGTCGTGGGTCACGGCGTGGCGGCCGACCGCGTTGAAGCCGAGGCCTTGTGCCGACAGCCGGGCGCTGGCGGCCAGCACGATACACTTGCGGACGCGTTCCGGGAAGGCCAGCGCCCATTCGATGACCTGCTGGCCGCCCAGGGAACCGCCCAACACGGCATAGAGGCTCGGGATGCCCAGCGCATCCAGCAGTCGGGCCTGCAACTGCACCCAGTCGGCAACCGTGACCATCGGGAAATCCAGGCCGTAGGGCCGGCCGGTGTCCGGGTTGGTACTCGAAGGCCCGGTCGTGCCGTAACAGCCGCCCAGAACATTGGCGCAGACGACGAAGTAACGGCGCGTATCCAGGGCCTTGCCCGGGCCGACCACCGCGTCCCACCAGCCCGGCTTGCGCTGCCGCCAGGGCCGGCCGGTGGCCTCGGCATCGGCGTCCCATCCCGCCACATGGGCATCGCCACTGAGGGCGTGACAGACCAGAACCACGTTGTCTTTGGCCGGACTCAGCGTGCCATAGGTCTCATACTCGACGTCCACCGGTGCGATAGAGCCGCCAATCTCCAGCGGCAAGGGGTTGGTCGCATCGGCCAGCCGCAGGGTCTGGGCCTTGACCCACCCTACCGACCGCCGACTCTCGGGCCCCTCGTGTCGATCACGGTTCCGCGTCATAGTCTCGCGCTTCTCAGTCCGTTACCAGGGGTTCGTAACCGGCCGCCGCCGCCATGGCCAGCGCCTTCTCTGCCAGCAACCCACCCGCCTCCCGACATTCGGCCAGGCAGGCTTCCTTGGGCTTGAACTTGGCCTTGAGCACCTCGCGAACCACCTCCCACTTCATCGCCTTCAGGGCCTCGTCCACAGCCTCAGGACCCCCTTTGCCCCAGCCGTAGGAACCGAAGGCGAAGCCGACACGGTTGCTGAACCGCAAGCCGGTGAGGTAGTTCACGGCTGCCGCGACGGTCGGCAGCATGCCCTGATTGAGCGTAGCGGACCCGAAGGCCACCGCGGCACCGTCCAGGATCTCGGTGGCGACACGGGTCAGGGTAGTGTCCCGCAGGCTGACGATCTTGACCTCAACGCCTGGCTGGCAAGCGCCCTCGTAGATGGCCTCGGCCATCTTCCCCGTGCTGCCCCACATGGTGTCATAGACAACGACAACCTTCGCCTTCGGCTTGCACTGCGACCAGTTCCGGTAGGCCTTCAGGATCTCGGCCGCGTGCCGACGCCAGATGACGCCATGGCTGGGGGCGATCATCTCTACGGGGGTCCCCGCCAGCTCCTCGACCGTCTTGACCACGCGCGCCGCGTAGGGCGCGACGATGTTGGCGAAATAGATGCGGGCTTCCTCCATGATGGTGCAGAGGGAATTCTCGTCGTCGAAGCGCTGCGACGACGAGACGTGCTGGCCGAAGGCATCCATGCTGAAGAGCAGTTTGTCCTCGGCCACATAAGACACCATGGATTCGGGCCAGTGCACCATCGGTGTATCCACGAAGGTCAGCGAACGCCGGCCCAGGCGCAGGGTCTCGCCATTGCTGACGACCTTGAAGGTCCAGGCGCCGGTGTCGTAGTACTCCGCCAGCACCGCCTTGCACTTCGCGTTGCAGACGACCTGCGCCTGCGGCAGCACCTGCATCAATGCGGGGAAGCCGCTGGAGTGATCGGGCTCGGCATGGTTGCAGACGACGTAGCTGATCTTGGCCAGGTCGGTCTTGGCGGCGAGGTTACGGATCAGGTGCCCGACGAAGGGGGCCTTCACCGTATCGATGACCGCCGTCTGCTCATCCTGCACCAGGTAAGCGTTGTAGGTAGCTCCGCGGTCGGTGCTGTAGCCATGGAAGTCGCGGACATTCCAGTCCACAAAACCTACCCAGTCGATGCCCGGTTTCAGCGTCGTGCTTGAACTCATTCCGCAAACGTCTCCTTGCCTGTGTCGCGCCCCGTCCGAGGATCGCGAACAGTGCATAGCCTACACCCACATGTGACCTTTGGCACGCCATCGGCACACGCCAGATCGCGGTAACGGCGGCTGCGGCTGGGTTCTGCCGGCCTCCCCGCCCCTGTGCTGTTGACACCCACGCGCGGGCAAGGTTGCGCGCGGGCGCCACGCCTTCGGGGTGGCGGCGCAACGCTTTGGCCATAGCGCCGGGGCTGGCCACGGGAGGGTGCGTGGTCAAGCCCGACGCAGCGCCGCGGCCAGATCGGCAACGAAGTGGGCACAGGCTGCGATCCGTCCGTCGACGCTACCGGGTTCAGCCAGGCGCTGCACCAAGGCGCTGCCGACCACGACGCCGTCGGCGTGGGCTGCGACGGCGCGGGCCATCTCCGGCGAAGAGATGCCGAATCCTGCGACCACCGGCACCGGGCTCACGGCGCGTACGCGTCCGAGCTGTGTCCCGAGGTCGTCCGGCAGTTCGCTGCGGCTGCCGGTGACCCCGGTGACGGTAATGCAGTAGACGAAGCCGCCGGCCTTCCTGGTGATCAGGGCGATCCGCTCCGGCGGTGTGGTCGGAGCGACCAGACGGATGACCGGCAGCCCGACCCGGTCGAAGGCCGGCAGGACCTCGCCCAACTCCTCGAACGGTACATCCACCAGCAGGATGCCATCGATGCCGGCGGCGGCCGCCGCCGTGGCCAAGCGCTCCACGCCGTACTGGAAGATCACATTGTAGTAACTGAACAGCACCAATGGCACCGCGCTGACCTGCCGTACCTTTGCCACCATCTCCAGCACTCCGGCCAGCGTTGTGCCCGACGCCAGGGCCCGCTGGCTCGCCCGTTGGATGGTCGGCCCGTCGGCCATCGGGTCGGAAAACGGCACGCCCAACTCCACGATGTCCGTCCCCGCCGCGGCGATGGCGGGCACCAGCCGGGCCGTGGTCGCCAGGTCGGGGTCACCGGCACTGACAAAGCTGACGAGGGCCTTGCGTCCTTCGGCACGACATGTCTGAAAGGCTCGATCGATGCGGTTCATACCCATCCTCTACTCTCAGGCCAGGCCACACTCGTCCCATGGGGAACCCGAAGGCTGTAGCGGTTTAGGCTGTAGGCTATTAGGTTACAGCACAAAGACGTGGACCTGGAAACACAAGATGCCCAGATGCATGACCTAACAGTCTACAGCCTGAATACCTAACCGCCTTGGCGTCCTGTGGGACGCCTCTCAGGCCAGGCCCAGTTGGCGCTTGGCGTTGGCCACGTTGTCCATATCCTTGTCGCCGCGACCAGACAGATTCACCAGCAGGATCTGGTCGGGGCGCATCCGCGGCGCCTGCCGCAGCGCCTCAGCCAGGGCGTGAGCACTCTCCAGGGCGGGGATGATCCCCTCCAGGCGGCAGAGCGTGTCGAAGGCCGCGATGGCTTCGCGGTCATTGATGGTGCAGTACGTGGCTCGACCCGTGTCGTGAAGGTAGGCGTGCTCGGGGCCGACGCCGGGATAGTCGAGCCCGGCTGACACGGAGTGGGTGTTGCGGATCTGTCCATCCTGGTCCTGCAGCAGATAGGTCTTGTTGCCGTGCAGGATGCCCACGCTGCCGGCGCTGATGCTGGCCGCATGTTCACCGGTCTCGATGCCCCGGCCGCCGGCCTCGACCCCGATCAGTGCCACCGCGGCATCGTCGATGAACCCGGCAAACAGCCCCATGGCGTTACTGCCGCCGCCCACACAGGCAATGGCCGCATCCGGCAGCCGCCCCTCTTGCTCCAGGATCTGCCGCCGCGCCTCCTCACCGATCACCGCTTGGAAGAAGCGCACCATTTCGGGATAGGGATGCGGTCCCGCCACCGTGCCAATGACATAGAAGGTGGTGCGCACCGTGGCCACCCAGTTGCGCAGGGCCTCGTTCATGGCATCCTTGAGGGTGCCCGTGCCACTGGCGACCGGGACCACCCGCGCCCCCAGCACCTGCATCCGCCGCACGTTCGGTGCCTGGCGTTCGATGTCTTCGGTGCCCATGAACACGTCGCACTCCATGCCCAGCAACGCAGCGATGGTGGCGGTGGCGACCCCGTGCATGCCGGCGCCGGTCTCGGCGATCACGCGGGGCTTGCCCATGCGGCGGGCCAGGAGCCCCTGGCCGAGGGTGTTGTTGACCTTGTGCGCCCCGGTGTGGTTGAGGTCCTCGCGCTTGAGGTAGATGCGGGCGCCGCCGCAGTGCTCGGTGAGGCGTTTGGCGAAGTAGAGGGGCGATTCGCGCCCCACGTAGTCGCGCAGCAGCCCGTGAAACTCCGCCAGGAAGGCCGGGTCCTGCCGACTGGCCGTGAACACGCTCGTCAGTTCGTGCAGGGCGGGCATCAGCGTCTCCGCCACGTACTGTCCGCCGTAGATTCCGTAATGACCGTGCGTCGGCATCGTCATCTCTCCGCTGCAGGTGCGCTCATTCCATCTGCCCGCGCCGCAGCCACGAAGCGGCGCACGCGGTCGTGGTCTTTACTTCCAGGCGCGGCCTCTACACCGCTGCTCACATCAACGCCCCAGGGCCGTACCTGGCGCAGGGCCTCCGCCACATTCTCCGGACGCAACCCCCCCGCCAGCAGGATGCGCCGGCGTTGGGCCAACTGCGCGGCGAGCGTCCAATCGCAGACCCGGCCCGTACCGCCCCGGCCGGCAGCGCTGCTGGCATCAACCACCAGGACCTCGCCCGGCAGCCCCGCGGCGCGCTCGACATCGGCAGGCTCCTGCAGGCTGACGACGCGCCAGGCGCGGGCCAACCGGAACGCGGCCACCTCGTGGTCTGCCTCGTCACCATGGAACTGGACCACGTCCAGGCGTCCCGCAGCCACCGCCTCAGCCACGGCGGTCGCACTGGCATTCACGACCACTCCAACCCGCAGGACACCGGCAGGCACCAAGGCGGCCAGCCCCGCCAGGCGCTCGCAGGACACGTAGCGCGGCGATTTCTCGTACAGCACGAAGCCGACGCAGCCCGCGCCGGCCGCTACGGCGCAGGCGACATCTTCGGGACGGCAGAGACCGCAGATCTTAACGCACAGCGTCATGCGGTCTCAGCCCCCTGCCCTGTACCTGCTGCCGCCAGTAGTTCGCGCAGAGCGTCGCCTGGCGCGGCGGCCCGCATCAGGCTCTCTCCGATCAGGAAGGCATCGGCGCCCGCTGCCTGCAGACGCCGGATATCCGCACCGTCGCGGATGCCGCTTTCGGCAACGCGGATCAGCCCCGCCGGGATGGCCGCCAGCAGCTCCGCCGTGCCCGCCAGATCGGTGCGGAAGGTCCGCAAATCGCGGCTGTTCACGCCGACGATGTGCGCGCCGCCGTCCAGCACCACCGCCAGTTCCTCACGGTTGTGCACTTCGCTGAGCACATCGAGCCCGATGGCCCGCGCCGCCTGGTAGAGGCGCCGATAGTCTGCCGGCGTCAGGGCGGCCGCGATCAGCAGGACCGCCGACGCCCCCCATTCCCAGGCCTCCTCCAGTTGCACCGCATGGACGATGAAGTCCTTACGCAGGACCGGGATGGAGACCGCCTCGACGGCGCTGCGCAGGACCTCTGGATGACCCTGAAAGTAGTGCGGCTCGGTCAGCGCCGAGAGGGCTGCAGCCCCCGCTGCGGCCAACTCGATAGCCAGCTCACGGGGCCGGAAGTCGGCCCGGATGAGGCCCTTGGAGGGCGACGCCTTCTTCAGTTCGGCGATCACCCGCACGGTTCCCCCCGGCGCTCGGCGCAATGCCGCCGCAAACGCCGGACGCAAGCGCGTGGCAGGGCGGACCGGTCGCGGCCCCGGCAGGCCGTCCGGGTAACGCTGCGCCAGGTCCTGACGCGTGCGCTCGACAATCTGTTCGAGGAGAGTCATTTCCCGTGGCTTCCCCGTAGCAGTGCTTCCAGCTTCGCTTGCGCCGCTCCGGAGTCGATGGCGGCCGCGGCCAACGCAATGCCTTCCCGGAGTTCCTCGGCCTTGCCGCCCGCCACGATGGCGGCGCCGGCGTTGAGCAGCACCGCCGCCCGCAGCCCGCCGCGCACCGAGCCGTCGAGAATGCCGCGCAGCTTGGCCGCGTTCTCTTCGGGCGTGCCACCGGCCAGATCGGCGAAGGGGAAAGACTCGCCCAGCAGCAGGTCGGCATCGACCTCGTAGGTACGGACCGCGCCATCGCGCAGTTCGCTGACGCGGGTACTGCCGCAGGGACTGATTTCGTCCAGACCGGGCTGGCCATGGACGACAAAGGCCCGCCGGCAACCGAGGTGGCGTAGCGCCTCGGCGAAGACCTCGGTCAGGTCCGCCGCGTAGACCCCCAGAACCTGGCCCGTGGCCCCGGCTGGGTTAGTCAGCGGCCCGAGCATGTTGAAGATCGTCCGGATGCCCAACTGTCGTCGTGCCGGCATCACGTACTTCATCGCCGGATGCATCGCCGGTGCAAACAGGAAGCCGATGCCGTGCTCCTGCAGGCACTGCTCCATGACCGCCAGCGGACACTCCAGGTTGAAGCCGAGAGCGGCCAGCACATCGGCCGAGCCGCACTTGCTGGAGACAGCGCGATTACCGTGCTTGGCGACGCAGACTCCCGCCCCGGCAGCCGCAAAGGCAGAGGCCGTGGAGATGTTGAAGGTCCCCGCGCCGTCGCCGCCGGTGCCACAGGTGTCGACCACATGCTGCGCTCCCGCGTCGATCATGGCGGCATGGCGGCGCATGACCGCCGCCGCGCTGTAGACCTCGGCCACAGTCTCGCCTTTCATGCGCAACGCGGTCAGGAACGCCCCGATCTGTGCATCGCTGGCCTGCCCCCCCATAATGAAGTTCATGGCGACCGTGATGTCGCGCTCGCTGAGGTCGCGGCGGGCGATGAGCTGGTTAAGGATGGCAGTGAACATGGTGGCTCCTATTCTCCCGGGACCCGCTGCGGCCGCGGCCGGCCAGCGCAGGCCGCGGTCAGGTCGACGAAGTTCGCCAGCAGGCGTTTGCCGGCCGGCGTCAGCACGGACTCGGGATGGAACTGGATTCCCTCGGTCGGGTGCTCGCGGTGCCGCAGCCCCATGATCTCGCCATCGGGGGCCTCCGCCGTCACCAGCAGACACGCTGGCAAGGTCTCCCGTTCCACGGCCAGAGAGTGGTACCGCGTGGCCTTCATCGGCGAACGGATCCCCGCAAAGACGCCACGTTCGTCGTGAGTAACCGCCGAGACCTTGCCGTGCATAACCGCCTTGGCCTTGATGACCCGGCCGCCAAAGGCAGCGCCGATGGCCTGGTGGCCGAGGCAGACCCCGAGCAACGGCACCAGCCCGCTGGCGGCCTGGATCAACGGGATGATGATCCCCGCATCCTCCGGCCGGCAGGGGCCGGGCGAGATAATGATCCCCTCCGGCTTCAAAGCCAGCACCTCGGCCACGCTGATCTCGTCATTGCGCCGCACGAGGATCTCCTGATGCATCTCGCTGAGGTACTGCACCAGGTTGTAGGTGAACGAGTCGTAGTTGTCGATCATCACAATCATCGGAGGTCTCCGCTTCCTACAGACTCAGCCCGGCTGCCGCCAGCTCGAGGGCCCGAACCATGCCGCGGGCTTTCTGGCAGGTTTCCTGGTACTCCTTGTCGGGATCGGAGTCATAGACGATCCCAGCCCCGGCCTGGACCGCCACGCGGTGACCGTCGATCTCCAGAGTGCGGATGGTGATGGCGAGGTCCATGTTGCCATCGTAACCGATATAGCCAACCGCCCCGCCGTAGGCACCACGCGGCTGCGATTCCAGCTCGTGGATGATCTGCATGGCACGGATCTTCGGAGCCCCACTCAAGGTTCCGGCCGGGAACGTCGCCCGGATCAGGTCAAAGGCGTCCAGACCCGCCGCGAGCGTGGCCTGCACCGTCGAGACGATATGCATGACGTGACTGTAGCGCTCGATGGTCATGAAGTCCTTCACCTGCACACTCGCCGGCGCCGCCACCCGCCCCAGGTCGTTGCGGCCCAGGTCCACCAACATCAGGTGCTCGGCCCGCTCCTTCTCGTCCGCCAGCAGTTCGTCGGCGAGGGCCCGATCCTCCTGTTCCGTGGCGCCGCGCGGCCGGGTGCCCGCGATCGGACGCAACTCGGCACGGTCGCCGGTCAGGCGGACCATGACCTCGGGGCTGGACCCCACCAGCAGATGCTCGCCCACCTTCAGGTAGAAGGTGTAGGGCGAGGGGTTGATCAGGCGCAGCGCCCGGTACAGCGTGATCGGATCCGCCGGCAGCTCGCCGCTGAAGCGCTGCGACAGGACGACCTGGATGATGTCCCCCTCGAAGATCAACTCGCGCGCCCGCCGCACCATCTCCCGAAACTGCTCTGGAGTGACGTTGGAGCTGAGCGCGGGCGCGGCCCCGGTGAGTCGCGGCCGCAGATCCACCGGGGCCTGCAGGCGCTCCTCGATGGCCGCAATGCGCCGCACCGCGTCCTGGTAGGCAGCCTTCGTGGAAGCGAAGCGGTCCGGGCGCGCTCCGGCCACGATCTTCATGGTGTGCCGCACATTGTCGAAGACGATCATGGTGTCGGTGAGCATGAAGCAGGCGGTCGGTCCGGACGGCGCCTGTTTGGGTTCCGGCAGGCGCTCAAACTCGCGCACCGTCTCGTAGTTCATGAAGCCGACGGCGCCGCCAATGAAACGCGGCAACTCCGGCAAGAGTACCGGCGCGGTCTGGGCCATGATCGCGCGCAGGGCCGTAACGCCGTGGTCAGCACTGCTCAGAACCGTGCGCTCGCCATTCGCGTCCTCCACCATCGCCTGGCCGTTCTCGACGGTGAACAACGTGTGCGGCTGCAGGCCGATGAACGAGTAACGGCCCCAGCGCATCCCCCCTTCCACGCTCTCCAGCAGGAAAAGGCGGGTGTCCCGTGCAAAGCGTGCCGCCACCGAGACCGGCGTCTCCACGTCGGCCAGATGCTCACGGTAAACGGGGATCAGATTGCCCCGCGTGCACAGGCTCTCGAATTCCTCATAGGTCGGTGTGATCATGCTGGCACCTGTTTCCTGCACTCCTGCTGCGTCGCTCCAACCACCCCGCCAAAAGCCCGCTCGCTGGCCACAAAAGGAAGGCCCGGGCTGGCGGAATCCGCGGCCCGGGCCCCGAAACGGCCACACGGCACTACGGTACGCCCCTGCCGCACCACCGCCACTGCCATACCGCCTGACCTGCGCCGTACATCACTGCTCTGCCCCAAACCGTTGTTCTAGTGTTTCGCTGCAATAGAACATACAGGGCACGCCGCCACCCGTCAAGTCAGGCTCGCCAGGAAAAGAGCAACTCCGCCCAGGAAGGGCGCCTGCCTGCCTGCCTGCAGCGCCGACGGCGCGGTGCTGAAGGCACCGCAACCGGGCCTGCGTCTCGGTCAGGGCCAGCGGGGCAGCGTAAGGCAGGCTGCTATCAAGGCAGAGGCCGGTGCGCTGGCCGATGCCATACCGGGCCGTTGTCTGACCGATGGGGCGAGAGCCCTCAGGGGCGAGGGCGCGTTCCCACATAGGCCTGGTAGTCGCGGTACCATTGGGCTGCCTTATCGCTGAGTTCGGGCCGGCCGTACTGGTAGTATCCCCAGGTGACGATCCGGTCGGCATACTCCGCTGCCAGTTCAAGCTTGCTCTTCAGCCTGTCGATGGGTACGGCCCGCCATGGGGCAGCCTTGACCGTGCTGTGGTGGACCCGCCCGTAACGACGCACGTACTCCTCCATGCTTGAGCATTCGAACTCGGCTGTCTCCACATTGGCCCAGAGGGTGGCGCCGGCAGTGTCGCAGGCAGCGCGCATAGCCGCGAAGTAGGGGCGGCGCTGCTCCATGGTGCAGAACGAGAAGTGTTCGCCACTGTCCTGGAGCATGATGATGTCGAACCTACTCAGCCTGATAAGGTCTGCCCAATAGGCCTGGTACTCCTCGGGCTCGTTGAACCTGAAGTCGCCAAACACGCGCTCCCGGTCAAGGATGAAGAAGGGCGACAAAGTAACTGGCTTGGCCGGCACAGCCTCCTTACACAGGCTGACCACCGCGGGGTACAGACGCCTGAGGTAGGCGTTCATGCTGTCCCAAGCCATGTAGATCTCGTGGGGTACGTACCACGCATGGAAGGCAGGGTGGCTGCCGTAGCGTTCGGCGATGGTCTTCACGCTGGCACCGATGGCTTTGAGTTCCTTGTCCAGGTCAAGGTCACCGTACCAGAGAGGGCTGGCGCCCGTATCGACGATGACCTGCATCTTGCGCTCGGCGCAGAGGTCAAGGACCGTAAGCATCGGGTCCTCGGCCAGGGGCTTCGCGAAGGCGGGGGCAACATGGGAGATCCAGAGCAGGTCGAAGCCGATCGCCCGCTCATCGTCCAGTTGCTTCACCCACCCGGCCCGGTCCAGTGAGGGATCAAAGGGGCGCAGGTTGCCTGAGATGACGGGGGCGCAGCGCGGCCTCTTCGTTCCCTCCTTCGAGGCGGCCCCTTGCTCAGCGCCAGCCGAGCGGCCCAAGCCTATACCCGCCGTGGCGGCCGCGGCCGCCACGGTGCCGATGAATCCACGCCGGGTCAGCCGCTCGTGTCCGCTATTCCGAACCGACATGGCTTTCTCTCCTTGCCGTTCGCGTTCGTCCGCGTGGTGAAACTGGCCAGACGTGTGGCTGCCGTCTCAATTGGGTTTGACCTGAACGGGGATTCCCGGAAGTGTGTTGGCGGGGGAGAGCCGCGCGGCCGAGCTGGCGTGGGTACGGTTGGCGTTGGCGGGCGGCGGACGAACGAGCCACGCGGAGCTTCACATGGACGGTTTCTGGATGACCTCCATGATCAGCATCGGGTTTGACTCCACGTCGGTGCTGACGAAGTAAACCGGTTTCCAGACGCCGCCCATGCCTAAAGTGTTCAGGACTCGTACGGCGATCAGGTTCTCCTTGCCCGGATTGAGGAAGGGCCTGGGGTCGAACATGAAGGGGGTTGCCCAGATATCCACTGGCTTGAGGCCGGTGGATGCAGAGGTGTGCGCAAACGCTTTCTGGCCGTTTATCCAGATTTCCGCATCCTCATCCACGGCCCCAAACAGCATGTATGACAGCTTGCCGCTGCCGAAGTCCTGCGGAACCTGGAACGTCTGCCTGTACCAGCCATACCCCAGGTAATTGGGAAACCCCTGTTTTTCCCAGCCGTGGCCTTGATCGCTGCGCACCTCTGCCCAGTCGGCGTCGCTGACTTCGGGGGCATACCATTTCGCGGGGACGCCCGCTGCGTCCGCGTCGGGTTTGAACTTCCAGACATCACCGAGGCGCTGTGCCATTACCTTGGGCAGCTTCAAGGTGAACGTCTCCCGCCAGAACGCGATCTTCTGCTCCGCCCCCGGCGCCCCTTCCGCAAAATGGGTTATTCCTTCGCTCTTGACCACCTGCTCAAATTCAGCGATGAGCGCACCGTAGTCAGTGCCGTCGGTGGCTCTACCCATCGGCACATCCCCTATACGCATTGCCTGCAGTTGCATGGAGTAAGCCGGATAGCCGATATCCTGAGAGAGTTTCACATACATCACGGGAAGTTTCGCAAGTTTCACCCGGCGCAGGACTTCGGGGTCTTTGGCAAGCGCTTCCGCCTCGCTGAAGAGTCGGAAGGACCGCTTCAGGAAGTCCTTTGACAAGGGCGCCCACTCCGGCAAGAAGCACATGTCGACCATGATCGGATTCCCGGCTACCGTGGTGCCCAACGGGTGGGGCCGATCATGATAGGTCTCCCACATATCCCACAGCATCTTGTTGTATTCCCAGATCGGGGCAGCAGCCTCAGCATAGTAGCCGTAGATGAAGTCGCGCATCAGCGCCTGCGTATCCAAGGCGGGATTCCAGAGCTGCTTTCCCCAGACCCAGGAACGCATGGGGCCGTTATCGGAGCCGGGGCTCTGGTAGGCTCCCTGGAGCATGACGCCTTGGGCGTTGTGGGCGATGTAGAAACGGATATCCGGGGTCACCACGGGCATGTTTGGCATAGGCAACGAGTAGCCGCTGAAGTTCACCGTGTAGTCCCAGATGTGAATTCTGGCCCCGATCGCCGCCCAGCCCTTCATCGCGGCCTGGAACTGCTCCGTCTCCGTGACGGTCAGGAATGGGGTGGCCCAGGCATGGCGGTCCGTGCAGAGCTGGATCACTACGTTAGGACGTGGCTTCACGGTTTTCGGCGGCAGGAACGTGTCGGTATAGGCCAGGGTCGATACCTTCACGTTCGGGAAGTCTGGCGCGATGGCGTCCGCAACGCCATTGACGAAGATGAGCAGCGGGCCGGCCAGCGATCCCTCCGCGTCGGTGATTCTCTTGCAGTTCGGGCAGGCGCAACCGCAGGGGGGGCCGTCGTTCTGAGAGACGCTGATCAGCTCGGCGTTCGGATTGTTCTTCAGGATCTCCTTGACGCGCGCGATGACCAACTGCAGGACGTCCGGGTTGGTGACGCAGAGTTGATGCGCGTTCCGCTTGCCGTCGTTCTCCGCGAAGTACTCCGGATGATCCTTGAAGTAGCGGTCCGCAGGAAGCAGACCGGCGAAGGTATGGCAGAAGAACCCGCCGACGAAATTCACGTTGCCGCCGTAGTTTTCCGAGATGACTATACTGGTTGAACTTGTGCGGTTGCGCAGGGACCAGGTCGCATCGAAAGCATCCCAGTAGTAGGGGTCACGGATCTCGAGCACGGGCACGAATCGCCGGGGAACGGGCCGGAAGTGCAGATCCGGGATATGCGGGATGGTGCTCGCGTCACGGTGGTACCACCGGCAGCCCAAGTCTTCCTCGAGGAGCGCATAAACAGCGTTGATCGGACCGCGCCGGCTGCCGCCAAGCAGGAACAGGTTCGCGCCCGCTACCTCGATGGCGTAGCCCTCCGTGCCAAGATTGGCGTCGCTGAAGCCGTGAGTCGAAGCGAGGCTGGTCCTGCCTATGCTTATGAATCTCCCCGTTACCTTGGTGTCGGCAGTCTCGCTAACGACCGGAAAACGGCTGCCCGTCATTACCTTGAGCCAGGCGCAGAGATCGGCGGCGGCCTTCTGGTCTTGGGTAGTCGCAACCGCGGGTAGCACCACGGTGTAGTCCGTAGCGCCATGCGCTGACAGGGTCAAGGTCTTGGCGGATCGTCCTTGTGGTTTCAGGGCATTCCGCCAATGCTTCGGCATCGCAGTTACGATGCTTGTATCGTGATCAATAATGATGGCTCCAACATTATCAAAACCATCGTAATTCGTGCTTTTATCGTCTACATAGAAAAATACATTGTATGTTCCTTTGAGGACATTCGGCTTGAATTTGACTCTGTAGGTGACCGTAAGAACATCCGCAGTCTTATCAATTCTGGTGTTTTCACAATCAAGATATCCTTGGTCGTTTTCGATGATTATGCCTGGTGCACCGGGAGTCCCGATCGCTTCTGTCGCATTCCAGAATCCGTGTTTGACAATCGCCAGTTCATTCTTGGGAACATCGTAACCGATGTAGAACCCACTCAACTGATTACCGCCTCGGCAAACGACCAAGTAAGTGGAGTTCAGGAGGCCGAGATCGCCGGCATACTGATATTTCGCGGTCACTGTATGCCAGGTGTCGACCGCCAAGGGTTCCGCAAGCTCAGCGCCTTGGCCATTGACGTCTACGCCCAGATTCTGCGGAGTCGCCGCGCAGAGGCAGGGTGCCGCAGCGCACCCCAGGATAGTGACGCACAGGCAAAGATACAGTCGTGTCTTCATGTGGAGTCCTGTTTTGTGGATAGGAAGCCTCATCCCCAGGGACGCGAGGCAGAGTATAGCCCTGGGGAAAGCCGTTTCCTATCGGCCATCGCCTGCGGCGCAGTGGACTTGCCAGTCTGAGCGTGGGCTGGAAGGATGCAGCCGGAACGTGGACTGCGCACGCACAGAACCGGCGACTCGTCGGCGTGGAGCCAGGCGACGCCGCGGGATGGCGCGAGATCGTCGGGCTCGTGGAGGCGCCGCCGGAGGCTGGCCAACTCGTCCTCATGGCAAATGCCACCGGCCAACTCAGCGACGCCGACCGCTGCTGGTTCGACGATGCCGCGCTGAAATAGGGGCGACGGGCCGAGCGGGCCAGCACCAAGACAGCGCGCGGGCTCGGCCGGCCGGCCCAGGAAGCCCTCCGGCCTGATTCCATCGCGGTCCAGCCTGTGGGCTACAGCGTGCTCAGGTCCGGAATCAGGGTGAACACGCGTTCCCAGTCCACGCCCTCGCCTTGGCCGTCAGCGGGCTGAACCAGCACCAGAAGTGGATTGGCACCCCAGGCGCCAAAGGTCAGGCGCCGACAGGACGTCTGCCACCAGTAGCGCGAGACCGAAGCATGCCGACTATGACCATCCGTGAACCAGTACACGGCTTCCCGGCGCTCATTGCCGCGCGTCAACTCGACGCAGGCGGCCGCGCCGCCCGGCAGGGGGAACGGACGGCGCGTGCTCAGCCTCCAGCCGGCCCCCCGGAAACAATAGACCGGATCGTGCACAGCGTGCCGGTCCTTCGAGCCGTCGACCGCAATCACCAGCACGCTCCCGGAACGCATCTGGTAGAGCCGCTTAACCGTTTCAGCATTGCGATAGACGTCGGCTTCAGTCCGCGAGAGGGGCATATCAACGCTCGAGAACCCGAGCCCTGCACTCGACAGGTCCTGCAGGCGCCGGGAGGAACCGGCCACAGGAACCAGTTCCCAGAGCAGGGTTACGGTCGCGGCCAGGGCTACTGCCAGCGGCCGCCAGCACGTGTTCCCCGCGACGGACACAGGGCGTGATGGCGGGGCACGACGCAGCCCCAGAAGACCGGCGGCCGCGGCGACCAGACTAAGGCCCAGCCGCAGTCCCACGACCCCCTTCACCCCAAGGCCGGAAGCCACCCAGCCGAGGGCCGGCATCCAGGATACAGCCAGGCCAAACCAGAGCAGTGTCCAGCCGCTCAGCGGTAGGAACGCCGCCGCCGCCAGCGCCAGCGCCGCATGCTTCAGGACATTGAGGGAAGCGGCCGTACCCACCAGGAGCAGCACCAGCGCGAGGACCGGCAGAGAGGGGATATGGGCCTGGCGAACTCCAGCGTCGGCGGTCCGCCAGGATGCCAGCAGGGCGGCCAGCACCGGCAGCAACCAGAGCGCCAGCATGGCCTGCCCGCCCCGGTCAAACGGCGAGTCGTGCCACGTCCGCACCAGATCAGCGCACAGCAGAGCACAGAACAGCAGGGCCGCGAGTCTTACCCCGTACGGGACCCCCCGCACGCGCTCTCGGCCGAAGCGCAGCAGCCACGGCACCCATGAGAAGCCAGCCAGGCAGAGCAGGAACATCAGGACCAGCACCAGAACACCGCTGAGAACGTGAAACCGCCCCGTGGCAAAGCCCGAGCCAAAGCTTAAGGCGACCGCGGTGGTCAGCAGGACCCGGAGGGTGTTGGCACACCAGGCCGCCGCCACCAGAGCGGGCACCACCCACCAGTAGCCACGGGATGCACGAAACTGCCGATGGGCCACGACCAGCCCGGCGATCAGCATCGCCTGCAGCACCCCCAACCCGGAACACTCCGGGTCGACCGAGATCGGCAGTCCCTGGACCACGACCAGGACACCTTGCCGTTCGACCGCGAACCCCAGCGCGCTAAAGAGACGATCGGCCACGCCCGCGGCCGAGAGGCGGAAATACCAGCCCAGCCAGTCGGTCTCCAGCGCCAGCCAGGGAAAGGCCAGCCACAGGAGCGGTAGCAGCCGCGCCACCGTCGGCCGCCGCGCCGGCTCGAGTCGCAGCACCAGAAGACTCCACGTGGCGACGGTCCAGGCCAGAGCGAGCAGCACGGTCAGATTGAGCACGATGCCCGCCATCCAGGCCAGGGCTGCCAGTCCCAGCCATTGCCGGTCCACCCCGGCCACGCCCGCCCGCCAACGCCAAGGCCGGCCGCACCACCAGAAAAGCGGGAACGCCACCAGCAGCGGCAGTACCTCCCCCGCGCTCGCCAGCCAACTGCGGTCGCGCCACCAGATGAACCCCCCAACGGCGCCCAACGCCAGCAGCCAGACCTTCTCGAACCCCGTCAGTCGGTCCGCGACGCCGGGTGACGCGCTGCCGTCACCAGGACGGGATGCCGACATGGACTCGGTTGCCGGTAGGCTCATTTCTTCAGGACCTCGGCCTCAATCGCAGCCAGCGACCGCCGGAGGTCCATTTCCCCGGGAAGCGCTGCGATCAGTTCCACGGTCAACCTGCGGGCCTCGTCCCAATCCCCGCGCTGGACCGCGCGGCGCGACAACCAGACACGGGCCTCGTTGGATTCCGTCGCCAAGGCGCGATAGAGCGTCTCCGCCTGGTCCGTGTGCCCTTCAGCCAGCTCCAGCCGTGCCGCGATCTCACGGCCGGCGACGCTGGCGCTCAGGCGGGGCTGTCGCGCCAGGACGGCGCGTACGTCGTCGGGGCGTCCCTGCTCCAGACGCGTCGTGGCCATCAGCCAGGCGGCACGGTCGCCGAGGGCATCGGCACGGGGCACGAGCGACTCCAGCCGTGCGCAGCCCTCGTCAAGGTGCTGCTGTGCGATCAGCAACTCGGCCGTAAGCAGTTCCAGCAGTGGCGTCGGGGGCCGCGTCTTCAGCAGCGCCAATGCCGCCTCGGGGCCACGGTTGTAGCGCACGGCCTGGGCCAGGGCATAGACGTACCACTCTGGCACATCCTGCGGCAACGGCCGCTCCGCCCAGAGGCTCAGGGCGGCGCCGCGCCAGCCGGCGGCCAGGCAGGCCGCGACAAAGGCGTGTGGACTGTTCAGGAAACTGGCCTGCGACGGCGTCAGATCGCGGCGGCGTCGCAGGGGCTGCAGTTCGTCGAAGAACGTATGGCGCGGCGGCGCCGTAGACGGGGCCGGACGCAGGGCCCAGGTGCTCGGCAGGGCTCCCGTACCCCGAAGCGCCAGAATCTGCTGCAGGGCGCCACCCAGATCCGGCTGCAGCTCACGCGCCCGCACGGGCTCCGCCGCAAGCCACCTCTGCGCCTCCGCCTCGCGACCGGCGCGCAACTCCTCCAGTACCGTCAGCCAGAACACTTCGGGATGCTCGCGCGCGGCGTTGCTTGGGACCGGTGTCCCGGGCCGCGCCGCCGCGTCCCAGAACGCCTCCGTAGGGGTTGCCTGCATGACGGCGACCAGCGCTGCCAGCACGCCATCAGGCGGTGCGGCTGGCAAGACCGTAGTGCCCGGCTGAACCACCCGCCCCCAGAAGAGCGTCTTGAGCCAGAGCACATCAAGCGGCGCACAGAGCAGCGCCTGACCCCAGGTCTGGATGGCAAGGTCCAGGGTTCCCTGGCGGCGATAGTACTCGGCCAACTGGTCCCACCAGAGTGGGTTGGACGAATCTGCAAGGGCTGCCGCGACGTATTCGACACGCGCCTCGGACGGACGCCCAGCCGCCTCCAGGAACTGCGCACAGAACGAGCGGATCTCGGGGTTCTGCGGGTCAGTAAGGCGAGCCTGCGAAAGGCTCCACCACGCCGCTTTCTGATCCTGTGGTGCCGCCACCAGCGCTAGGCGCAACAGACGCCCCGCCTCGTCCGCCCCGGTCAAGGTTTCGCTCCGCAGCAACTCCGCGGCCGCATCCCGTTCTCCGGCCCAGAGCAAGGCATCGACGTCGAGTAGTCGCCAGCGCCCCTTGGCGCGTTCGTTGCCGCGCCAGGTGGCGCGCAGCCGTTCGTAGGACGAACTGGAGCGCCTGGCCAGCCAGGCCCGCAGCAGCAGCAACGTGGCATCCTCATCGCGTTGCAGGGCTTCGGGGGCGCGCCGGCTGAGCGCATCCAGCGCCACCACATCACGCGTGATGGCAAGAGCACGCACTTCGAACGCGGACCAGTCCGGGTGTCGGAAGGGTCGCGGTTGCAGGCGGATGATCGTACGGGCGTCACCCCCCTGGCCTGCCGCCAGCAGGGAGGCGACGCGCTCACGGGCTTGGCGATCCTGGCGCTCGATCACTCCCCGGCGCCAGTGCGGCACCGCCCAGAAGGCCAGGCCGGCGCTCAGCAACAGCCCAAGACCAACACACAGAACCGTGCGCGTGCTCTTCATCACCGGGACTCTTCCCCACTGCGGAACGCGGGTTGACGGCGCAGGAAGGCCACCACCAGGAAGGCACTCAGAACCAAGCCCAGGGCGGGCTCGGGAGCCCCGGTCAGGGCCGCTACGTTGCGGGCCCCGATGTCGATGGCGATGAGGACGTCATTGAAGTCACGGTCGCCGCCGCCGAGGAGATCCTCGAAGCCCAGGATCAGATAAGGGCTGTCCGGCAGGGCGAAGGCCACCACATGGTTCATCAGATCCGGATTACGGGCCGCCACCGTGCTGAAAACGTTGGTGCCCCCGTTGGCGCCGTTGGCGATCAGGAAGAAATCGAGCACGGAATTGGCGGCGACAGTTCCCAGGTCGACATAGTCGCCCGGCAACAGGGGCGTTGACGGCGCCCGTGCCGTTGTCCTGGCGGGGTCGTAGGTGGAGACGCTACTGGAGGCGTCGGGGAAGATGAGTTGCCGGTCGGTCGCTGCCGCTTGTCCGACGCCGCTCACCGAGAACCCCAGGGTGTTGCGGTATCCGGCGCCCTCGCCGATGAAGTAAACCCGCACGTCGCTTTCGGTGAGCAGGCTCAGCCGACTGGGGTCGAGCAGACTTGCCGAGTCGCCAAAGCTTCTGGTTTCGGCCAGGCGCTGGTTCAGCAGTTGGCTGATCGACGGCAGAACGCCCGTTTGGAAGGCGGCCGCGGCCGCGTCGGACCCGGCCACCATGACCGGCCCAACCGTGTTTAGTCCCGTGGGCCTCACCGTGGCTTGCACCGGACTCGGGGTGCCCGCAAGCTGCGCGCTGGCCGCCCCGGCCGCCAGCAACAGAACACCCAGCACCCGCGGAATCGTGATCGACGCCACCAGGCCGACGTTCTTCATGTTGCCCCTTCCTTTGTCCATTGGATGGCAATAGAACTGTAGCACCGCATCTGCTTCCCGACGAAGGTTACCTCAACGCCAACAACAGGCGCAGCACTGCGGGCGGCTTCGCCTGCGTGCACGGCCCCTCCGCCGGCCACCGTCCGGTCCCCGGGTCTCGGCTTAGCATGATGCCGCCATCCGTGTCCGCGCGGCCGGTGGCCTCAGGGCGCGGCGAGCAGCGCCCGGACCGGCTCGAGCAGAGCCTCGGCCAGGCGGGCGTGGCCCTTGACGTAGGGGTGGCAGCCGTCTTCGATCAGCTCCAGGTCGGCCGGGGTGGCGGCGAAGAGGGCGAAGCCATCGAAGACCGGGACGCCGATTTCCTGGCCCAGGGTCTGCACGGCTGCGCGGTAGCGACGCAACTGGTAGTTCATATCCTCATTCTGGGCGTAGGCCCCGAGATCCTGATAGAGGTACTTGCGGCTCATCGGGGTCGAGGTGCAGAGCAGGACCTTGGCGCCGCTGGCGCGCATGCGTTCGACGATGGCTCGCAGATTGGCCCGGTAGTCGTCCAGAGAGACGCGGGGCTCAGTGCGGGCAACCGGTCCACCATCGACCATGGCGGCATCGTTCATGCCGAACATCACGATGACCAGGTCCGGCTTCTCGGCCAACACATCGCGGTCCAGGCGCGCCAGGGCCCCCGCGCTGGTGTCGCTGCCGAGGCCGGCGTTGGCGACGGTTACCGGCAGGCCCAGGCGCTTGAGCGTGTCTTCGAGCAGGAAGCGGAAAGTCTGGTACTCGGTGACGCCGGGCCGGACGCCGGCGGTGATCGAGTCCCCGAAGGCAACCACACGCTTAGGCGGTGGCTGCCCCTGGCGGTCCTCGATCCACTCCCGGTTGAAGCGCGCCAGCCAGACCGAGTTGCGTCCAGCATCAGTGCGCTGCCACCAGGCCAGCAGGAGGGTGCCGTCCGCGGCCTGCGCCAGGCTGGGGTAGCAGGCGGTGGCGTAGGACAGCGTGCCGTCGGCCTGGGGCACCGGCGCGGTGACCGTGCGCGGGGTACCCCAGGTCTTGCACTCGTCGGTGCTCAGGGCAACCACCAGCGGGAAGCGGTTGAGGGGGCTGTTGTCCCAGGCGCGCAGGATGGCGCCGTCACGTAGGCGCAGCAGTGCCGAGGGCGTGTTGTTTCCGTAGACGGGCGCCGGTCGCAACGGCTCCCAGGTCGTGCCACCATCGTGGCTGACGGTTTCGTGGGGCCGGCCGGTGGTCGTGCGGACGATCATGAAGAGGTCGCCGTTGGCAAGGCGCACCACGGCGGGTTCGTCAGCCCCCATCGCTTGCTGTGGCAGGTCGACATCGGCCCCGGGCGCCCAGGTCCGGCCACGGTCGGCGGAGATGAGCACGCCGGCGCGGGTGTGCATCTCCCCCTCCAAGGCGCTCGGGCGGCCCTCCTCGGCGGGCACGTCCCAGGCCCAACCCATGACCACGGTGTCGCCGTCGAGCCAGACCGGGACGTTGACGCAACCCGTGACATAGCGCCGCGGCAGCGGCATGGCCTCAGGTGCTGACCAGGTCGCACCGCCATCCCGGCTGACGGCGCTACGAAACACGCTGCGGGCAAGCTTCCCGGTGAACTCCGGCAGGTCCAGCACATGGGTGGCAAAAACGGTGAGCTGGTCCCGATCTACCAGGAGGTTGGCGTCGGTGATGTAGCGCGGCTCGGACAGGCCCATCACCTGCACCGGTTTCGACCAGGTCGCACCCGCGTCCGTGCTACGCTGGATCCAGATGGAGGAGATGGTGTTGGAGTAGGTGCAGTAGAGGCTCTGACCATCCCAGGTGCCGAGCCGTGGGATCTCGACGTCCCCCGTCAACCCCGTCTGCAGGGCGCTCATCTCGAAGAAGGGTTCGGTGCCCATAGCTCCTCCTGCACAGAGTGCCCAAACCGCCAAACAGACCACCCGCAAACAGGTTCTCTGCATCGTTTCGACCCCTTTGACCTTACTCTAGCGGCCCGCACCAGTCCGCGCCACGGCCGCACCCATCTTGCCGCGCCGGCCCGGCAACGGTATGGTGACCCCGGCCCAGCGACAGAAGTCACGCGCCGTTGACAGGGGAGCACGAGCCGATGGTAGCCGTCTGCAGAAGCGCCCTGACGACCATGCTCCTCGTGCCGCTGTGCCAGGTTGCCGCGGAACCGCGCCCAGCGGAGTTGCGCCAGACGGCTGCCAAGCTGGAGGCCGGACAACCGGTCCGGGTCGTCTGTCTCGGCGACAGCGTCACCGGCGTCTACTACCATAGTGGCGGGCGCCGCGCCTATCCCGAGATGCTCAGCCTGGCCCTGCAGGCCGCGTATCCGCAGACCCCGGTGACGGTCGTCAATGCCGGCATCAGCGGCAACACCACGGCCGATGGCCTGAGCCGACTGCAGGCGGATGTTCTGGAGCAACGGCCGGACCTGGTCACCGTCATGTTCGGCCTGAATGACATCACCCGAGTGCCCCTCGACGAGGTCCGCGCGAACCTCGGGCAGATCATCGACCGCTGCCGCGCCGCCGGGGCCGAGGTGCTCCTGTGTACCCCCAACTCGGTGCTTGACACGCCCAGCCGCCCGATCACGAAGCTGGTCGAGTACTGCAACCTGCTGCGCGAGGTGGCACGGCAGCGTCAAGCGCCGGTCTGCGATATCCATGCGGCCTATGAAGCCCTCCGGGAACGCGAGCCGCTGGCCTGGCGGCTTCTGCTCAGCGACGAGATCCACCCCAATATGGACGGCCACAAACTCAGCGCCGAAACGCTCTGCCGCACCCTCTGTGGCCACAGCGTCGCGCTGGCCACGCTGCGGCCGCCGCAGCCGGCGCTGCCCAAGACGCAGGCTCTGCTGCAGGCGGGTCGCCCGCTGCGCGTGCTCGCCATGCCTCCCTACGACGCCCTGATCGCGCCGGCACTGCGAGCGCTGGTACCGACGGCCCAGATCGAGGTCCGAACCTGGCCGACGGCGGCGCAGACGCTGGCCGAGATCGAAGCCGCGGCCAAGAGCGTCCGCGCGGCACCGCCCGACCTGGTCCTGCTGGCGGTGCCCGTCGCGGTTACGCCTCCAGAGTCTGCCCCACCAGAAGCCGCCATCCGCTCACATAGTTGGATCCTGAACAACGCACTCAGCTTCGGGTTGCAGGAGTGGGACGTCGTCGCCATCGCCCCCTCCGTCCTCACGCCTGACCTGACCACGACGGAACGGGACCGCGACGCCTTCGCTTGCCGCATGGTCCGCGCTCAGGACCTGAACCTGATCACGCGTCCGGACCTCGACCCGGCGCCGCCGGAGCAAATCCTCCAGAACTGGCTGCGGGCCGAGCTTTCCGGGAAGTAACCCGGGGCCGCGCCTGCCGTCCAGCAGTGCTCAGAGCGCAGGCCTCACCCTGCCGGCAAACGCGGCGCAACCCACGCCGTGCGCGCGGCGCCCTTGTAGATCGCCGCCATCACGGCACTGCGCACCGCCGCTTCGGTCGCACCCACCAGATGGGCGGTTGCACCCCCGCCACTGGCGTCGAGGAAGAGGTCGAAGGCGTGCGGCAACGCTGCCGGCAGGTCGGTCCAGACCTCCTGACCATCGGCGCCGGCAACCTGGTTGCTCTTGAAGTACAACTGGCCGTCAATGACCACGGCGTGGCCTTCAGTACCGCTGATCTGCAGGGAGACCGGGTCCGACAGATCGACCCAGCCGGCCGCCAGCGTGCCCACGGCACCGTCGGGGAAACTCAACATCGCCTCACCGGACTCGTCGCACTCGGCATAGCGGCCGGTGACGACGGCAACGCGGCCGGTGACCCGAGCCGGATTCCCCATCAACCACAGCATGATGTCCAGCGCGTGCGTCCCCAGGTCGCCAAAGGCGCCGCAGCCAGCGAGGCTGGGGTCGGCCATCCAGCGCCACTCGGTGTCGAACCAGCCGGCCAGACTGCCGTGGTGGCAGTTTGAGCCGCGGATGCGCGTGATCTTGCCGAACGCCCCAGCGCCGATCTGCGCTTTCAGAAACTGGTTCACGGGCAGCCCGCGCATGAAGTACCCCGTCTGAAAGAGCACCCCGGCCTCCTCAATCGCGGCTGCCATCGCATAGGCGTCGGCAGCCCCCATACCGAGCGGTTTCTCGACGAAGAGATGCTTGCCGCTGGCACAAGCGGCCCGGACCAGTCCACGGTGACGGTTGGTCTCCGAACAGATGACGACCGCCGTGACCTCTTTATCCCGCCAGATCGTCGTGGCGGACTCGACTGCCGTGGCGCCGAGGGCCGCTGCATTCTTCTGGGCTTTGGCAGGTACGGGATCCCAGGTGTACTTAACGCGGACGTCACCCCGCGCCTGCAGCCGGTTCACGAAACCTGGGGTGTGGATATGCGCACAACCGACCAAGGCCAACGTCTGCATGCTCAGCTCTCCTGTTGCTTCCCGCTGTCCAGCCCACGCATCGGCGCCACGACCGTGGCGCCAAGCTACCGGCAGCATCTGCCGGCAGCACCACTCAACGTACGGCGCTGGCCCTTCCCCCGCAACCCCCAACGGCCGGCTCCAGCGGTGTTCCATAATCGACCTTGCCGGGGTTCGCGATTCAGCCAGTCGATCCGAGCAGACCGCGGTCGCGAGAGCTTGCATGGAGGCGATTTCGGTGGTTCATTAACAGCAACGCGACGGGCTGCGGCAACACGCAGGGACTGCGCGCCACAGGGGAGTCAGGCTGCCATGACCGACTACGCTATTCGTGAGATGCGCCCGGCAGATCGGCTGGAGGTCGCGGAACTCATCTGCTTGTCCACCAATTCCTGGTACGAGTCCCACGGCCGTGGCCTGGTCTTCACCGCCGGACCGGAAGCGACCGAACTGCACTACGATGTCTACCACGCGCTGGAAGGAAGCTCCGGAATCGTCGCCGAAGACGCTAGAACCGCGCGCGTCATCGGCTCCTGTTTCCAGCACATCCGGCCCACCCACGTCTCGCTCGGCATCATGAACGTCCATCCGAACCACTTCGGCCGCGGCGTGGCCGGCGCCCTCCTGCGCCATATCATCCAGACGGCCGACTCCCTGGACCGGCCCCTACGCCTGGTCTCCAGCGCCATGAACCTCGACTCGTACTCGCTCTACACCCACGCCGGTTTCGTGCCCCGCTGCGCCTACCAGGACATGTGGATGAAGGTGCCCTCGCGTGGGCTCTCCGCCAAGGTCCCCGGCCTCAGCCAGGTGCGGGCCGCGGTCCCCGCCGATATCCCCCTCATGGCCGCCCTGGAGATGGAGGTCAGCCACGTCCGCCGTGACGGCGACTACCGTCATTTCATCGAGAACCCGATGGGTATCTGGCACGTTTCCGTCTATGAAGGCGAAGACGGCCAACTCGACGGTTTCCTCGCCTCCTGCGCCCACCCAGGCTGCAACATGATCGGACCCGGCGTCATGCGGAACGACGACGAGGTCGCGACGGCGTTGCTCGTCGCGGAGTTGAACCAGCACAAGGGGCGCGCCCCGGTGTTCCTGCTGCCGGTGGAACGCAACACCCTGGTCTGCCGCGTCTACGACTGGGGCGCCCGGAACTGCGAGATTCACTTCGCGCAGGTGCGGGGCGAGTTCGAGCCGTTTGAGGGCATCAACCTGCCCACCTTCATGCCCGAGACGGCCTGACGCCAGAGCGCCCGGCAGACCCCGCACCGACCCGCGCGACTCGAACCGTCTGCACTCCCGTCTCAGTACTTGCCGTCCTGAGTCTCGAAGTGGGTCGGCTTGCCAAGGGTCTCACCGCCGGCCATGATCCATTGCGCCGTATAGTCGACGATGCGGCTCAGCGGCACCGTCGGATTGCCGAAACGCCCATTGGCCGCGCTGGCGTTGTTCAGGTAACCCCGGCCATTCTCGGCGCCGGTGAACGTGGGTTGCCGGTCCATCAGACGACCGAATTGCTGCGCCACCTGGCGGATGGAGAACGTCTCCGGCCCGGTGACGTTGAGGATGGTGCCAGGATGACTGGCCAGGGCCAGCGCCTGCAGAATCTGGTTGCAGGCGTCGCCCTGCCAGATCACGTTGGCGTAACCGGTGGTGACATCGACGGGCTCCCCCGCCCAGACCTTGCTGCCGACGTCGTAGAGGACGCCGTAACGGCACTCGACGGCGTAGTTCAAACGGATGTGCACGACGTCCAACTTCCCTTGGTCGGCAAAGCCGTCCCACATGCGCTCGCGGCCCAAGCAGCTCTGCGCATACTCGCCGACCGGTTCGACGGGCGTCTGCTCGGTGGCGCCGCCGGAACTGAGGTGCATGACCGGGTAGACGCAGCCTGTGCTGAAACCGGCCACTCGGCAGCCCTGGAAGGCGCGGGCGGCATGGTAGGCGGCGACGCAGTTGATGGCCCAGGTGAGGGACTCGGCACCCGTGCTGCCGAATTTGCGGCCGATCATATAGACGATGTTCTTCGGCTTGGGCAGCCGCGCCACGGCATCGAGATCCATCAGGTCGCAGCGGATCGTCTCGATCCCTGCCGCCGCCAGGGCCTCCAGCGGCGCCACGTCCACGGCGAACACCGTCTTGCGCACACCCGCCGCAGCCACCGCGCGCTGGGCCAGGCGGGCCATGGTGGGACCGATCTTGCCGCCGGCCCCAACCACCATCAGATCGCCGTCCAACTGGCCCATGAATGCCACCAGCCCAGGACTCGGACGGCTGAGCAACTCGTCGAGTTCTGCCACGCTCTGCAGCCGCGTCGGAAGGGTGTCGTCCATCGTCCTGTCTCCATGGCCGGCCCACTCGCGGTACCCCCATGGCCACGTCCCTCGTGGCTGGCGCCGTCACGAGCGGGAAACGATCTCGTCGCCTACTCTACCTGCGCTGCTGCCACAAACCAGCAGCATCGCTCTTCAACCCCGCCGTGGCCGGCACTCCCAGCGGAGGCCAGCACGGTTCCTGAAGCCGCAGTATGGTACGCCATAGCCGGCGCCGCCGCAGTGGCGAGCACGACGGACGGATGGGGCAACCGATGGGCTTCCTTGCCGATTTCATGCCGTTCTACCCCAAGCCGGACCGGGGGCGCGGGGAACTGCCGCGCAACCTCGATATCGAGAGCGCACTGGACGTCGAGATGCATGCGCATCCGTCCATCGAGACGCGGCGTGCGGACACGGGGGAATTCGTGGTCCGGGTGCGGCGCCACCCCCATCCGGCAGAACGCCTCCTGGGGCGCTTTCTGAAGCTCAATCCCTACCGCCAGGTCGTCCTCGACCGCCAGGGGGAGTTCCTGCTGACCGAGGGCACGCGACCGGGGGTACGGTTGGCCGAGGTGGCGGCCGCCCTGGCTCGGCAGTTCGACCTGAAGCCCGAGCAGGCGCGCCTGGGGGTCATCCACCTGGTGCGTGAGTTGATGTTGCGTGAGGTCGTCTACCTGGTGCGCAAAGGCAGCGCCCATTCGACGCTTCCGTAAACAGCCTCGTGCCCACCCGACCGCGCTGGCCGCTCACCGCGCTTCAGAGGGCGGTGGCACGGCCAATGATCTCAGCCTGTTCGACCGGGGCCAAATCGACGAAGCGAGCGCTGAGGCCGGCAACGCGAACCATCAGGTCGCCGTACTGCTCCGGCTGCGCCTGGGCCGCGCGCAACCTGGCAGCGTCCAGACAGTTGACCTGCAGTTCCTGTCCGCCGCGCCGAAAGAACGTCTCCACCAACGCCCAGAGGTCTGCCGGCTGTGTTCGGCCGGCCGGCAGAGCCAGGTTGAGATTGTAGCCGCCGCGGTAGAAACGGCTGGCGTCGATGCCAGCAACACTGCGCAGCACGCCGGTGGGGCCGTTGCAGGCCGTACCCAGTTCGGCGCCGATGCTGTCGGCCAGCGGCGCGCCCGCCTGCCGGCCATCGGCGGAGGCGCCCAGGCGCCGCCCGTCGAGATGGTGCAGGCTGCGCACCACGTGACACACGGCGTGAGCGGCATCGCCGAACTCGCGGTCGACCTCGTCCAGAACACGCTCGCGTACCTCGAGCAAGGCCAGTGCCCAATGGTCAGCGGCGGGGTCGCCCTGGCCCCACTTCGGGGCCGCTCGCAGACACTGCTGCAGAGCCTCGGCACCGGCGAAGTCTGCCCGCAGGGCCGCCACGATTCCGGCCAGGGTCAGGGTCCGCTCACGGAACACGCAGGTATCGATAGCTGCCAGCGCGTTGACGGCATTGGTGAAGCCGCGCTCGTAGAGGCCGGGAATACGGTAGGGCATGGCTTCGAGCATGTCCGCGCCAGCCTCGATGCACCCTTGCATGAGGGCCGACGTGAAGGGTACCGGCGCCCGTTGGGCCAGATGCTGCAGGTGCGCCCGGTAGTGGCGTCGGGACTCGCGCAGTCGCCCGCAGAGGCCAACTTCAATCCGCCCCAGCAGTTCATCCATGCCGCCAACGTGGTCGGGATCCGGCAGGCTCAGCAGGGCCGCGGCCAGTACCTCCATGTACGGCACACTGCCCGCCCGCGCGTTGCCCGACTCCGCCGACCAGCCGGGAACCCCGAGTTCGTTGCAGCCAATGACGCAGTATCGCCAGGCGTGCTCCGGGGCGAGCCCGCAGGCCATGAAGCCCTTCGCCGTCACCTCGTCATTGACCAGCAGCGGCTGGCTCAGACCCGCAGCCAACAAGCGCGCCGCCAGGTGGGCCAGGTCGGCCGGTAGCCCCGGGTGCCAGCGCAAGAACACCGGCGGATCGCCGAGCCGCACCCGGTCCGCAGCCAGCAGGAAGCCACGCGTCAACGCATTGCTGCAGTCCCGGCCGTCCTCATCGGCACCGCCGACGGTGATGGTCTGCGTCTTGGAGGCGCGGCCGAAGACCGAGTTGGCAGCGACCTTAAGCATGAAGGCTGCCAGCAGGTCAACCGTCCCCGCCGCGCTGGCCTCGGCCGCGAAGGGCGCCAGCACACGGTCGGGAAGGCCGATGGAGACCGACATGCCATGGCCTTCCAGGGCCAGTGCCAAGTGCACCAGGACGATGGCCTGCAGCCCCTCGAAAAGATCCCGCGCTGGCTCGGCCGGGACGCGACGGCAGGCCGCGGCCACGCGCTCGTGGCAGCGGCGGCGCAGCGGGTCGGGCTCCCGTCCGGCGGCCTGTGCGGCGGCCTGTGCGTAGCGCGTGGCCCAGTCGATCACGGCCTGCAGGGTGATCGCCATGGCCTCGCGGTACTGGCCCTGCGCCATTGTGCCCTGACCCCGCAGCGCCTCCAGTTGGCGCAGGGCGTGGGCGAGCCCCTGGTGCACGACCCGGTCAAGATCCACGGCCAGGTGCCCCGGATCGCCCAAGCCGCCCAGCGCGCGCCCCTGCCAGAACTCCGTGATCTCGGCCGGGATCGCCTGGTCGAGCAAGCCTGCCACGCCGGGGTTCTCCAAGACGACCTGCGCATCGTAGCCGATACCATGCTCGGGGATGAGCATCCAGGCGCGGGGCCGGGAGGAGGTATTCCCCGCGAACACGGGGTTCGAGTCCACGTCCAGGGACATGCCGGCAAGCAGGTGCTGGAAAGCGTAGGCCCGCACCAGTACGGGGGCCTCGCCATCATGGCGGCGCCAGGACTCGGTGACGAGGCGGGCACGCTCGAGACAGACCGTGTCCGCAGCGTTCAACTGCCTGTCGCGTACCGCTTGCACCAGCACTGCCAGCGGCGCGATTGCGCATTCCATGGGCGTTAGTCCCCTGCCCGCCAGGACCCCGGCCTGGAGCCGTCACCGACCCCGATGCGTTCACGGTTCACTGGAACTGCTCGCGGAAAGCGGCCAGTTGCGTCTTGAGGTCGGCCACCTCGGCCCGCAGCGTGCCCAGTTCCTCTTCGATCCGGCCCAGGCGGGCATTCTCGGCCTCGACCAGCGCCCGGGCCGGCTCGGGTGCCGGCACGGCCACCTCCACCACCGGCACCACCGGCTCACCGCAGAGCAGGTGCGCAAAGCGCGGTTCGTGCGAGCGCGGCAGGAGCGGTAGCTTGACCACCAACGCCCCCTCGGCCCGCACCGAGAGCTGGTGCAGGGCGATCTCTGCCTCAGGGATCATCGCAAACGAGTGCAGCCTGCCGCTGCGACCTCTGATCTCGCCGGCGGTCTGCGGACCGCGCAGCAGCAGCAGGCAGAGCGCCGCCACCTGGTCGGCCGGCAGCGGCAGCGTCTCGGGAAGACGGTGTTCGTACTTGGGCACGCGGCTGCCGGTCGAATGGACCATCCAGATCAGCTTCTTCTCGCGCAACCCATCCAAACCGCGGACCACCGTCCGGTCATCGTAGGTTACCAGCGGGTCGCGGTTGTTCTTCTGGTTACAGGCGAGCATCAGAGCGTTCAACGACAGTGGATAGTACTCCGGGGTCGTCAACTGCTTCTCGATCAGACACCCCAAGACTCTCGCTTCAATATCCGTCAGCACCAGCATGGCGTCGATTCCTCCTTTGAGCGCGTTCGCAGACCGTCATCACTCTAGCTCCGATCGCGCCTCATGCCAGACGCCACCTCCCGGCCCCGCCGTCCTCCCGGCAGGTTCCAGGCGCGCTTGCGCCGGAGGGTGCTTCCTACTACCTTTCGTGAGTACTGGTCAGCGCCGGAGGATCCCCGATGAGTCAGACCACGCCGAGCCCCAAACCGGGCGAGTCGTTCATGTGCGCCGCCTGCGGGCGGGAGTCCATCGCCAAAACCCAGAACCTGATGGACGGCTGGCGCTGCATCGGCGAGGCCATCGTCTGCGCCTTCTGCAAGGCGCCGATCGGACCGCCCCAGCGCCGCGCTGGCGCGGCAGGTAAGAACGCGCCGACGCCGCCGGCGGCCACGGCGGCAGCGCTGGACCGGCTGGCCAGCTTCCTGGACACGAAACCCGAAGCGCCACCGGAGTTCAAGGACAAGGACCGGGGCCGCTTCTGCAAGGACTGCCGGCACTATTTCAAGCACCCCTTCTATAGCCGTTGCCTGTGCCACGACAAGCCTGTGGAGCCCATGGATGACTGCGACGATTTCGCCCTCCGCCCCGTGGCGGCGCCGAACCCGGCCGCCGACACCGACGCCAACTCGCCGCACCCCTGAGCGCTGCGGCCGCCGCCGTCCGTGCAGACTGGCCAGCCTGGGTGCAGCGCTGATGCTGGTCACGGGCGTGGTCGGCTGTCGGAGCAACGGCTCGAATAGTGCGGCGCCAACTCCGACCTGGCCCTATGAAGCCGGAGAGCGGCCACGCTTTACCATGCTCTACCTGCCTTACGCCCAGAACGGCGCTCCTCTGGCCATGCCCAGCCCGACCGCCTACGGCTGGACGGACGAACGCATGGAGCGTGATCTGTCGCGCCTCCTGAACGCCGGCCTGGACGGTCTCATTCTCGGCCTGCAGCCCACAACCTTCGCGGACCCCCTGCAGACGGAGCGCGTGCTGCGTTTCCTGGACTTGGTCGAGGGTCGAGGAACCACCGCCTTTGAGGTGACGCTGTTGCTGGTGCCGACGTCTCCAGCGAGCGCCGCCATCGACGCCGAGGCCGTTGGCCGGTGGCTGGCGACTCACGACCTGCAACGCCGGACCTGCCTGCGCCAACAAGACGGGCGGGTCATGCTTGTTTGCCCACCGGGCATGGCCCTGTCCGGACCGCCGCACCCAGCGCTGTACACCGTGCGCATTGGTATGGCTGGCGCTGCCTGGGCCTGGGGCGACCCCGGTGACCCGGCGCGCAGCAAGCCCACCGGCGCCGACCGGCAGGTCCTGGTCTACGCCGGCTGGCGTGGACGCACCGCCCCAGTCGATGCTAAGGGGCGCCCGCAGTGGGACATCGAGCGCCAAGGCGGGCGGGCGCTGGAGGCAGAGGTCCGCAACGCCTTCAATGCCAAGGCGGGCCTGATCTGCATTTCGAGCTGGAACAACTACGTCACCGGCGACTTCATCGAGCCGAACTCGCTGGATGGCGACGCTGTGCTGCGCCGGCTCACCGCCTTGATTCGGCAGGCCCGAGAGACGGCGGCGGCCACCCCGGCGCCGCCCGGCGGCGGCTCGACCCTAACTCCCCTGCCCCCGGCGTCGTAACGTCTGTCGAACACGTGTGGAACCCATGCACACCCTACGCTGGGCTCTCGTCATCCTGGCCCTGGTACTGGCGCTGAAGGCGCTGCTGCTCCTGGTGTGGCCGGCGCGCTTCCGCGCCCTGGCCGCCTGGTGGCTGGCAATGCCCCGGTGGCTGGCCCGTTCGTGCGGTCTGCTGACACTGGCCTGTGGCACCTTGCTGCTCGGGCTTGCCGTCTCTCAGATCGCCAACCCGGCGGTCGTCGCCGGGTTGCTTGCCGGCGCCACGCTGGTGTGCGTGGGCGGAATCTTCCAGGCGCCCAAGCTCGGGCGCGGACTGGTCCAGGCCGCCAGCGCCCGGCGCCCGCACTGGCTGGCGCCAGCCTTCGGTATCGCGGGACTCGTCCTCGCCACCCTGCTCGCCTGGGCCGCCTGGCGCGCCAAGCGCTGACCCGCTGGGTATGGAAGGCTTGTCCAGATGGCAGTCCGCAATAGCCCCAACCACACCGAAGCCACTCCTCTACGCGAGGCGAACGACCGTACCGATGGCGTCTGGAGCGATGTAAAGCGCGGCTTCGACTCGGTTCCACTCCTGCTGCAGTTGCTCCCCCTGTTCCTGATCGCCCTGGGCGTGCTGACCACCAGGAGGCGGCGGAGACGCAAACGCGAACGGTTAGCGGCGGCTCTGGCCGCCTCCGCCCGCGCGGAACCCGCCCGTCCCTTCCACGGCCCGGACAACCCTGCCCTCTCGCCTGCGGAGAACCGCGTGCTGCGCCAAGCGCGGTCGCATCACCTCCGGGCCATCCGCAGGAAGTAGACGTCGGCAGGGGGCCGCGGGTGTACGCAGACCCCCGCTGGCGGCCCCCGCCAGAGCTGGGGCTGAACAGGCCTATCGTGGCCCGAAAACACAGCCGGCGCCGACGTCTTAGCGCGTCGGCGCCGGGAGGGGTAGCCCCTGACTCAGGCCGCGTGACCTACTTCTTTGCGAACTGCCCGTCGAAGGCCAGGGCGCTCGGCTTGAAGTCGATGTCATGCACGAAGGCGCAGGCCTCGGTGGCCCCGTGGATGCGGTCCATGCGGGAGTCTTCCCACTCGACCGACAACGGGCCAGTGTAGCCGATGTCGTTCAGCGCCACGATGATCTCTTCGAAGTTGATGTCGCCGTGGCCCAGGGAACGGAAGTCCCAGTAGCGCCGCGGATCGGCGAAGTCGGTGTGGCCGCCGAAAACGCCGACGGTGCCATCGCCGTGGCCCCACCAGGCATCTTTCATGTGGGCGTGGAAGATGCGCGGCCCGAAGGTGCGCAGGAAGCGGACGTAGTCGACGCCCTGGTAGCCCAAGTGCGAGGGGTCGTAATTGAAGCCGAACGCCGGATGACCGCCAACGGCCTCAAGGGCGCGCTCGGCCGAGGCGATGTCGAAGGCGATCTCGGTCGGATGTACCTCGAGAGCGAACTTCACCCCCTGGTCGGCGAAGACGTCCAGAATCGGCTTCCAGGTATCGGCGAAGGTCTTGTAGCCTTGGGCGATCTGCCCGGGCAGGCAGGGCGGGAAGGAGTACAGGAGGTGCCAGATGGGCGAGCCGGTGAAGCCGGCGACGACCTTGATACCGAGGTTGGCGGCGGCCTTGGCGCTGGTCTTCATGGTCTCGATGGCCCACGCCCGCGCCGCGGCCGGATTGCCCTTGACCTGGCTCGGAGCGAACCCGTAGTGCCGTTCGTCGATGATATCACAGACCAGCTGGCCCGCCAGGTGGTTGGAGATACACCAGCACTTGAGGCCGTGCTTGGCCAGCAGCGCCAGCTTGTCGTCGCAGTAGGCCTTGCTCTGCGCCCCTTTGACCACGTCGAAGTGATCGCCCCAGCAGGCGAGCTCGAGACCCTCGTAGCCGATACCCGACGCCAGCTTGGCCAGTTCCGCCAGCGGCAGGTCGGCCCATTGCCCGGTGAAGAGGGTGACTGGACGTGCCATGGTACGTTCTCCTTATCAGCGTCACGTGGGACCACGGACAGGACTCGCCTGAACCCCGCGGTGGCCTCATTCCATAACCGCGTAGTGTGACACGGCAGCCCGTAGAGCGCAAGCGCGGCAGGCCGAAAAATGCACGGATGCTGCGTACGGCGGGTATGGCCGGTTGCCGGGTGCTGCGCAAGGCGGGTATGGCCGGTTGCCGGGTGCTGCGCACGGCGGGTATGGCCGGTTGCCAGTTGGCAGCCTCACGCTACGCTGCGGGTCTGCAGGGCCTGGCGCCGCGCCGCGCGGGCACCGACGATGCGGACCGTAAGGCCGAGAACCAAGAGCGCCGCCAGGGCGCTCGCCACCTGCGCGAACCAGTTCCCCCAGCGCGCGTAGAGGGTCAGGGGCGGCGAGTCGTAGAGGGGGATCTCGTAGACTTGGGTGCCCCGCAGGAAGCGGTTACCGGTCACCACATCGTAGAGCAGTCCGCTGACCTGGCCGTCGGGAAGGATCAGGCAGGTGTCGCTGTTGTTGCCGCTGCGCAGGAGTGGCCGGCGGTTCTCGGCGGCGCGGAAGACGGCATGGAGCAGGTGCTGCCGGGACCCCGCGCTCTCGGCATACCAGGCGTCGTTGGTCAGGGTCATCAGGACGTTGGCACCACGCCGTACGAACTCGCGACTGATCTCGGCAAAGGCGTCCTCAAAGCAGATGTTGACACCGGCACGAGCCCCCTGCCCCAGGTCGAACACGGTGAACTCGGAACCGGGGACCAGATCGCGCCCCATGCCGATCATCCGCACCAGCCAGGGCAGGTAGCGACTGAAGGGCACGTACTCGCCAAAGGGCACACGGTGGATCTTGTCATAGGACTCCAGGCGCTGGCCGTCGGCCGCGAGGAGGAGGGCGGAGTTGAAGTCCAGCAGCGGCGGCTCCCAGTCGGTGCCCGTCCAGCGGGCTCCGGGAAGCGCCCGGCTGTCGATGGCGCCGATGAGCAGAGGTGTGCGGATCTGCGGAAGTACCTGCTGCAGACGGGTCTTGAACGGCTCGTAGGTCAGCGGTGCCGGCACCGCGCTCTCCGGCCAGACCACCAGGTCGGGGCGATTCGCGGGGGCGGCGAGCAGGCTCAGGCCCGTATAGACGTCCAGGGCCTCGGCGAACTGCGCCTCGGTCCACTCCCGACACTGCGCGATGTTGCCCTGCACAGCCAGCACCCGTAAGCTCCCACTCGGGGCGGGCAGGCGCGGCGCGCTGCGGGCCGCGAGCACGGCCGCGCCGACGAGGACGACCCCCGTCAGCAGTGGCGCCCGCGCCGCCCGCCGGGGCGTGCCCTTCGTGACGCCCCGCCACCAGGCCACCACGACCAGCGCCAGAGCGAGGTTCACGGCCACCAGCAGGAAGGTGATGCCCGCAATGCCGGTGCAGCAGGTCAGCGCCAGCAGCAGCGGTCGCTGCCATTGGCTGACGCCGAGTTCGTTCCAGGGGAAGCCCGTGCCCAGCCAACTGCGCACCCACTCGAGGCCCACCCAGAGCAGCGCACCGCCAAGGATGTACACGGCCTGTCGCCAGCCGGGGCGAAGGTCGGCGGGATGCCCGCCGCGGCCGGGGTGCAGCGCGCCCAAGGCCTGGCTGAGTTCGGTGACGCCGAGGTACCAGGCCGCGGGGTAGAGGGCGCAGTAGGCCGCCAGGAGGACCCCGGCGCCGAAGCCGACCTCATTCAGCCAGAACAGGTTCGTGACGCAGTGCAGCAGGCCGAAGAGCAGGCCGGCGAGGGCGCGGCGGCGAGGCGTGGCGGGCACCGGCGCGAGGAGCAGGGGCACGAGTGCCAGCCAGGCTGCCCAGTCCCACTCCAGCGGCGGGAAGGCGCTGGTCAGCAACGCTCCCGAGGCCACGGCACCGGCCGCGCCGACGAGCGTTGGTCGCCAGCCGACCAGATGGCGCAGGTTGCCCTGCGGCAGCGCGGCGATCGTCCCGGCATGGCGGTCCTGACCCATCCACTACCCCCGCCCGTCACATGGCATCGAGTGTGCCGATCGTCAGTGTCGCCAGGCCGTCTTGCAGAATGTCGCGAACCGTGACGCTCAGCCGCAAGCGCGCCAGCCGCTCGGCCGCGGTCGGAGCTGCCAGTACGGGGCAACTCCGCCAGAAGCGGCTGAAGTCCTTGGCCAGATCCAGCAGATAGCCCGCCAGGATCGAGGTATCGAGGGCCGCCGCGGCCCGCTGCATGGTCTCGGGGTACTGCGCGCAACGCAGGGCCAGCAGGCGCTCCTCGGGAAGATCGAGAGCGCTCGCGTCAACCGCCTCGGTGGGCAACGTTCCCGCTTTGCGCAGCACCGAGGAGATGCGGGCGTAGGCATAGAGCACATACGGGCCAGTGTCGCCCTCGAAGGTGATACTGGCCTGCGGATCGAAGAGGATCGTGGTGCGCGGACTGACCTTCAGCAGCATGAACTTCAGCGCCGCCATGGCGATGACCCGCGCCCGCTCGTCGAGGTTCTCGGGGGCACCGTCCGTAGCGCGCTCCAGCGTCGCCTGTCGCGCCAGGGCCTCCATCTCGTCGAACAGGTCGTCGGCATCGACCACGGTGCCCTCGCGACTCTTCATCCTGCCGGTCGGCAGGTTGACCATGCCGTAGGCCATGTGGACGAGACGGTCGGCCCAGGGGTAGCCGAGGGCTTTGAGGATCGCAAAGAGGATGTGGAAGTGGTGGATCTGCTCGTCGCCGACGACCCAGATCTGCTGATCGGGGGCGTAGTCGCGCTGCTTGAGCAGGGACGTCCCGATGTCCTGCGTCACGTAGACACTGGTGCCATCGCTGCGCAGCACCACCTTGGTGCCGAGATTCTTGTCGGCGAAGTCAATGACCACGGCCCCATCCTCGCGGCGCCGGAAGACGCCGCGGTTCAGGCCTTCCAGGATGGTCTCGCGCCCCAGGGTGTAGGTCTGGCTCTCGAGGTAGGTGTGCTCGAACTGCACGCCCATGCGGCCGTAGGTTGCCGCGAAGCCGGCGAGCACCCAGCCGTTCATGGTCTCCCACAGCCGGCGCACCTCGACCTCGCCCTGCTCCCAGGCCACCAGCATGTCCTGGGCGGCGCGGCCGACCTCGGTTTCGAGGAAGAGCTCGTCCGAGGACTTGCCGGCCAGCTCCGGTCGGGCGCTGCACAAGGCCGCCATCTGGCGCCGCAGTTCGGCGTCGAACTTCACGTAGTACTCGCCGACCAGGTGGTCGCCCTTGGTGCCGGTCGAAGCCGGTGTCGCCCCCTGCCCCAGGCGCTGATAGGCCAGCATGCTCTTGCAGATGTGGATGCCGCGGTCGTTGATCAGGTTCACCCGCACCACGTCGTGCCCAACGCGCGCCAACAACGCCGCGGTCGCCATGCCGACACTGTTATTGCGGACGTGGCCAAGGTGCTGCGGCTTGTTGGTGTTGGGGGCCGAGAACTCGATGAGCACGCGGCGGCGCTGGGCGGCGGGCAACTGCACCGCTGCCAGCAGCTCCTCCGGCCGCGAGACCGTGTCGCGCCACAGCGCGGCCGGCTTCAGGGTGATGTTGGCAAAGGCCTTGACCACGGTGGCCGACTGCACGTCGGCGTGGCTCGCGAGGTACGCGGCGACCAGCTCGGCGATCTGGACGGGGCTGCGCCGGAGTTGGCGCGCCAGCAGGAAGCCGTTGACGGTCACGTCCGCGCCGAACTCGGACGGGCACAGCTCCACGGGCAGATCGGTGACCGGCACCCCGCAGGTGGTCGATAGGTGCTGCTCGAGATCACTGACAAAGGCAAACTTCATAGGGTCGTTCATCCCGCTGACTCGCCGCGTTCACGATCCGCTGGGTCCGCTCGGCATACGAGCTGACGCGGAGCGCGTTAACATAGCCACGGCGGGGAGCCCTGTCTAAAGGCGGCAGGTGCGGATGTCGGTGACGATGATACCCCGTGCGCCGAGAGCATGGAGCTCGTCCATGATGCGGTTCACCTGCACCCGCCGGCTCATGGCCTTGACCGCTACCCAACCGGGCTTGCTCAGAGGCGCCACGGTGGGCGACTCGATGCCCGGCGTGGTCCGGCAGGCGGCGGCGAGACAGGTCTCGGGGACGTCGTACTCGACCATCACATAGTCGCGCGCCACGATGATCCCTTCGAGCCGCTTGGCAAAGGTACGCACGTCCGCTCCGGCCGCCGCCAGGCCGGCACGACCAATCAGGACTCCCTCGGACTTCAGGATGGGCTCGCCCACCAGACTCAGCCCGGCCTGGCGCAGGGTCTCGCCGCTCTCCACCACGTCGGCGATGACGTCGGCCACGCCGAGCTGAATGGAGATCTCGACGGCCCCATCCAGGCGCACGATCGTGACCTCGAGGCCGCGGGCAGCCATGTCGGCCGCCACCAGATTCGGGTACGAGGTGGCCACGCGCAAGCCGCCGAAACGGTCGACGGTCAGCCCCGAGTCCTTCGGCGCCGCGTAGTGAAAAGCCGAGCGGCCAAAGCCCAGCGCCATCAACTCCTCGACGCCGGCGCTGCTGTCTCGGACCAGATCCCGCCCCGTGATGCCAAGATCCAGCACGCCCTCGCCGACATAGACCGCGATGTCACGCGGCCGCAGGAAGTAGAACTCGACCCCGTTTCCCGCATCCTGCAACCGCAGTTCACGGTCGCTGCGGCGGCACCGGTAGCCGGCCTCCTTGACCAGGGCGACGGCATCGTCGGACAGCGCACCCTTGTTGGGCAGTGCGATCTGAAGCATGGCGGGGCTCCTTCTTCTCCGGTCAACGCGACAGGGTGTCGAGATAGCGCTGCAGTTCGGGGTCCAACTCACGCTCGGCACGGGCATAGCGCCCGACGATTTCCAGCGGCAGCGCAAAACGGCGCTCGGCGGGAACGAAGCGCCGTTCCTGCTCGTCGAGATAGGCGTCCAGCAACCGCTGCCGCGCCAGGGCCTGCCCGAACTGCTTGCGGGCTGCCCGCAAGGCATTGCGCGCGGCCCGCGTGCGGCCTGCCGCCAACTCGTCGCAGGCTTCGCTGTACAGGCTGATGGGTTTCTGCAGCAGATAGGGTGCGTCTTTGAGCAGTTCGAACAGGTCGTGCTGCAGTCTGCCGATGGCACCGTTCTCCAGCGGCAGGGCGGCAAGCCGTTGCGGTACGTCCTCGAGCGGTACGCGGTTCCCGCGCGAACCGATGTCTGCGGGCGCGGCAACGGTCACGGTGACCAGGGCCTCGAAGCGCTCTGCCGTGCTGTCGGTATCGCTGACGCGCCGGCCCTGACGGCTGCCGTCTGCCGCCGCGCGTGCATACCAGGACTGCAGCGTCTCGCCGGGGGCCAGCACCTCCTGCAGCACGAAGCGGAGCGCTTCCGGCGGAGTCCGCCCGCGCGCGTCCAGTTCCAGCAGCCGCTGTCCAGCGTCCGGGCCGGCCGCCTCGAGCACGCAGAGCGCCAGCAGGTCGCAGTGCAGCGCATACAGGCGGTAGAGAACCGTGGCCTCGGGAGGCACCGGGTGCTCCAGCAGGCGCTCGACCTCCGGGTAGATGCCGCGCTGAAAGGCAAAGCGTGCCGGTTCGTAGTCGGGCGCAAAACGCCCATCGCGCTCCCGGTTCCCGAAGAGCACCCGGTTGGTCAGGGCCGCCGCCAGCCACTCGGCCGAGGGCATGAGCGGCGGGTTGGCGTCCTCTGCGGCCATGAACCGACGTTGCAGGAGCGCGCGCAGCAACCGGTGCGTCACCCGTTCCATCGTGTCATCAGGGCCAAAGGAAAGCGAAAGCGGTTCCGCCACCACGCCGACGCTGGCGCCACTGTCTGCAAAGTGGATTCGCAACATCCTGGGCGGCTCCAGCGCGCGGCCGGCAAACTCGTCGACCGCGGCGACGCAGGCCAACGCAAAACGCTGCCAGGTCTTGGTGGTCTGCTCGCCCTTGCAGGTGATGCGCAGGCGCGCCTCGATGAGGGCCTGGGGTTCCGCGGCCTGGGTGGACCAACCGGCCACGCCCAGCAGCAGGAGCGCCAGCATCGCGCCGTGCCAGTACGCGACCGGTGGCCGCGCCGCCGCCCGCTCTGGGCCCTGGCGCAGCGTGACGAGCGGGGGGCTCGGTCGCGGACTCTGCATGGAAGTGCGCCTGGTCACCTGCACCCGCCGGCACTAGAAGTGCTTCTGTTGGAACGTGCAGATCGCTGTCAGTAAGTCCAGCGCCTGGCGTACGCTCCCATCGCCGTCGCCCGTCGGCACAGCGGGGTTTCCACGACCGTGCCACGGACCGCTGGCGTCGGTGCCAGCCGCAGCGCCAGGAACATCCGGCTGCAGGGGATCGATGCGGCCGCTGGCGGGGATCTCCGGTAGCATCACCTCGAGGTCGCCGGCAAGCCGCACCGGCCGTAGCGGGTACGGGAGTCCGCGCGTCGGCTCGCCCAGGATCACGGCCCCGTGCGCCGTGCGCAGGCCGGCGGCGAGCACCTCGGCGGCGGCCCGCGTCTTACGATTCACGATAACCACGGTGGGGTGACCCCACGAGCCGATCAGGGTGGCACCCGCCGCCGCCGCGCTCAGGTCGTTGCCGGCGCTGTCCCGCAGATCGACCACGGTGCCATCGTACACCGGGCCCGACAGGCGGCCTTTGGCGGCGGACAGGGCCTGCTCCAGGCCGGCTTCGACGGCCCCGATCTGCACATAGCCGAAGCGTCCAGCCCCACCCTCGACACGCGTCAGCAGCGCCACCGGCACCGCGCTGTTGGCGGATTCCGGAGCCACGACCACCACACCGCCTGAGGCAAAAGCATCGAGCAACGCCTGGCAGGCGATGCGACGCAGCTCGGCCTCGGCGCCAGGCACAAGCTGCCGGGAGCGTAACTCGCCCAGCAGGTCCGACAGCGCCTCACGCACCGCCGCCGCCGTCACCGGCTCCGGCGGCAAGACCTCGGCCGCGTCCAGTCGGGCACACGCTGCCAGACTGGCCACGGCGCACGCCCGGAGCAGTCGCCCTAGCGGCAGGCGGAACGAACCGCGCCCGTTACCCGGGTTGTCCTGAAACCTCACGATCGGCCGCCTCCACCTTGGACCGCTGCTGGGTCCGGTACTCCTCGAGACGCCGCAGTAGCCCCGCGTCGTTCAGCGCCAGAATCTGGGCCGCCAACAGGGCCGCGTTCAGCGCTCCGCCGCTGCCGATAGCCACCGTGGCGACCGGAATGCCTCCCGGCATCTGCACCGTCGCCAGCAGGGCGTCGAGCCCGTTGAGCGCGCCGCCCTCGACCGGAATGCCAATCACCGGCAGCAGCGTGTGCGCCGCGCAGACGCCGGCCAGATGCGCCGCGCCTCCGGCCGCCGCGATAATGACCCCGAAACCGCTCTCCCGGGCGCTGGTCACAAACGCCGCCACGGCCTCCGGGGTGCGGTGCGCACTCATCACGCGGACCACATGCGGGACCCCGAGTGCCTGCAGTGTGCTGATGCACCCTTCAAGCTTGGGCAGGTCATTCTTGCTGCCCATCAATATCGCCACCTGCCGTGTCATCGTCGGCTCTGCTCCTTCGTCAGCAACCACTCCGCCAGGCACCGTTCAACCACCCCGGCTCTGACCGCGGTGCACGGCCCTGAAAATAGCCGCCCAGTCGCCCCGGCGCAACCGCTGCGAGGCAGTTGCCAGGGCGTCCGGATGCGCAGCGCGATGGGCGAGGGACAAGCACCGCCACGCTGCCTCAGGAGGGCGTCTCGGCAACCGTCTTACGGATCGCCTGGTTCCGTGTGCTTTGCGGGCAATCGGGGCCGCGGCCCAGCGCCCACGCGACCTGCTGGTTCAGGTCCTGGATGCGGAAGGGCTTGTGGATGTACGCCAGCACTCCGTCCTCCAGCATGCCCTGCACGTCACCATCCAGACTGTAGCCGGTGGCGAGGATGGCTCTGAGTTGGGGATTGATCACGCGCATGGCGGCGAAGGCGTCGCGGCCATTCATCTTCGGCATGTTCATGTCCAGAATGACGAGGTCGATGTCTGGCCATGACCTGCGGTAGCAGTCGACGGCTTCACTGCCGTCAGTGGCCGTGAGCACGGAGTGCCCCTGGCGACGCAGCAGTTTGGCGGTGAACTCTCTGACGATCTCTTCGTCGTCCGCGATCAGAATCCTGGCGTGGGCAGTCGGGCGAGGCGCGGGCTCAGCGCTGCCTTCCGGCCCCGGTGGCTCCGCTGCGGTCCGCCCCTCTGGCCCGTCCTGCCGCAGCAGCGGGAGGAGAAGGGTCATGGTGGTGCCTTTGCCGAGTTCACTATGGACCGCAATCGCGCCGTGATGGTTGACCACGGTGCCGTGGACGGAGGCTAATCCCAGACCCGTGCCTTTGCCGGGTTCCTTCGTCGTGAAAAAGGGCTCGAACAGGCGCGCTTGGGTCGGCGCGTCCATGCCCGTTCCGGAGTCGGTCACCGCGATGCGCACATAGTCTCCGGGAGCCATATCGAACCGGCTGCTGGCGCAGCGTTCCCGGTCCAGCGTGACGAGGTCCGTCGCGAACCGGAGTTCACCCCCCGTCGGCATGGCATCGCGGGCGTTCAGCCCGAGATTGAGCAGTGCATTGACCAACTGCGTCGGATCGCCAATGGTCGTCGGCGGCTGGGCGTCAAGGCACTGGCGGATGCGGATGCGCTTGTCGACACTGCGTTCAAGCAGAGCGCTGACCTCGGCCACACACTCATGGATGTTGACCGGTACCGTGCGGTACTTGCCCTTACGCGAGAACGCCAGCAACTTGCTGGTCAAGTCGCTGCTCCGTGCACACAACCGGAGAATGCCCTCGACGGCGCCGCGGGGTTCCGCATTTTGGGTCATCGTCAGCAGCAGGTCCGCGTAGTTCACGATGCCAGCGAGTTGGTTGTTGAAATCGTGGGCAACACCGCCCGCGAGCTGCCCGATCGCTTCCAGCTTCTCGGACTGTCGGAGGCGCTCCGCGCTCTCGCGTAAGGCCGCCTCGGCTTGCTTGCGTTCGCTGACGTCGCGGACGATGGCCCACATCGCCGACGGCTGTCCGTCGGCATCGCGGATCAGCGACGTGCGCAGCTCCACCGGGAAGAACATCCCGTTCTTGCGCCGGTACTCCTTCTCATAGACGCCGGAGAAGCCTTGCGGCAGGATCTGCTCCTCGACGATGCGCGACTCGAAAGCGCGCCACTTCTCCGGGGTAAGGTCCTGGTAGGTTACCTTGCTCAACTCGGCCGCGCTGAAGCCGAGCATGTCACGGTAGCTCTGGTTGCACTCCAGAATATGTCCCGCCATATCGACCAGCACGAAGGCGTCCGTCATGCTCTCGTGGAGCCGTCGGTACTTCTGTTCCGATTGCCGCAGGGCCTCTTCCGCCCGCTTGTGCTCAGTGATGTCGCGCACAAAGGTCACCAACTGCCCACCTGCACCCGGCTGGTACTGGACGCTGACCTCCACGTCGTACTGGGTTCCGTCCTTGCGGCGGTGCCGTGACTCGAAACGGTCCTGGCCCCGCGCCACGATCCTGTCGATGTGCTGAGCCACGCCGCCAACTCCCTCGGTGACGGTCAGATCGGGAATGCGCATGGCCAGCAGCTCTGCCCTGCTGTAGCCGCTCATCCGGCAGTAGGTCTCGTTCGCCTCCAACAGACGCCCCTCTGTGTCTGTCTGCCAGAAGCCGTCCATGGCCGTCTGCAGGATGGTCCGGAGCCGGTTCGCATCCCCTTCATGACGCTTCCACGAAAACCACAGAAACCCGGTGGCGATCCAGACACCCGCCAGGAACAGCAGCACCATCAACAGGGTGGTCAGACGGTCTACTCTCCACTGCGCCAGGTAGTCTTCCTCGGCCAGGCTGACCACCACGAAGAGGGGTGCCCCAGCGACCCGCTGGAAGGTTAGCGTCCCCCTGGATTGGCTGGTGGCCGCCGTGACGGTATGATCCCTCTGCATTGGCTCTGCGCCGAAGGTCGCCAGAAGCTCGCTGGAGTAGGTTCGCGCGCCGACGGCCGGCGTCCCGTCGTCGGCCGCGGCCGGATGGCTTGCCACGAAGCCGCCGTCCGTGTCGCAGAGCGTCAGCGTTCCGCCTCTGCCCACGTCGAAGCCTGCGAGTACCTTCTGGAAATGCTCAAGGAAGACGGGGGCGACCACGACGCCTCCAAAGCTGCCATCGGGTTGCTGGTAACGTCGGGCGGAGGTGATCACCCAGCGGCGAGTGAACTTGCCGACGATGGGCTTCGTAACGAACACCCCAGCCTGCGGATGGTCCCGGAGGAACGGGAAATACGGACGATCCGCGAAGCTTGCGGCCGGATCCGCGGACGGGTTCCCAAGAATGACGGCGCCGTCCGCATCGCTGACGCGGAGGGCCACCGCTTCCGGGAGGAGCGCCTCCTCACGGGCGAGGAGCCCATCGAGGCGCGTACGATCGATGCCGCCGGTCGCCAGTCCCCTCTCCATCTCGCCGGTGACCGAGAGCAGCGTGTGGTCAATGCGCGTGAGGGTGGAGGCGAGGTTCTGGTCGATGGCTCGGGCCAGGTTCTGGCTCTGGACCTCGGCGTTTCGCGTGGCGTAATCACGGCTGACGACCAGGCTACGAGCGGCCAGCAGGATAGCGCCCAGGCTGACGGCGATAGCCACCACCAGATAGGCCTTGCCAAAGTGCAGTCTGCGGGTGCTCATGTCAGTATCTCGGCGAGGCGGCGCGGCGTTGACGACCCAGGGTGCCGCTGGCCACCCGGTGCATCCGCTCCATCTGGTCTCTGCGCTGACGGCTTACACAGGGGCAGGCCGCGAGCCCGATGTGGCGGTCCGCTCCGCCGTAGTAGAGGAGCCATTCGCCCTTGAAAGGGACCAGTCCATTGGCCACCACTGCCGGCCCCACGAACCCCGCCAACTCCCAGTCCGTCTCCGGCTTGATAAACGGCCGGTCAAGCCGCTGCACGACCGTGGGTGAGTCGCCGTGGCCAAGGAGCGCCTGGCCCAGGCTCCAGGCCTCGGCGGGAAGCGCTGGATCGGCTCCATTCAGGGCATTGTAGAAGAGCAGAATGCCTTCGGGATGATGCAGCGCCGCCGCCCCTGCTTCGCGTGTTCCACTGTCAAAAAGTGTTCCGAGATCCTGACCCCATGGCGTCCTGCCGAGGGGCTCCCAATCGATCAGATTGTCGGACCTGGCAACTTCGCAGCGGAGACCGAAGAACATGAGGTACTGGCCGTCGATCCTCGTCGCGATCAGCCGGGAACCTTCCCGCCGGCTCACCACCACGCCACTGCGCGTGCCGGGAACGCGAGCCGGCGCGAGCCGCGCAAAAGCCGGCCCCCGTTTGGTCCAATGAAGCAGGTCCTTCGAGGTAGCCACCAGCAGCGTGTCCTGTCTGCCGGACCAGGCCGTGTAGTTCATGAAGTAGGTGCCGGCATCATCCTCGACGACGTGCAGGTCTTCGCAACCGCCTTCCCACTCGTAGATCCGGCTGGAGTCGGGCGCGGGGTACAGCACGGGTTTCCCCAGACGGGTGAAGCTGCGGCCATCCTCGCTCCACGCCATCCCGATGCGGCAGGTTCGTCCCCACGCGCTGGGCTTGGGGCCATCGTCGGCGCGGTAGAGCAAGTACACCTTGCCATCCCGGACGATGGCGGCAGGGTTGTAGACGTTCTGCTCTTCCCAGCGCACGACCTTCTGTTCGATGGGGCAGTTGAAGGTCGAATCGGGCGTGGGCGAGAGCACGGGCGTGGGCAGTTTGATGAAAGGTCCCAGTGACCATGGTGCCCCGGCGGAACTCGCGGCGGGTGCACCCGTGATTCCCTTCACTGTCGGCAGCGCGTCCCCCGCCTCTTTGCCTGACGTGTCCATCGCCTTCGCTGTCACCGGAGCTCCTGCCTTGCTCAAACGCTTGTCCGTCGATTCCCGCCTGGTCACGGCGCTACAGTCGCTGCGGGCTGGCGGGGTTTCAAGGCCACCGTGTGGCAGAAGAGCTGGCGGCGGCCGTGGGTGGTGCGCCAGCGGGCGGGCGTGGGGTCTATGCGCCCGTCCAGTCCTAGGTATCCGTGGAGCCGGGCACCGCGGGGTGGCGAAGCCCCCGCGGCGGCGTCCTTCCCTTGGAGGGCGGAACTCCGCGGGTCCTGCGGACGGCGGGCTGCCCCGCCGAGCCGACGCGAGCAGCGGGAGCGGGGTCACCCTCTCGGCTCACCGGCGCGCGCGTCCTGCCATGGCAGGATTCGCCCTCCAGCCAAGCCCCCGGCTGGCGCCGGACATACCGACAGGCGAACTACGAGTCCCGTACCCCGTCATGGGTCATGGGTCATTCAGCGGTCCAAATACAGGGCACTTGCCTGCGGGTGGCTCCTGCCCGCGTCCCGCCGTCAGCGTTTCTTCAGGACGATCTTGCCGGCGCGGACCTCGTAGGTGAGGCCCTCTGCGGTGAGCACCTTGTCGAGGGCCTCCCGGAGGGTCATCCCCGCGATCTGCGGCGTGACCCACTTCCGGCAGATGGGGTCCGTGTTGGTGAACGAGGTCTTGAAGTCGTACCCGAGCCCGGCCTGCTTGGCCAACTCAAGTACAGCGTACTGGATGGCGATCTTCTCCGTGCCCGCGTCCTTGTAGCTCTCGGGGTAGGGCTTCGTCAGGGAGACCTTGGCGTCTAGCGGGTCCCCGGCAGCCTGCGCCGGTCCAGACTGCTTCTTCAACACGATCCCGCCGTCATGGACCTCGTAGGTCAGGCCTTCGGGTTTGAGGATCTGGTCAAGGGCTTCCCGTAGGGGGATCCCCTCGATCTTCGGCGTAACCCACTTCCGGCAGGCTGGGTCCGTGTTGGTGAACGAGGTCTTGAAGTCGTACCCCAGTCCCGCTTGCTTGGCTAGCTCGATCACGGCGTACTCAACGGCCATCCTCTCCGTCTCCGCGCCCTTGTAGCTTTCGGGATACGGTTTGGTCAGCGAGACCTTGGCGTCGAGCGGGTCGGCGGCGGCGCGGGCCGGTCCAGCCAGTGCTGCGGCGAAGAGCAGAACGACACACAGGACTTTGAGTGCAGACAGCAGTCTCATCTCAGGCTCCTTGTTGCTTCTTCAGCACGATCTTGCCGTCGCGGACCTCGTAGGTGAGGCCCTCTGCGGTGAGCACCTTGTCGAGGGCCTCCCGGAGGGTCATGCCCGCGATCTGCGGCGTGACCCACTTCCGGCAGATGGGGTCCGTGTTGGCGAACGAGGCCTCGAAGTCGTACCCCAGCCGCGCCTGCCTGGCCAGTTCGGCTACCGCAGACTGAAGGGAGATCTTCTCCGTTCCAGCGTCCTTGGAGCTCTCGGGGTATGGCTTGGTTAGCGAGACCTTGGTCGTGAAGGGGTCATCATAGGCTCCGAAGACCACAATCTGGTTGACCTTCCCCTGAGTCACCCAGAAGAGCACCCCAGCCTTTGCATATTCGAGCTTCTCGGCCATCGTCGTGGGTGTGCTCTGCGATGGCTCGCCATACGCCGCGAGTAGCTTCTCCTTGGTGGACCCGATCCGGATGCCCCTGGCGGTCGCTCCAGCGAATCCCTGGCTGAAGCGGATTTCGACAATGACCCCACTTCTGACCAGGCAGTCCAGGTGCTGCTCTGACAGCAGTATGTTGCAGTCCTGTGCGGGAGAGGTCCCCTTCTCCCCCTTTTCCTGCGGCGGCCGTCGAATCTGGTAGGCATCCTTGGGGAGTTCCTTCACTAGGTCCTCAGCCAACGCGCCAACGACAACTTGGCCCCATCCGCTTCCTTCTCGTATGGTTCCACCCGCGCCGCCGGACCCCTCCGGAGTGATCTGCCTTGGCCCAGACGGTGCCTGTTGCCTGACTTCTCCAGAAGTGGCGACCGGGACCTCCCGAGCGGAATGGTACCTGACGAAGGCCAGGGTGATGAGGGCTCCCAGGGCAACGGCCGACGCGAGCATGGACGCGAGTTTCATCGGTGTTCCTTCTGTGGCTCGTGGTGAGTCTGCGGCAAGCGGCTTGCTTGCTTCCACAGAAGAGTTGGCCGTTGCGGGCGATTCCTTACAGCGCCTGGCGATTTCTGCGGCGGCGGGGCGCCGACGCGGGTCCTTCTCGAGGCAGGCCAGGATGAGCTCGGACACGTCGGTGGGCAGGTCGGGGGCCCCCGCCGCGGGCGACGGTGGGCGGTCGCGCTGAATACCGGCGGCGATCTGGTGGATCGTCTTGCCGGCGAAGGGGTGGCGCCCGGTGGCCGCTTCGTAGAGGGTGATCCCCAGGGCGAAGACATCCGAGGCCGGGGTCAGCCGCTCGCCGGCCGCCTGCTCGGGCGACATGTAGGCGACGGTGACCGGCGGCGAGCCGGCGCGGGTCAGGGTCAGGCACAGGCTGGAAAGGCGGTCCTCCTGGCTGACACGTTCACTGTATTCGCGCGCCAGGCCCAGGTCGGCCAACCAGGCTTCGCCCGCCGCGTCGAAGAGGATGTTGGACGGCTTGATATCCCGGTGGACGATATCCAGGCGGCTGAGCCCGTCCAACGTGCCCGCCAGGCGGGCGGCGAGGGCCCGCAGGTGGGGCACCGGCAGCCGCCCGTCCCGCGCCAGCCGTTCCGCCAGACTGCCGCCGGTGAAGAGGCGGGTCACCAGGTAGGCAGGAATGTGTGCCTCGGCGGCGGCGAGTAGCGGCGGGATGCCGACCACGTGGGCCTCGTAGGCACGGACCATGGTGCGGATCTCGCGCCGGAAGTAGGGCACGGCGTCGGCCTGGTGGCACACTTTGACGGCTACAGTGCTGCCGTCGGGCGCCGTGGCTGAGTAGACGCTGGCCATGCCGCCACGACCGATGGGGACGCAGTGGGTGTACGGCCCAAAGAAGAGCGGGGTAGCCGGTGGCTCGGCGGACTCCGCGAGCGTCGGACGCAGCCGGCTCTCCAGGAAGGCCTCATCGGCGCGGCACGCGGCCAGTTCCTCACGGCAGTCGGCGCACGCCGCCAGATGCTCCTCTTCTCTGTCCGTCGCCCCAAAGCCGCGGGCCATCTCGTCGAGACGGCAAGCTCCCAGGCACGGGCTGGTCACGGGCGGCACTCCTGGCTGTCCAGTTCGCGGAGGCGACGGATGAGGCGATGCTTGACTACATAGACATTATTGAGCTGCAGGCCCGTTTCCTTACACACCTCCTGCTCTGACGCGCCGTCCAGCAGCAGCCCGAGCACCCGGAGATGCAGCGGGTTCACCGACGGGTCTGCCTCGAGCCGCTCGAGAGCGCGGATCAGCCTCTCCTGGCGCTCGTGCTCGCCGAGAGGGTCAGACTGTTCTGTAATACATTCCACATAAGGTACATCCGACTCTTGCTCAGCGCCGCCTCCGCGGGCGCCGCTGCAGGACCGCAGTTCCTGCCGGACCTCATGGACCTTGTTCCGGGTCACCCCGAGCAGATAACTGCGGAAACTGCTCCCACGGCTGGCGTCGTAGCGGAAGCCGCTGCTGTGGAAGAACACCATGACCGCCTGGATGACCAGCAAACGCTCGTCACGCGAGGCCATCGGCGGGACCGCTCTCTCCCGGCAGAACCAGTCGATCAGCCTGGCGTAGCGGCTGTAGAAATCCTCCCAGCTCGCATTATCCCCATGGGCGACACGCGCCAGCAGCGTGGCGCGGGTCGAGAAGAAGCCGTGGGGCTGTGCTGGATTGCGCATCACCCTGCTATGCATGACCTTCGTGGTCGATATGTCCTTCGTGGTGCGTCCAGGTCAGCCGCGGCAGCAGGTCGCAGCAGGCGCGAAGGTCAGGCGCAGGGTCTTGACCTCGAAGGCGCGCAGTTCCTGCTGCACGACCCCGGCGTGGATGGCCACCGGCCCGATCTGGTCTTCGACGAGGTTGACTTCCTCGACAGCCTGCACGCCGGCCGGCAGGCGCAACTGCATCACAGTCGCCTGGCCCATCGCCTCGTAGACGCGCAGCACGATGGTCCCCTCCTGGCCGGGCTTCAGGGCCGAGAGTACGAGGTTGCGCGGTTCGATCTCCAGCAGGCCCCAGCGCGGCGGCAGTCGTCCGGCGTGGGCCGCGGCGGTGCGCGCGATCAGCGGCTGATTGAACTCCTGCCCAGCCCGTGGCACGCCCGCCGCGCGCCAGTCGCCGGCGTGGGGTGCCAGGGCGTAGTCGAAGGTGAGGCGTTTGCCCCGTTCGAGGCCGGTGTCCGACGACATACCCGGCTCGTAGCCGCCTCCGAAGCCGTAGGCGACGATCCGGGTACTCCGGCAGAGCGACAGGACCAGCGCGCCGGCCGAGGTGGCATTGCCCGGCAGGCCCCGGTTCAGCAGGGCGACGCCGTGCTGGCCATCGCTCCAGTCGGCCCAGTTCTGCGCCGGGAACTCGATCCCCTCCGGCCGCGTGCTGGCCCCGAAGGGGATCTCGTGGACCACCTCACCGGCACTCACCGTCGTCGGGAAGACGGCGCGGTAGCGGACAAACTCGTCGTGGTTCACGATCTCAGTGCGGATCTCGACGCGCCGCAAGCCGGCGTAGAGGCGGACGCGCGTCTGGAACTGGCCGCGCTCGCCGAAGGGATGGACGACACTGAACTCCTGCAGCACCGGGCCGCCGATCAGCGTGCCCGCGGCCGCGGACTGCTCGTCGCTGTAGACCGCCTGGCCGCGGGGGGCAATGGGGTGGGGCGTGGTCATCGCGATGCGACTGCCGCCGTCCAGCGGCCGGTACGGTTCCCAGAGGTCGCCGTGGTCCGCCTCCTGCACCACGATGTTCCCCGGCTCGCGCAACGCCTGCCAGTCCCCATCCTTGGCGACGACGCCCGTGATCGCGCCGGTCAGTGGATCGACCTCGACGCGGAGGTGCTCGTTCTCGAGGGTGCCGGCGGCGGCGAGTGCCGGGGTCGCGGCCTCAGGTGCGGGGCGCTGCCGCAGCGGGATCACCCGGTAGACGGCGTGCCCAAGCGCCGGGACCTCACGGGCAATGAAGGCGATCTCGGCCTCGACCAGCGTGCCATCGGCGCGGCGCTCGGCCTGCAGTACCTGCACCGGTACGGGGCTGCCGTCCGGGGCGCACAGGCGGATGCCGGTGACCCCGGCGTCGGCAAAGCCGACGCCAGCGTTGACCACGTCGGTGCGCGCCCACCCCAGGCTGTTGAAAACCAGCAGTGCCAGGCCCTCGCCCTGGGTATCGACGGCGGCGCTGTAGCGCGCCAGACGGCTCTCCAGCTCCTGGTCGGCAAGTTGGCGCGAGAAGGCGAAGCTGCGGACGGTGTCGTCCCAGACGTGGTCCGTCATCACCCCTGACATCAGGTCATGAGCCTGGTTGAAGAGCATCGGCTCCCAGGCCCGCCAGACGGTCTCGTCACAGGTCGCGATCCCCAGGCTGGCGAGCACGGCGCCCAACTTCTCGACGGTAGTGAGGGTGCCCTCCAGTTCACGGGTCCACTGCTTGAGCTCGATGCGGCTGCTGTAGATGCCTTGGAAGATCGGGTTCAGCTCGCCGCGCACCACCGGCCAGTCTGGGCTCAGGACGGCATCCTCGTACTCGGTAGGCGTGGCCAGGCGCAGTTCGCAGGGCATGTCCGGTAGCGCATTGAACTGCTGGACCAACTCCGGCAGGTGCTCCTCGGGCAGGCAGACATCGGCGCCACCCAGGGCGACTCGGTGGTCGTTGCGACCGAAGGCGTCGAGCAGCGCATAGCGTCCGCGCATGAACTCGGCGAACTCGGGCAGCGTGGTCGGGGAGCCGTAGCTGAGGGCGTAGCCGTGCGGCAGCCAGAAGGCCGGGAGACGGCTGCCGTCGAGGCCCTCCCAGAGAAACTCGGCTGGGGTCTCCCACTTCGCCACCCCGCGGAAGAACCAGAAGGACCGGAAGCCGGCCAGCCGCAGCAACTGCGGCATCTGCGCGTGGTGGCCGAAGGTGTCCAGTTGCCAACTGCAGTGCACGTCGACCCCCAGCGCCTCGCGGAAGTAGGTCTTGCCCAACAGCACCTGGCGGACGAAAGACTCGCCGCCCGGCATGTTCACGTCCAGCATGACGTCGGTGGCGCCGACGATGGCCAGGCGCCCTTCCTCAACGAAACGCCGCAGGCTCGCCGCCGCCTCGGGGTAGCGTTCCAGGAAGGGTTTGATGTAGCAGACCTGATCCAGCGTAAAGCGGTAGTGCGGGTAGGTCTCGAGCAGCGCCAGGGCGCGCAGAATGATCGACAGGCCCATGTCAAGGTACTGTTCGCGGGTCTTGAAGACGGCGCCCTCCCAGTGGGTGTGCGGGACGAGGTGGAGGACGGGCTTCGACGGGCTATCCGGCATGATTCGCGCTCCTTTTGCGGGGTTCTGCCGGTAATGTGCGTCGTGCGGCCGCAGGATGCAATGCCGACGGCCTCACAGGCTAGATTACGCCGGCTCCGTGTCCGCCGGGCGGAGTGTGCCGGGATTGCCTGTAGCCGGGAGGTGTGTCATGGACCGTGGACCGTACTCGCCGCTCAGCCGCCGCGCCAGCCGCGCCGTTACAGGTCTGGCCAGCGTGCTCTGGGCCGCGTGCCTGTGTCTGACGGCCGCCGACAGCGACGGCCGCTCGCCGTTTGCCAGCGTCCGTGACTTCGGCGCCCGCGGCGACGGGGTCGCGGATGACACTGCCGCGATCCAGGCCGCGCTGGACTCCGGGAGGCGTATCCTCTTCCCGCGCGGCACCTACCAGGTGCAGATGAACCGCTTGACGCTGGCCGATGGCGCCTACCTGGTGGGCGAAGGCAGGCAGAGCCGGATCCGCAGCGCCGAGGTCTCCGAGGCCCAGGTGGCGCTCTTCAAGGCGGTCGGCCGCAGTGACATCACCATCGAGTCCCTCTGCTTCGAGACCCCAAAGTCCACCCAGGCCGCGCTGCTGTTCGCCTCCTGCTCCGCGGTGACGGTGAGCCGCTGCCGCGCCGTCAACTGCCAGTTGGTCTACGTCGGTTCCGCGGCGGTGGCGGCCCTTCATGACATCAGCAGCGTCAATGCCTTCTTCGACATCTACGATCAGGTAACCAGCCCGGCACACTTCTCCAACACCATCGCCATCGAGGGGAACGAGTGCGTCGGCGATAATGTCCGGGGCCGGGGTGGCATCAGCCTCTCGGCTATCTTCATCAGCTATGCCAACAACGTGCGCGTAGCCAACAATGACCTCACCGGGTACCTGCATGGCATTACCTGGTGGGGCGGGAACGCCAACACCAAGGGGCCGGCGCCCAATGGTGCCATGGCCAATCCGCGCAAGTGCAAGGGCCTGGCGATCACGGGGAACACGATCCACGACATCGAGATGGGCGGCATCTGGGGATCGATGGGCGAAGGTGTTGCGGTGACCGGAAATACGGTATTGAACTGCGGGGATGTGGGGATTGACTTCGAGGGCTGCTTCTCCTGCACCGCCACCGGGAACATCGTCGAGGACTGCTTTGCGGCCTGCCTGTGCACAGTCTTCGACAACCGGGGGATCGTCTTCTCCGGCAATTCCTGCACCCAGCACACCGCTGGCTGGTGGATTGCCGCGGTCCGCAACCAGCATGACTCCACGGCGAATCAGGACGTCAGTTTTGTGGGCAATCACTTCACGGCGGCCACCGGCATGTCCGCGGTGGTCTCGGAGGGCGTGCAACACCTGTTCTTCCAAGGCAACAGCCTGCGCAACGTGGTTCTGCAGTTCCGCGATCCGGCGGCAAAGCACCGCATGCAGACCGTCTGCGGCAATGGCATCTTCTTCGATGTTGCCGCCGCCACGCCGTTCGCTGCCGTACGCATCGGACCGGTCAGTCCCGGTGGCCACGTACTGTTCCAGGGCAACAGCCTGGCGACCCAGGTGTCCCAACCCGAGGGCTCCAGTGGCCTGGAGGTGCTGGCGGCTACGCCGGCCACGGAGCGCTACCTGCTGTCCGGCAACCTCATTTCCGGGTGGGGTGGGCGCGACCTCCTGGCCGACCCCGTGACGCTGCTGCTGCCGCCGCCGCCGGCCGGCAAGTGACCTGCCGCACCGCCGGCCGGTTACGCCGCCGGAGCAGGGCTGTTCCAAGATCGCGGTTCCCGCTACGGGTGAGCGCGTGAGAACGTGAAAGCGTGGATTCGTGGCAGACGGCTGGCACACGCGCCGTAACCCTCACGCAATCACGCTCTCACGCTTTCACCGTGCCGGTGACCAACACCGATGGTCGTTGGGAAAACGGAACCGCCCTGCCGCCGGAGGGCGCCCTGTTGCCGCGGCCGGGTGCGGCGGTAGATTGTGGCGGCCGGGTGTTGCGGAAGCGGCCCGCGCGGGCTGGCGTCAGGGTGAATGCGCTCAACCTGGACCGCCTCCAGTGAGACAAGGGCTCGCGGGGTGCAGGGCACCCGTGGACGCTCGCGCTCCAGCGGCGATCCGATGTATCGCTCTGACATGACCGGACGGACACTGCGCCCCGCGGGGGCTGAAGGCGGCACTACGAACCTCGTAAACCACTGTAGATAGGGAGTCTGAGTATGTTCCCGCACGCTGGCTCAACGCGGCCGTTCAGGCCGTGTCCGTTCACCTCCCTCCGGCGCGGCACGGTCGGCTGCCGTGGGCTTGGCGCTGCGGCGCTGTTGAGTATCGCACTGTACGCAGGAGAACCCATGGCCACGCCACCACCCGCTGCCATCAACCCGAACGCCCAAATGGGCAGTCTGTTCCCCTTTGTACGCGCGACCGCCGACCGGGCACCACAGGAGTTGTCCTTCCTCAATGATCGCTTCACGGATGTCGGGGCCTGGCAGCAGGAGGGGCGCGCCAAGGTGCTCAGCCTGCTGCAGTACAGCCCGCCGCACTGCGAGCCCAAGGTGGAGATCGTCGAGCGGGTGGACTGCGGCGAGTACATCCGTGAGAAGCTGTACTTCAACACCACGCCCGACATCCGCGTGCCGGCCTACCTGCTGCTGCCGAAGGGCGAGGCGAAACGCCGTCCTGCCATCGTTGCCCTGCACGACCATGGCGCCTTCTTCGTCTGGGGGAAGGAGAAGGTCGTGGCCACCGAGAATGAGCACCCAACCTTGACTGAGTTCAAGCGTACGGCGTACTCCGGCCGCAGTTACGGCAGCGAGTTGGCAAAGCGCGGCTACGTGGTGATCGCCATCGACATGTTCTACTGGGGCGAGCGCCGCCTGCAGTTCGCCGGCGATGCCCCCGCCTGGCGCAACCGCGACGCCATGAGTGCTCAGGACGTCGCCGACTTCAATCGCCGGTCGGGAGCCAGCGCGCCGCTGGCGGCAACCGGGCTGTTCGAAGCCGGTGTGACCTGGTCAGGGGTGATGTTCATGGACGACATCCGGACGGTGGACTACCTGGCGTCCCGGCCAGAGGTCGATCCCGAGCGCATCGGCTGTTGCGGCCTGTCGGTGGGCGGCTTCCGCTCGGCGCACCTGGCTGGACTGGACCCGCGCATCAAGGCGGCGGTGGTCGTGGGCTGGATGTCGACCTATGGCTCGATGCTCGAGGACAAGCTCACCAGTATCGGCTTCATGAAGGTCATCCCCGGTCTGTATCGCTATATGGATCTGCCGGACGTCGTTTCGCTGAATGTGCCGGGCGGCCTGATGATCATCCAGGGCACGCAGGATGGGCTCTTCACCAACGCCGGCGTTTCGGCGGCCTACGCGAAGATCGCCGCCGTCTACGGCAAGGCCGGCGTGCCGGAGCGCTTCCAGGGCGTCACCTACGATGGCCCGCATGAGTTCAATGCCGAGATGCAGGACAAGGCCTTCGCCTGGCTGGACCGCTGGCTGCAGCCGTAGGTCTTGCCGGCGGGTCCTGCAGACAGCGGGTCTTGCAGACAGCGGGCGAGTGGGCTTCCGGAACGGAGGAGTCATGAACCACGCCATGAGCCTGTCTTTGCTGGCCGGTATGCTGACGGCCAGCCAGGCTGCCGAGGTTGCCATGCCACGCCTGACGCTCCGCAATGATCGGGAGCGGGCACTGCACGAGGTCGCTCGGGTGGCGGTGCCCTTCGCAGCGGGACAGGTGCGGGAGCAAGCGCTCCAGGTGGTCACTGCGGCCGGGGCGCGCCTGCCGACGCAGACGCACGTCATCACCCGCCATCCCGACGGCTCGACGCGCCGGGCGATGCTCAGCTTCCCGGTGGAGCTGGCTCTGGGGCAGACGCTCGAGTTGCAGTGTGAGCCGGCCGCCGGCCCGGTGCCCGAGCCACTGGCGCAGGTGCTGCCGGACCGGAAGGCCGTCATCGTGACCGACGCCTTCCGCCTGCAACTGACCGACGATACCGTGCAGGTCCAGTCCGGCGCGGAGGGCACGGTACGGGCTGTCCTGAAGGCTATCGGACCCGCTCTCACAGATCCGCAAACTCCTACCCTGGAGGTGATTGAGAATGGTCCTCTACACGTCTGGTTGCGCTGGCGGCAGGATGGTCAGGACTTCAGCCGCGAGGTCGACACCCAGGTCGACCGCCTGGGCCGAATCCGGCTCGTGCAGCGCGTCCTGCGCCACCTGAAGGACAACGCTCCGGCCCCCGACTTCGGGCTCCTGTTGACGGCGGCAGGGGCCACCCCGGAACGGCTGCCGGCGACGCCCGTGCACTTCCTGACGCTGCCCCTCGCCGCGCCCCTTGGCCGCCACCCCGAGTTGGTGGTGGCGCTGAGGCTGGCGGATGGTGCGCGGCTGGCGCTCGCCAACCCGCTGGCCCTGCAGCAGCATCGTGGCACCATCGCGGCGCAGTCGGAGGCCGGCGCGCTAAGCGTACGTTTCAGCCGCCTGGAACCCGTGGCCAAGGAGAGCGACGGCTTGCTGCTTCAAGAGGGCGCCTGGCAGTCCATGGAGGTCATCCTCCAGCCTGGCACCCCTGACGACCTGGCTGCGGCCGTGGACACGCCGCTCGTGGCCACGGTGGACTGGCAGACCTATGACGCCGTCTACCGCACGGGGCCGCCGCTGACGGTCTCGCACCCGGTCCTGAAGCGCCTGACCGAACGCTACATCACCGCGCTGCAGGGGGTGGCGCTGAAGGGTGACGACCTCGGCAGCTTCGGCGGCCTGGAGCGCTACAACCACACCGCCTACGTCTGGGATGACTGGTTCCGCAGCGGCGATGCCCGCCTGCGGCGGCTGGCGCTCGACTACTCGGAGAACTACCACGACTTCTCGATCAACTGGGGCCGTGATCCAGCCTGCTATGGTGGCGGCCGCTATCCGCCCAACGCCAAGACCCAGCCCTGGTTCGGCAGCTATCGCACCCGGCAGAACGACGCGGTCACCTTCTGCACCAAGGGCTTCCACAGCTTCTGGCTGGCCTTTGAGGAGACGGGCGACCCGCGCTTCCGCTACGCCGCCGAGCAGCAGGCCAAGTGGTCGGCGGAGCACGTGCACGCGACCGTCAACTACATGCGCTGCATCGGTGTGGTCAGCGACTTCGTCAAGCTCTTCGAGTACACCGGCGAGCGCGGCCATCTCGACCAGGCCGTGCGCCTGTGGACCGAGTTCCAGGCCTGCCAGAACCCGGATCTGTTGTTTAACGAGGGCGGGGTGCCCTCGACGGGGAACGACCTGTACGTCCCCGACGACCGCTTTGGCTACGAACACCCCTACGTCAAGTCGTATATCGTCCAGTACGCCACCAACGCCTTGCCCGACCTGCTCCGCTACCGTCCCGACGACCAGCGCCTGCGCGACACCATCCTGGCCTGCAATGACTGGATGGCGCGCGTTCAGACCGCCGGCGGCGGCTGGTCCTACCCCGGCCCGACCACGGCGGGTTTCGGCTGGAGCATCGAGTATAGCCACGGTCTCATGTACGGCTACGGTATCGAGCCTAAGTCCGCCTACCTCGACGCCGTCGCTCGCGAGCTGCGCGCCATCGCGGCACTTTTCGAGGTCTACGACGCCATTCCGTCTGGCGTCACGCCCTGGGAGTCCCTGCAGGGCCTCAGCGCCGACGATCTCGGCAAACGCTACCGGCTGGGCACCGACCGCGACCGCAGCCGCGACTTCCGCGACGGGCGGGTGGGCTTCGGCGTTTCCGCCGATTCCAGCGTCTACTTCCACGTCCTGCTCCGGGACTACCTGGCGCAGCGCCCGGAGGACACTCTGTTCACGACCGACGAGACGCTGGCGGCGTTGCTGCAGATGCCCACGGCTCAGGATGGACCGTTTGCGCAGAGCGGCGACCCCTCCCTGCGCCTCAGCATCGTGCCCCGGCCGGCCGCCGAAGGGTTGGCGATCACCTGCGGCGCTCGCGGCGTCTATCGCCTTGCCGGCAAGGCCCTGGCGCTGGAGTGGCATCTGCCCGATGGGTCGGTCCACGCCGGTCCGGAAGCCGCCTTCATCCTGCCTCGAGCGGGCCGGTATGAACTCAAACTGCTGGCCAGGGACGGCGCGGCCGAGTTCGTCCGCAGCGTTGTCATCGTGGCCCCGGCCGGCCCGGGCGACCTCGATTGCGAACGCTGGCCGACGGGACTGCGGGTGCAGGCGGAGAGCTTTGTGACGCAGGGCGGCGGCGACGTGCCGGTACAGGCCCGGGCCGCGAATCAGAAGCGCGGTGCGGACGGCGGTTCACTCTCCCACTGGAACGCGCTGAACGCCTGGGTCGAGTGGGCCGTCGAGGTCCCAACCGCCGGTCGCTACGCCCTGCTGCTGAAGTACGCCACCCCGGAAAGTGCCCAGCGGCAAGTGCTCCTGGACGGCAACGAACTGGGCCGCGCCGTGCTGCCAAATACCGGCGGCTACAGCGGCCCGGACCGCGACGACTGGGCCGTGGCGCTGCTCTGCGACCCCCAGGGTAAACCGGCACGTTTCGACCTCAGCGCTGGCCGGCACGTCCTGCGCCTGGCCAACCCTGACGGCCACGGCTGCAACCTCGACTACCTGGAGTTCCTGCCGGCCAACTAGGTGGAACCGACGAAAGGCCACGCCGGGCCAGTCGGTCTGCCGCCTCGGCTGCCCTAGCCCCGCGCGCCGGGCCAGGTGGCGACCACGACGCGGTCGCGCTGGGTATAGTCCTGGCGGACGTCTACCGGCCCGAAACCGGCCGCGCTGAAGGCCGCCGCCGCCGCCTGGCCCTGTTCGCAACCGATTTCACAGAGCACCATGCCACCGGGAACCAGATGCGGCGGACTCTCCTGGGCGATGCGCCTGACGATGGCCAGTCCCCCCTCGGCGGCCCAGAGGGCCAGGCGCGGTTCGTGGGCGCTGACCTCGGCAGGTAGTTCTGCATAGGCTTCCGGACTGACATAGGGTGGATTGGCGGTAACCAGTTGGAAGCGCGGCTCTGGCGGCAGGGGCGCGAAGAGGTCACCCTGAACGAAGGTGACCGACAGCCCTAACCGGGCCGCGTTGCGTCGGGCGTAGCCGAGTGCCGTCGGCGAGAGGTCGGTGGCGTAGACCGCCGGAATCGCGGGTTGCTCGCGGGCCAGGGCCAGGGCGATGGCCCCCGAGCCGGTGCAGAGGTCGCAGACGGCACCGCCCGTGCGCCAGGCCGCGAGGGCAAAGTCCACCAGCCGCTCGGTCTCTGGGCGCGGGATAAGCACGCCCGCGCCGACCTGCAGCTCCAATCCGTAGAACTCGGCCGAGCCCATGACGTACTGCAGGGGCTCGCCGCTCAATCGCCGGCGCAACAAGGCACGAAAACCGCACTCGGTCTCCGGGTCCAGCGGAGCCCCGCCGCAGCACGGTGAACGCTCGGGATCGGCGGCCAGAACGTGCAGCAACAGCCAACGGGCTTCCTGGGCACCATTGTGGATGCCCACGGCCCGCAATGCCGTACCCGCTTCTGCAAGCAGAGACTCAACACGCATCAGCCACTCCCGCACCCGCCGGCCCAAGCCGCAGGACTCAGTTATCCACGTCCAGCCCGCCCGCCAAGCTCTTGCCGTCATCAGCAATACAATAGACTCTCTTGGTCCGCAGGTTCTTCAGGGCCGCGTCGATAACGACACTCTGGTTGCCGTCCCGGAAGTAGTCCGCAGTGCAGTCCGCAGCCGCCGGCTTTGCGGGCACGCTTTGGAGAGCGAATCCGGCTGTCCAGCAGGGCCTGCCGGCAGGCGGTGAGCCGTTCCCCGTCTCTGGTCTCTGCCGGTGCCTGGGCTGGACATTCGCCGCTTGCCGGGGGATATTCGGCAGGTAGGACGCGGGGGGGGCGTAGGTCAAGGCGCTGCAAGGTGGGTTGATGAAGCTCGTTTGGCTGGCAGTCAACGCCTCCCACGCCCATTCGTCACTGGCTCTGCCTGTGCTGCAGTCCGCCTGCGCCTGCGTACCGGAGGTATCCTGGCAGGCGGTCTCGACCGGCCTGCACGACGATCCGGCCGCGGTGACGGCAGCCGTCTGGTCAGCGCATCCGGACGTGGTAGCGGCGACGCTCTACCTGTTCAACCGGCGTCAGGTCCTCGAGGTGTTGGCGCGAGTGAAGGCACTGCTGCCGGCATGCCGGATGATCGTCGGCGGCCCGGAGTGCCTCGGCGACAACCGTGAGCTGCTCCGGCAGAACCCGGCGCTTGACGGTGCCGTGCGCGGCGAAGGCGAAGCGGTGCTGCCCGACCTGCTGCGCTGCCTCCTGCACGGCGAGCCGCCGACCGGACTGGACGGTGTGTGCTGGCGGGATGCCAGTGGTAGGCTGCTCGACGCGGGCCGGCGGGCGGTTTTCGCGGCCTGGGCCACGGCGCCCGCGCCCAGCGTCAGCCCCTTCTACGACACTACCAAGCCCTTCGTCCAGATCGAAACCAGTCGCGGCTGCACGGCACACTGCAGTTACTGCACCAGCAGCGGCGCGGCGCCGCTGCGCTGGCGCCCCCTCGCGGCAATCCGGGACGAGTTGCGCGAGCTGCAGCGGCGCGGCGTCCGCGAGGTCCGTCTGCTCGACCGTACCTTCAACGCCCTCGACGAGCGTGCGAGTGCCCTGCTGGAGCTGTTTCTGGCAGACTTCGCGGGCCTCCGCTTCCACCTCGAGATCGATCCGGCAAAGCTCACGCCGGCGCTGCGGCGGCTCCTGCAGTCGGCGCCGCCGGGGGCGCTGCACGTCGAGGCCGGGCTGCAGACCACTGGCCTGGCCGCGCGCGCCGCGGTCGGCCGCGGCGGCACGGTGGCGGCGGCTCTGGAGGGCATCGATTTCCTCTGCCGCTGCGCTGGGGTGCTAACTCACGTCGATCTGCTGGCCGGCCTGCCCGGACAGACCCTGACCGACGTCGAGCGCGATGTGGCGTTGCTGCTGGAGCTCGGCCCGGCCGAGATTCAGCTTGAGATCCTGAAGGTCCTGCCGGGAACGCCGCTGCGGGAGCAGGCCCAGCGCCAGGGTTTGTGCTGGGCGCCAGAACCGCCCTACGACGTGCTTAGTACGCCGGAGCTGGACGTCCTCGCCCTGCGCCGCGTGGCCGGCTGGTCGCGCCTGTTGGATGGCTTTTACAACGTCCCCGCCCTGCAGCCGGCCGTCCGTCGGGCGGCCGAACTGCGGCCGGGGTTCCTGGTGGACTTCGCGGCCTCCTGCCAGGCGGCGGGGTTGCTGACGGCTCCGGCGAGTCTGGAGCGCCGTTTTCGTCACCTGCACGCGACGCTGGTGGAGGGTAACGCAGAGCTCGACGCCCTAGTCCGACTGGGGTGGCTGCAGGCGGGGTTCAGTCCCGCCGACCGACTGGCAGGGGCCGGGCCTTGGAAGGCCGCTGTCCCCGAGGGTGGCGAGTGGCTCCAGGGCCAGGCCGAGATGGTCGCGTCCGGTCGCGTCTGGCAGTTGGCGTTGCCGGCCGCCGACTACTGGTTTGTCTATGACCGCCGGCACTCCCCCCAGCGCCCGGTTGTTTGCTTGCGGCGGCCCCGGCCGACGGCTACGTGATGTGTCGGCGCAACCCGCGGCCCGGCGGCGTGTCCGTGCTGTGGAGCGCACGGTGGCGCGTGCGCTTGACGGCAACCTTAGCACCTGGTTGTACGGCACGGCACCCACGTTACATTGTGAGGCTCCGTGGTCGTCTGCCCCGGCAGGCGTGAGCCGGTACTCGGAGCCGCGAAGCAACGCCTAACGACATGTGAACCCGCAATGCTTGGTCTGGCACTCAGAGAAATCACCCGCCGCAAGAGTCGCACCGCACTCTCCGTCTGCGGTTTCCTGTTGGTGGCGTTGCTGATCGCTGCCGGCCACTGCCTGGGCCGGGCCATCAAGAAAGCCACGTCCGAGCCGCTGAAGGTCACCGGCGCCGATCTGGTGGTGAGCCGGGAAGTGAAGCCCTGCGCCTTCCTCAAGGTCAAGCGGCCGAAGAGCCTGGGCGCCATCACCGCGAGTGAGGTGGCGGCGATCGGCAAGATTCCGGGCGTGAAGACGGCCACGGGATCGTTGGTGGTGTGGGCCTTCCATGACGGTCAGCCGACGGTAGTGACCGGCGTCGTCCCCGACAGCGTCAAGACCGGCCCGCTGCGCCAGTACCAGTCGGGCGAGCGTTGCTGCGTGCTGGAGGAAGGCCGGCTGTTTGATCCCGCCCAGGACGAGGCGGTGCTCGACAAGGACTTTGCCGCGCAGAAGGGGGTCAAGGTGGGCGACCGCGTCTTCCTGGGGCCGCGCGAGTTCACCGTCTGCGGCATTCTGAAGGTCGCCGGGGTGGCCGTGATCGGTGGCGGCCAGGCCTATGTACCGCTGACCACCGTGCAGGAGATGCTCAAGGAAGGCGAGGTGGTCGACTATGTCTTCGTGGCGACGCGGACCACGGATGTGGTGCCGGCGGTCAGTCGTGCCATCGAAGAGCTGATCGGCGCCGGGGCCCGAGTCAGCAGTCAGGATTCCCTCCCCAGCCAGATCAGTCAGTCCGCCGCGATGACGGCGGCCGGCTCCGGGGCGTTCGTTTTCCTGATCCTGGTGATCGGCGGTCTGCTCATCGTACGCTCCGCGTTGTCGTCGGTGCGCGAACGCGTCGTCGAGATCGGCATCCTGCGTGCCTTGGGCTGGCGCAAACGGCACGTGGTGTCATTGCTCAGTTGGGAGACCACGCTGCAGGGTATTCTCGGTGCGGTTCCCGGCGTCGTCTTGGGGTACGTCGTCGCCTTCGTCATCTGCGCCCAGCTCAATCTCAGCCTGCCGTCCAGCTTCGACTCCTACCCACCGTGTGCCACCACTGCGCCGGCGCTGACGCTGACGCTGGAGCCACGCGTGGCGCTTGACGGCGTTGCCATCACCCTCCTGTTGACTGTAGCCCTGGCGGTGGCCGCGGGGCTGATTGCGGGCCGCTATGCCGCCGCGCGCGCGCCCATGGACTCCCTGCGACAGCCCTAGCCATGGGCAGGGCACTGAGTGGCTGGAAAGGTCGTGATGAGTCAGTCCGCCATACAAGCAGACAACCTGCGGAAGGTCTATGGCCGGTCCGATGGCGATGTAAACGCCCTGGACGGGGTGTCGTTCGCCATCGCCGCGGGTGAGACGGTGGCCGTCACCGGACCGTCGGGGTGCGGTAAGAGCACCCTGCTGTCCCTGATCGCGGGCCTGGATCGACCGACCTCCGGTGGCCTGGCGGTGCTGGGGCAGGACCTCGGCGAGTTGAGCGAGGACGGCTTGGCTGACCTGCGCCGGCGTCACATGGGCTTCGTTTTCCAGAGCTACCACATCCTCCCGACCCTGACCGTCTGGGAGAATGTCATGCTGCCGCTGGTGCCGCAGATGGGCACCTCGCTCGAACTCAAGGGGCGGGCCCTGCACTGCATCGAGCGCGTCGGTTTGGAGCGCCGCATCCGCCACCTGCCCGGGGAACTGAGCGGCGGTGAGCAGCAACGTGTCGGTCTGGCGCGGGCACTGATCGCCGACCCGGCCCTGATCCTGGCCGACGAGCCCACCGGTAATCTGGACTCAGAGTCCGCCGGGATCATCCTGGACCTGCTATTCGAGTTGGTGCGCGATGGCCAGCGGACCGTCCTGTTGACGACGCACGACCGCGGCGTGGCGCAGCGCTGCGGCCGCGAACTGCGCATGCGCGACGGCCGTCTGGTGGCAGACGAACGGGGGAAGTGACCGACCATGAGAGCTTGGGCACTGGTCATGATCGGCGGGCTGTTGGCGAGCGGGGCTATGAGCTCGGCCGCCGAAGCGCTCAAACTCACGGCCTATGTCAACATCGCCTCCGGCTGCCAGAAGCCGACCGAGGAGGTCCTGGCGGGCCTTGCCCGGAAGTTCGGCAAGCGCCTGGCCGTGGAGATCGTCGACTTCGGCGAGCCCGCGGGCAAGAAGCGCTGGCAGGCCGACGGCCTGCACTGCATGGCCATCCTGCTGAATGGCTCCGAGAAGGCGGATATCGTCTACAAGGGAGCGCCGCTGCAGGTCGCCTTCCTGATGCCGCCGGGGCACGCCTGGTTGCTGGAGGAACTGGAGACCGCGGTCCGGCAGAAGCTCGACGGGGTGGCGGCCGCCGACCGTCAGGGGCCCGCGCTCAGCGTTGCCATGGACGGCGCGGTCCCGCGGGTCCTGGCTGCCGGGGAAGCTGTCTTTGAGGCGGCCGACGCCGCCGAGGCCGAGCGGGTGCGGGCGGCGCTGGGCGCGGCTGCCGCAGCCAAACCGCTGGTTCAGGACGACTTTGCGCTTGACATCGTCGGCGGTGCAGCGAAGGTGACTCTACGTCGAAGCGCGTTGCTTGATCTAGGTCCCGTGGAAGGTCCGGTACCGGCAGACGCTGGCGAGCAGGCGGAAGCGCGGTTTGTGCGTCTGATCAGCCAGTTTCCCCGCATCGCTCGCCCTTTTCCCGGACAGCCCGGGCCGCAGATGGGGAGGTGACCCACGTGTCGCCCATAGGTATGGATGATAGCCAACTCAGTGTCGTCGAGAAAGAGGCACTGGGCGAGTGTTTCGCCAGCGCCGAGGCGCGTTTCGAGTACGAGAAGGCGCGCCGGGTGCGGCGGGTTGCGCTGCTGGTGGGCAGCGTCGTGGTGCTGATCGGCTTTGGCGTCTTCATGTACTGGCTTGGTGGCGGTCGGCGGTTCACCTCCGGCAGCGGCGACGCGAAGGCTGTGACTAGCGGCGACGGCAAGCACAAGCCGCTGGATGCCAAGCCTGTCGGGTCGCCAGAGGCGAAGGTGCAGGTGATCGCGATCATGCCCGAGGGCTCGGACTGCCATAGTGGCGTCGCCAAGTTCCTAGCCGACACCGCGACCAAGCATCTGGATAAGATCCGGGTTGAGTACACCACGATGCGTGAGTATGGCGAGAAAAAGCTGGAGAACCAGGTGGGGTCGGTCTGTGCCGCCATCCTGATCAACGGCAAGTCCTCGTTCGGGGTCACCTGCGAGGGCAAGACCCGGACGGTGAGTCTGGTCGGCACGGAACCCACGCACTACTCGATGAACGACGTCGGCGAGGCCCTGAGCCACGTCTTCACGCAGGAGTATGGCGATCCCGGAGAGCCCATTTTCGAGATCGCCGGCGGCGGCAAGTGCGGCCACGGCGACGCCAGCGGCAAGAGCTGCTCGGGTCCTCCCGCCGCCGGCACGCCCGGCGCCGGCGCACCCGGCGCTGGCAGGCCCCCCGCCGGCACGCCCCCCGCCGCCGACACCACGCCTCTGGAGCTGCCGGGTTTCCGTGAGATGAAGCCGAAGCCTTAGGGGTAGCTTTCCTGCCCGCGGGCCATGGGGCAACCGCCTGGTCGACTGCGCCAAGGCCACCTGATGCGTGTGGGTTAAGAGCTCTTCATCTGGCCACCACCCGGCCTTCATGGACAGAGCTTACTTTCTGAACTCGGTATCAGCGTGGGCGTCGGCATCGTCGCGACGGCGTTGCCCAAGGGTTTGGCGCCGCTCGTCGCGGCCCCAACGGAGCCGTGCTGTGAGCGGGTATTCTGGACGAACGCGGGCGCTGCTGTGGGCCGTGGTTGGGGCCCTGTTGGCGCGGGCGCTGGCGATGGCTGTGATCCCGGTGCTGGATACCACGGAAGGGCGTTATGCCCAGGTCTCCCAGGAGATGGCCGTAGCGGGCGACTGGGTCACCCCGCGGGTGTGGGTGAACGGCGAGCACCTGCCCTTTCTGGGCAAACCGCCCCTCTTCTTCTGGACTGCCGCCGGCGCCATGAAGCTGTGCGGGGTGAACGGCTTCGCGGCGCGCTTGCCCAGCCTGCTGGCGACCATCGCTGTGCTCGGACTGCTGTACCGTGTTATGGAGCGTTACGGCGGCCGTGGTTCCGGGCTGCTCAGTGTCGTTGTCGCCCTGTCCTGCGGCGCCTTCTTTGTGATTTGCGGCACGGTCATCGTGGATATGGTCCTATGCGCCTGTGTCGCCGGTAGCCTGCTGGCCTACTTCGCTTTCACCTGCGAGCCGTCCGTGCAGGGCCGTCGGCGGTGGAGTCTGCTGGTCTTTGTTCTGCTAGCGATCGGCTTTCTCACCAAAGGGCCGGTAGCGGTCATTCTCTTTGGCCTGCCGGTCTTGGTGTGGACCCTCCGCTGGCGCGAGTGGGGGGCGTTGCGGGACCACCGCTGGACGTTGGGCATCGTCCTCTTCCTGGTCATGGTCACGCCATGGTTTGCCCTCTGCGAACTGCGCAATCCGGGCTTTCTGAAGTACTTCTTCCTGAATGAGAACCTGTTGCGGTACGTGACCCACGACTACGGCGACATCTATGGCCAAGGGCATCTCTACCCGCGGGGCGCGGCCCTGGTGATGATGCTGGTGGCAAGCGCCCCGTGGAGCCTTTTCGCGCTCTGGTTCCTGGTGCGCCGCCGGATCCTCCGTCAGACGCTAACGCTGGCCGACAAGCGGGCGAGCTTCCTCTTCCTAGGCTTCAGCGTGGGCACGCTCTTCTGGTGCCTGGCGCGGCAACTGCTGATCACGTACACCATGCCCATGGTACCGCTCTTTGCCGGCTGGTTGGCGCTGACCACGCAGGCGGAGCCCGACCTGCAGCGCCGGATGGCCGCGACCGCAGCGGCGCTGGCGCTACTGCTGGGGGCCGTGATGCTGGCGGGCGCGCCGTTCCTGCAGAGCGGCAAGAACACGACTCGACAGATCGTCAGAGTCGCGCAGCAGTACGCAAGCGAGCATGCCATCGATGGCCCCCTGCTTTTTGCGCATAGGACCCCGTACAGCGCCCTGTTCTACGCTCGTGGTTGGGTCATACCCCTCCCCCGCAAAGAGAACCTGGTCAAGAGTCTCGGGCGCTGCCCGGCAGGGGCAGGAAGCGCTTTGCTGGTCGTGAGCGCCGCGCGCGGCGGGGAGGCTGAGCTGGCCAGCCTCCCCGTGGGTAGTGCGGACGTTGTGGCCACGGCCGGCGCCTGGAAGCTGGCCCGCGTCGTGCTTCCCGTGCGCGCGGGGTCCTTGACTCCATCATCCATCCTGGCACCGCCGGCAGAAGCGCCCGCGGCGGCGCCAGGCAGCAAGCGCTCGGCTGCCGCCGAGGAGTGAGGTCATTCCGTGCGTATTCTGGTCGTTGAGGACCACGAGAAGGTCGCCCAGTTCATCGTCAAGGGCCTGCGCGAGGAGCATTTCGCGGTGGACCATGCGGCGACGGGCACGGAGGGCCTGAGCATGGCCCGCGTCGGTGAGTACGATGCCATCGTGCTTGACGTCATGTTGCCCGGGAAGAATGGTTTTGACGTCGTTGCGGAACTGCGGGCCAAGGGGGTCACGACGCCGGTTCTGATGCTGACCGCGAAAGCGAACGTCGAAGACCGGGTGCAGGGTCTCGACGCCGGTGCTGACGACTACCTGGTCAAGCCGTTTGCCTTTGCTGAGTTCCTGGCTCGTATCCGGGCCCTGATCCGGCGGCGCGAACGCGACGTGCCGGCGCCTCTGAAGGTAGCCGATCTGACACTGGACGTGGTCAGCCATGAGGTCACCCGCGGCGGGCAACGAATCGAACTCACCAGCCGTGAGTATTCAGTCCTCGAGTTTCTCCTGCGCAACCGTGGCCGCGTGGTGACGCGCACGACGATGATCGAGCACGTCTGGGACATGCACTTCGACAGTGACACCAATCTGGTCGACGTCTACATCCGCCATCTGCGGGCCAAACTCGATGATCCGTTCCCCGTCAAGCTAATCCACACGGTGCGTGGCGTGGGCTACGTTATCAAGGAAAGCTAGATGCGCTCGCTGCAGTTCCGCATGACCTCCTGGATTGCGCTGGGCTCGCTGGCGGTCATCACGGTTGTTCTGCTCGTCCTGAACCTGTATGGCATGCACCGGATCACGCAGCAGAGCAAGAAATACCTCCGGGGTATTGCCTCCAGCATCACGGAGGTCGCCGCCGCCGCCGGCGCGCCCGCCCAGCCGATCGGTCCCGCAGTAGCGGCGACCATCGAGGAGCATATTGCTTTCATCGACCGGGAGGGAAGCCTGGGGGCGGCCATCCTGGCTGCCGACGGGCGGGTGCTCTACCGGACCCGCCGTTTCGACGTGCCCATCGACGACGGTATCCGGCGCGGCAGCCGCAGCCGGCTGATTCTCCACAGTACCGGTTCCGGGGGCGCGGGACCAGCGCCGTCATCGGTGTGGCGCTTTGTCTTTCGGCAGGAGGACCGCGGCCTGGTGGTATTCGTCAGCGACGCCCACCACTTCGAGCTGGTTGAGCGCCTCACCGAGGGCATCGGGGTGGCGCTGCTGGCGGTCATTCTGCTGTCGCTGCCCGCCGGGTACCTGATCAGCCGTCGTCTCTTGCGTCCGTTTCACGCCATCGACCAGGCCGCGGCCCGGGTTCGAAAGGGTGATCTCGGAGCCAGGATCTCGCTGGGGGCAGGCAGCCCGGAAATCCGACGCATGATCGACGCGCTGAACGACACCTTTGCCGAACTCGAGTCCTCGTTCGGCCGCATCCAGCAGTTCAGTGCCGACGCCGCACACGAACTGAACACGCCGCTCACGGTTCTGCGCGGCAGCCTGGAAGTGGCGCTGGCCCGGGAGCGGACGCTCGAGGAGTACCAGATCGTGCTCGCCGAGATGCTCGACGAGATCATCAGGCTGTCGCGCATGGTGCATGATCTGTTGCTGCTGGCGAGCCCTGGCGGGGCGGACCGGCGGGCCCAGTTCCGGACGGTCGACATTGTGCCTCTGGTGGCAGCCACCGCGGAGCGGCTCGGGATGATTGCCGAGGCGGCGGGGATTCGGCTGGCACTGAACCAGACGGCCGGCCTGCAGGTAGCGGGCGATGGACCGCTGCTGCAGCGCGCTCTGTACAACATCATGCACAATGCCATCCGCTACTCGCCGATGAATACCGTCGTGACGGTCACTACGACGTGGGACAACGGCGCGGTCGCCATCGAGATCAATGACCAGGGAATTGGCATTCCCAAAGACCAGCGGGAGCGCATCTTCGAGCGCTTCTACCGACTGGACCCGAGCCGTGCTACCGGCACTGGGCTGGGGTTATCGATGGTCAAGTGGATCGTGGAACTCCACGGCGGCCGGGTCGAGGTCGAGAGTGAACCCGGCCGTGGGGCGCGTTTCCGCGTCATCCTGCCGGCGGCGCCGCGCCTTCCCTGAGCTCGACCGGGCCACCTAGGTGTGTCGTCCGGTGAGTTCGTTGCTCTATGTTCGCCGCACCACCAGGCTTGCTGTGCGCGCCCATGGAGGGCGAGCGGCCTCGCGAGCCGCGTTGTCGGCGCCTTGGCGGAAGACAACGGTGCAAGCGGACGGCACACCGCGGTCACTCGCCCCCGGCCTTGGTGGAGGCCTGCTCCGAGGCCGCACCGGCGGCGGGGGGCACCTGGCGGTCGTACCAGCCCAGGTGTGCCCGGAGGTAGACGCGGAACACATCCAGGAGCATCGGTAGGGCGTGCCGCCGCAGGGACAGTGTCGAGGCCTTGTCGTTGATCATGTCCACCGGTACCTGCGCAAAGGTCAGCCCCAGACGGTGCATCAGGAAGATGACCTCGACATCGAAGGCAAAGCCGTCCAAAGTGGTGCGTGAGAAGGTCTGCTGGCTGGCGCTGTAGCGGAACATCTTGAAGCCGGTCTGGGTATCGCTGACCTGACTCGAGATCAGGCGGTGGGTAAGGGCACGGAAGACGACCGTGGCGACCCGGCGCAGCCAGGGCCGGCGCACGTGGACTCCAGAGTCGGGCATGTTCCTGGCCCCAAGCACGACATCCGGCCCACCCGTCTGCAGGAGCGCGTAGGCTTGGCGCAGACAGTCCAGAGCATAGGGCAGGTCGGCGTCCATGAAGGCCACCAATCGGCTATGCGCCAGCAGCATCCCGGCACGGACTGCCGCACCTTTGCCGCGGTTTTGCGGCAGCGAATGCGTGGAAAAGCGCGGTCCGCGGCCAGCGGTCAGGCGTGCGGTCGTATCGGTACTGCCATCGTCAACGACCAGAACGCGGAAATCTACTCCCCAGCGATCCAGGAACTCCGCCAGTGCGTCGAGGGTCCCCGGCAGGCGCGAGGCTTCGTTGTGCGCGGGAATGACGAGGGTCAACTCGGGCTCGACCGCAGCTGGCGCCGCGTCGGCTGCCGCGGCGCTTGGAGATGCATTGCCCATGGAGTGTTCCCGTTGACTGCCGGCCCGGGACGCCTCCCGCCGCCTGGTTGTGCGCGACGATAGCACCGGAGGCCCCGGATGCAATATGGGCTGCGCGCTCAGCGCGCATAGAGCCGCGTCAGCAGGTGCGCCCAGGGCATCGTCCACGCCAGCAGTGCGACCACCGTCAGCAGGATGTAGAGCAGGTAGTGCTGGGTGACGCCGCCCTGAAAGCGCCGCAAGCGGGTGCAGCCGCGTTCGAGCCAGCGTGCCCATGGTATGATCTGCCCGTCCAGGACGGGGTCGGCGACGTGGGTTGAGAAGGACGATGGCCCAGGAAAGGCGGCGCGCAGGACCGGTGCGTGGGTCTGTGGCCGCAGCACGCCGCGGAAGAGGCTCACCAGCGTCTGCGCGAAGGATGACGCGCTGTACTGAATCCGTGGACTGGCAGCCAGATAGCCGCACCCCCAGGTGCTGGCGGTGGCGCTGCCGCCCCGGCGCAGGCGCCCGCGCAGGAGTGCCCACAGCGCAACGGTCAGTCCGACGAGTGTCAGGCTGAGGAGGCTGATTACCTCCAGCGCGGCCAGGTCCCCAACCCGGCTGCTGACGCTGCGTGGATTGGGCAGCCAGCCCGCGATGGCGCGGTCGAGCACCGGCGCCAGTAACAGGGGCGCCATGCCGATCAGCGCACAGCCAGCGGCCAGCACGCCCATCGGTACAAGCATCGTTAGCGGCGGCTCATGAGCGTGCTCCGCGGCAGGGCTGCGCGCCGCGCCTAGGAAGACGGCCCCATAGACCTTCACGAAACAGGCCAGGGCCAAGGCGCCGATCAGCGCCAGGGCAGGCACCGCAAAGGCTACGGCCCAGGCGCTGCGGGGCGCATCCTGGGTTGAGGCCAGCAGGCCCATGTAGATCATGAACTCGCTGACGAAGCCGTTCAGCGGCGGCAGGCCGCAGATGGCCGCGGCGCCGATGGCGAACATGGCTGCGGTCCACGGCATCTGCCTGGCCAGGCCGCCCAGACGGTCGATCTGCCGCGTGTGCGTGGCATGCACCACGCTGCCGGCACTGAGGAAGAGGAGTCCCTTGAACAGGCAGTGGTTCCAGACGTGCAGGAGCCCGCCCCCGAGCCCCAGCACCACCCAGGCCGGCCGGCCCAGGGAGCGACCCAGAAGCGCCAGGCCGAGTCCCATGACGATGATGCCGATATTCTCGACGCTGTGGTAAGCCAGCAGACGCTTCAGGTCGTGCTGGCCAATGGCGAACAACACCCCCAGCACGCCGCTTACTGCCCCCGCCAACAGCAGCAGTCCACCCCATCCCGGCGGCGGTTCTGGCAGCAGCCCGAGGAAGCGCACCAGCCCGTAGATCCCCATTTTGATCAAGACGCCGGACATCAGGGCGGAGACGTGGCTCGGTGCGTTGGCGTGCGCCGAGGGTAGCCAGAAGTGCAACGGCATCACGCCTGCCTTCAGGCCAAACGCGAGGAACGCCAACAGGTAGATGGCCCAGAGCAGGCCGAGACTGGCCTCGTGCGTGGCAACGGCGCGGATCTCGAAGCCGCCCGTGGCGTGGCGCAGGAGTGCGAACATGGCGAACAATGCCAGCGTACCCACGTGTGTCGCAACGAGGTAGAGCCAGCCCGTGGCACGGCAGTCCTCGCGCTGCTCCTCAGTGCTCACCAGGAAGAAGGCGCCCAAGGCCATCAGTTCCCAGCCGATCATAAATGCAAAACAGTGCCTTGCAATGAGTTGTGTAATAAGGCCTGAGACCGTAATTCCCCAGAACAAACTCAGTTTACGGCCGTTGCTCGGGTGCCGCGCCTGGCGCCAGTAGCTGAGGCCGTAGATGGCGCCCAGCGCCGCCATCAGGAAGACCGGGACCAGGAAGAAGGCGCTCAGCCCGTCCACCGCCAGCCGGATATGCGCCGTCCCCAGGCCGGCCCACGGCAGCGTGAGCGTCGACTCCAGTCCGGAGACCAGTACCGCGACCGTACCGTACATCCCGAGTATGGCCCCGGTAACGACCGCGCCGGCCGCCAGCCATTGCCCGGCCGGGCGCTGCCGACCAAGGCACACCCCCGGCACGCCGCTCAGTCCGATCAGGACGGCGGCGGCGAGGATCAGCGAGACCGCGCTACTCATACACGACTCCAGAGCCGGAATGCCGGCGCCGCGGGCCGGCGGGTCACACCGGTCGGGACGGCGGTGCCGCCGGCAGGCCCGCTTCGGCCAGCGCCAGTTTCTCGAGCAGCTCCTGGCGCGGCGCCTCCCGCTGCAGTGCGGCCTTGAACTCCGGTTGGCGCAGCACGAAGGCCAGGCGCGACAGCAGGTGCAGATGTGCCTGCACGGTGGGACTGATCAGCGTGAACAGGATCTTCACCGGCACGCCGTCCAGCGCTCCGAAGGCGATCGGGGTCTCCAGGAAGCAGAGGGTGATGGTGGGCTGCGTCGTGTGCAGCACGATGGGGTTCCGGACGTGCGGGATGGCGATGCCGTCTCCCACCGCCGTCGAGCCCAGCGTCTCGCGCGCCAACAGGACCTGGTAGAGGAACTGGCGGTCGACGTCCTCCGGCACGTGCAGCACCTCGACCACCGCTGCCAGCACGGAGGCCGAGTCCGTCCCCCCGACGCCATAGGCGATGCCCCCGGCTCGGACCGCGTCCAGCAGGCTCGGCAGCGCCTCCTGGTCCACGCCGGGCTCGGCCAGGATGTCCGGCGAGATCTGGATGCCGGTGGCGGTCGCCCATTCCAGGATCTCGGCGCGGTTGAAACGGTAGAGGTCGCCGACCTGGTGGAAGGGGATCGTGCCGGCTTTGATCCAGCGGTAGAGAGTCTTCTCCGGCACGTTCAGTATCCGCGCCACATCTCGAACCTGCAAATCCATTCCCGATACCCTCGTCAGGCGCGCCGCGTCACGGCCGGACACGCCATGGTCATACGACGCATTACCTGGGTAACTATAGACATGCCTTAGGGTTTCTACTTGAGCTGGGGCAGGATGATGCCGCGCAGGATGATCTTCTGGCAGAGGAGAAAGACCACGAAGACGGGGATCGAGTTGGCGATGAAGGCGGCCATCACGGCAAAGGGCTGGTCGCCGGTGGTCTGGTAGAACTGGTAGGTCCAGACGGCCATGGTCCAGATCTTGCGATCCTGGCAGACGATGATGGCCCAGTCCCAGCCGTTGTAGGCCATCAGGAAAGCGTTCAGGGCGCTGACGGCAAGAATCGGCTTGACCAGCGGCAGGGCGATGCTGAAGAAGACTCGCCACTCGGGGGCGCCGTCGATGGTGGCGGCCTCGAAGAGGTCCTGCGGCAGGGAGTCGAAGAACCCCTTGAGGAGGAAGATGGTCATACCGTTGGCGGCGCCGGGCAGGACGAGGGCCGCGAAGGTGTTGAGCAGGCCGATATCCCGCAGCAGCAGGAAGCCGGGAATGGCCGCGACCGCGGCCGGGAAGGCCATCGTCGCCAGGCAGAAGACGACGATCTTCTCGGTCTGCGCCAGGCGGAAGCGGCTGAGCGCATAGCCCGCCAGCGGGTTGACCGTAAGGGTCACGAGAATGGTCAGCACGACCAGGATGATGGTGTTGCGCACGGCCGTGCCACGGCGGAAGAGGTGGTCGCAGACGGCGCGGTAACCGGCCGTGACCTGGTCCCAGGTATAGCGCCATTGGTGGTGCTGGAAGCTCACCAGCAGGGCCTCGCCGAAGGGGACACGGAGATTCTCGAGCGTGTTGAGTGGCGTCGCGTAGGCCTGGTTGAGGGCCGCCAGGGAGCCGTACTTGCGCAGGCTGAACTGCTGGAAGGCGAGTTCCGGGAACGTGGGCAGGATCTGCCACTCTTCGACCGGGATGCCGGTCTGCAGGTAATCCATCCAGACCTTGGCGATGGGGCCGGCGGGAACGCGGGCGGTGAGCGGGATGGCCGTCCAGTCGGTCACGTCGCGCCAGGCGGGGTCCTCGTCGCGCATCAGCCGGTTGAGGTAATCGAGATTGCGGAAGCGCTCGACCAGGAACTGCTGGAAGGCGGTGCGACGCTCTGGCGTGACGGTGATGGCCACGTGGCGCAGCGGGAAGCGTTTGGTCAGGAAGTCCAGCCAGACGGTGCGCAGGGCCGCGGGAGCGGTTTCCGGTACGGGAAAGGGCAAGCGGTGGAGCTGCTCCGCGTCGGCCAGGTCGAGGGCTTTGGCCGCGTGCTCTTCCCAGATGAAGGCCAGGCAGGCGGGGCGCAGGTAGTTGGCCTGGCCCCACTCGCCGCGCAGGAAGCCGGAGTAGTCGTGCGCGAGATAGGCCTGGCGGAAGGCGAGCAGGTCGTCGTAGCGGACATCGACCAAGGGCACATAGGTGTGCTGGTCGATGGGTTCGCCGCCCCACTCGTTGGCGTTGACCTTGAAGAAGTCCTCGATGGAGATTTCCCAGGCGGCGTTGAGCGCCTCGAGGGTCTGATGGCGCTCACGCAGGAAGCTGGCGACGAAGCGGCGGTCGTAGGCCAGGATGGTCTCCCGGACATCCCAGGTGCGACAGAACTCGCCATAGTCACGGGTCATGGCCTCCATGCCGGCGCGTTGGCCGGGGTCCTCCAGGCGGCGGAACTGGGCGCTGGCCCAGGCGTCGGCGACAGCGCGCTCATCGCCGATCTGCGACCAGAGCTGCCAGTCGGCCGGCAGCGACGGGAAGAAGCTGCGCATCTGCTGCACCGAGGCACGGTGCGAGGGCGGGAAGTAAGTGCACAGCGTGCGCAACAGCCGGTCGGAACGGGCCCACAGGAAGCGCGGCAGAGCGCTGCGGCGCTCATAGTCGAAGTAGTTGCTGACCGAGCCCGTCAGGGTGATCAGGAACGGCACCAGCATGGTGATGCCGCCGAGGATCAGCATCAGGTAGATCAGCAGAATCGTCGCTCTGCCGCTCGCCGACTTGCGCTCGGTCACGCCGATGATGGGCACGTCAATCTCCCTGCGCCCGCCGGAAGTCCACTCTCCGGAGGATGCGCAACTGCAGGTAGGTGAAGCCAATGAGGATGCTGCCCAGGATCCAGGCATAGGAGGTGGCCAGGCTGAAGCGCAGGTTGACGTAGGCCTCCTCCCAGATCGCCATACCCATCACCATCGTCTCCTTGCCGGGACCGCCAAAGGTCAGCAGGAAGATCGAGGCCATGCTCTGGAACGTGCCGATAAAAGCGCCGACGAAATTGATCATCACCAGCGGCAGGATGGTCGGCAGGGTGATGTTCCAGGTCTTGCTCAGAATGCCGGATCCGTCGATGCCAGCAGCCTCGTAGAGCTCGTCGGGGACACTCTTCAGGGCGGCGAGGTAGATCAGGCTGCTGATGCCGGCGCCGGCCCAGACTCCCGGGATGATGACGCAGGCCATGACCACCGACGGGTTGCCCAGCCAGTCCACCGGGGTGAAGTGCGTCGCCTGGACCAGCGACTGCGCCATCTCCCCACCGCTGCTTTCAGCGTAGCGCGTGGCGAGGCGGTTCAGCGGGTCCATGACGGCGGCACACCAGCGGTTGATGCTGCCGGTGGCCGTGCCATCAAACATCTCCTTCCACATCAGGGTTACCACCAACCCGCTGGTCATCTGCGGCAGGAAGAACAGGGTGCGGAAGAAGACTTTGAGGCGCGGGACCTCGGTGAGCAGCAGGGCCAGGAGGATAGGCGTGAAGAAGGCCAGGAGGAGGTTCCAGAGGACGAACTTGCAGGTGGTCCAGATGTAGCCGTAGAAATTCGGGTCCAGGGCGATGCTGATGAAGTTGCCCAGGCCGACGAAGGGCGACTTGCCGACGATCTTGTAATCCTGGAAGGCCATGACCAAGCCCCGGAACAGCGGGTAGTACTGCCACAGGCCGATGGAGACCAGCGCCGGAACGAGCATGGCCCAAGGCAGGATGCCCTTGTAGACACCGGCCCGACTGGGGACGCGCCGCATCTGGTCCTTGATGATCAGCACCAGGAACAAGGCCAGGATGCCGCCCACAATGGCGGCGATCAGGCGCGCCCTGGGGCGGTGGGCGTTCAGGACCTCGGGGGGCTGCTCGAACATGATGCCGGTGTTGGCATCGCGTTCGAGGTTCTTGAGGGCGGCATTGAAGTCGAAGTCACGGCCGCTGGGGCGCAGCACCAGATCGACGACTTCGCGCTGGTAGAAGTCACGGAACTGCAGCCAGCGGCCCATGAAGGGCTCGACGACCTCGAGGATCTGGCCGTCGTCGATCTCCTGCCAGAGCTTGAGGTACTCGGGGCGGGCCTCCTTGAGGTAGTCGTCGAAACCCAGGCGGCGCAGATCGCGCGGGTTGAGGAAACGCGCTTGCCCGGAGGCGACCTTGCGGCGGATGCTCTCGTCGTTGCCTTCAACACTGCAGATGATGGTCATGATCTGCCAGACCGTGTCCCGGTACTGCTTGTGCTCGGCCGCGCTGCTGCCGCCGCGCCGAAGGACGTCCTTGCCGATCATGAAGAAGGAATTCGAGGCCTGCAGCACTGGGCGCTGCGTCGCGTCGATGGCCGGGAAGGGCATCATGCCCATGTCGCTGGGCTGAATACCGAGAGACTCGAATTCGGTCATGTCGCCGGACCACAGCGGGTACATGCCCAGGTCGCGGCCGAGGTAGCGTAGGGTCTCCCGCAGGTCCTTGGTGGTGACGCGGATGCAGCCTTCGATGACGTCCTCGGGCTTGAAGCGCAACTCGCGGCCGTCGACGCTGACGACACCCGCCTTGGCCTGGGCGGCCGTGAGCTCCACGGGCTCGCCCGTGGTCGGGTGACGGAGCCAGGGCTGCCAGCGCAGGCGGTGGTAGAAGGCGACCGCCGCGGCGCACTCCGGGCTGGCGACGTTGCAGCGCCAGACGGGGGTGATCCCGGAGAGGTCTTCGCCGGTGTCCGGGGCCACCGCGCGGGTGTCCTGCTCGTTGAAGGTGTAGACCTTGCCGGTCGTGGGGCTGGTGCGATCCTGAACCACGATGCTGCTGCCGGTGGTGGCGACCCATGGCGCGAAGGCCCAACTGTACGGGGTCAGGCCCAGCCCGGGCGTCCCCGTCTCGCGGTCGACCAGGCGGCGGGCCCAGTAGATGAACTGTTCGTAGGTGTGCGGCGGCTGGGCGGGATCCAGGCCGGCGCGCTGCAGGACGCGGTAGCTATAGAGGACGCCGACATAGGTGCCGCCGCGGTTCGGCAGGGCGTAGGCGCGGCCGTCGACGGTGCAAACCTGGCGGTAGAGCGGCTTGATCTTCATCCAGCCGTCCCACTTGGCCTCGTCGGCGTCAATCAGCCCATTGCGGTCAGGACTGCCGTCACGCCTGAGTTTGGGGCTGCCGTCGGCGAGCACGCCATCCTCACCGATCCACTCGGTCAGGGGATAGGCCAGGCCCTGCGCCACGGCCTGACGAATGTCGGTCTCGAACAGGTCCGGCCCGAGATTGGCGGCCATGGCCATGGCCAGGCTCGCCCGCGAACCCTCCGCCGGCATGGCGATGCCTTCCCACTGCTTGAGGTGGACACCCGGGTTGTCCTTGAAGAAAGTCCGCAGGTTCAGCGGTTGCCGGTTCTGCGTGTCGTAGCGGCTGGTGATGGTCAGGTCCCACTCCGCCGGCGCGGTGGCGGCGGCCAGCCCGCCCGCCAGCAGGGAGACCCCGGCAGCGACGGCGCGCCAGACGTTCGTCCGGCCGCGGGTATCGCGGTCTCCAGCCCGTGCCTGGCTGCGCTTGCACCCCATGGAGCGTACCCTATGCTTTTCCGGCGTGATCGTTACCTGTCGACTTGCCTGCAGCCGGCGCGCGCTCGCAGGGCACAGCACGCTCCCCAGCATAGCAGGCTTCGTGCGCAGCGCAACTACGACAGCGATGATCGGGTGACGGCTGCGGCCCTGGGCGGCCGTCAGGGCGGTTCCAAGATCGCGGTTCCCGCTACGGGTGAGCGCGTGAGAACGTGAAAGCGTGGATGCGTGGCAGACGGCCGGCACACGCGCCGTAACCCTCACGCAATCACGCTCTCACGCTTTCACCGTGCCGGTGACCAACAGCGATGGTCGTTGGGAAAACGGAACAGCCCTGGCCGGCGGCCGGGGAGTGGCAGTGAGGTCCGCAGCAGCCGGGCTTCACGGCCACGCTTTGGAGGGCGAATCCTGCCGTGACCGGAAGCTCACGCGCCGGCGAGTCGTCTTGGGGGCTCGGCCGCCCGCCGGCGGCGCCGCGGCGCCTGCACGCCTGGGGCGCTTCGCCAGCACTGCTGCCAGTGGAAAGCCGACGGCGCGGCTACGCCGTGAGGACTCAGGCCTTGCAGACGATCTCGAGCTTGCCGTGGCGTACGCCGACGCGGGCCGTGCCACCACGGCGGAGCGCCCCGAAGAGGATCGCGTCGACGAGCTTCTCGCTGATCTCGGTCTGCACCAGACGCGCCACCGGCCGAGCGCCGTAGCGCGGGTCGTAGCCCTGCTGGGCCAGCCAGCGCCGCGCCGCGGCCGAGAGCTGGATGCGGACGTTCTTCTGGGCGAGTTGCGCCTCGGTTTCGGCGACGAACTTGGTGACAACGCGCTCCACCAGGGCCGGCGAGAGGGGCGCAAACTGGATGACGGCGTCGAGGCGGTTCCGGAACTCGGGGCTGAAGACGCGTTCGATGGCGCGCTGGTTATCGCCGCCGGCGCTGGCGCCGGCCGGGGCGAAGCCGATGGGGGTCGCGGCCAGATCGCGGGCGCCGACGTTGCTGGTCATGATCACGATCACGTTGCGGAAATCGGCCTTGCGGCCGTTGTTATCCGTCAGGGTTCCGTGGTCCATGACTTGCAGGAGGATATTGAAGATCTCCTCGTGCGCCTTCTCGATCTCGTCGAGCAGGACGACGGCGTGGGGGGTCTTGATGACGGCGTCGGTGATCAGGCCGCCCTGATCGAAGCCCACGTAGCCGGGCGGGGCGCCGATGAGCCGGGAGACGGTGTGTTTCTCGCTGTACTCGCTCATGTCAAAGCGGATGAAGCCCACGCCGAGGCAGCGCGCGAGTTGCCGGCTGAGCTCCGTCTTGCCGACGCCGGTGGGGCCGGTAAAGAGGAAAGAGCCGATGGGCTTCTCCGGATTGCGCAGTCCGGCGCGGGCCAGCTTGATGCTGTGCGTGAGTCGCTGGATGGCAGCGTCCTGACCGAAGACCACGCCGCCGAGTTCCTTCGCCAGGGTGCGCAGTCGGCCCAGGTCCGATGAGGAGATCTCCGTGGGCGGGATCTGGGCGATCTCGGCCACGATGGCTTCGATGTCCGCCGGGGTCACGGTGCGCCGCTTTTCGAGGGGTTCCAAGGCTTGCTCGGCGCCGGCCTCATCGATCAGGTCGATGGCGCTGTCCGGGTGGAAACGCTCGCGGAGGTGGCGCCGGGAGAGGGTCACCGCGGCGTCGAGTGCGCTGGGTTCGAAGTCGATGCCGTAGTGGCTTTGGTAGCGGGGCAGGAGGCCGTCGAGGATGCGCCGCGTCTCGTCGGTGGACGGCTCCGGGACATCGATCTTCTGGAAGCGGCGGGCCAGGGCGTGGTCCTTCTGGATCTGGTTGCGGTACTCCTTGAAGGTGGTCGAGCCGATGCAGCGCAAGTCACCCGACTGCAGGGCCGGCTTGAGCAGGTTAGCGGCATCGAGGGAGCCATTGCCGGAGGCTCCGGCGCCGATGACGGTATGCAGTTCGTCGATGAAGAGGATGGCTTTAGGGTTGGCCCCAACCTCGCGGATCACGGCTTTGAGGCGGTCCTCAAACTCGCCCCTGAACTTGGTGCCCGCGATCAGGGCCCCCATGTCCAGGGCGAAGATGGCGGAGTCGCGCAAGGCATCAGGGACTTGGCCCGCGGCGATGCGCAGGGCCAGCCCTTCGACGACGGCGGTCTTGCCGACCCCAGGCTCACCCACCAGGAGCGGGTTGTTCTTCAGTCGCCGGCACAACGTCCGCATGACCCGCCGCAGTTCGACCTCGCGGCCGATGATGGGATCGATACGTCCGGCCTTGGCGCGTTCCATGAGGTTGACCGTGTAGAGCTCCAGCGCCGGGGGGCGCCGGCGCGGTTGCGCGGTCGGACCGGCCTTTTCCTCGGCGGCCTCGTCGCCAGAGTCGGCCGGACTGCCGGCGGCAGCCGCCGGGGCGCCCTTGGCGGCCCCGTGCGACAGGACCTCGATAAACTGCGCGCGGGAGAGGCCTTGGTGGGCCAGTGCCTGTTGGGCGAAACAGGTCTCCTCAGCGAAGATCTGCGCGATGATGTCGCCGCTTTCGATGCGGCCCTTGCCGCAGGCCACCGCGTGCGCCGCGGCGCGTCCGAAGACGCGGCCAAAGGCGAGGCTCTGCTCCGGGAGGTAGTCCGCCGGCGCGTCCGGCAGGACCTCGACCGCATTGGCAAGGTAGTCCTCGAGTTCGGACTTCAGGCCGTCAGGATCGCCGTCGCAGGCGCACAGGTAGTCCCGCACGTCCTCGTCGCTGAGCATGGCCAGGAGCAGGTGCTCGAGCAGGAGGTACTCATGTTTGAGGGTACTGGCCTGGCGCACTGCCATCTGCAGAGCCAGCCGTAGTTCCAGGCTGAGAACGGTGCGCTCACTCATCAGGCTTCTTCCATGGTGCACTTCAGCGGATGCCCCTCCGCCTTGGCGGCTTCATGCACCTTGTGGACCTTGGTCTCGGCGACTTGGTGCGGGTAGACGCCGGCCACTCCGAGGCCGCGTTTGTGGACATGCAACATGATACGTACTGCTTCCGCCTCGTCACGGCGGAAGACATCCCGCAGAATGGCCACCACGAACTCCATCGGTGTGTAGTCGTCGTTATGCAACAGGACACGGTACAGCGGCGGCCGTTCCACGCGGGTCCGGGCGACGGTCTGCGTCTCGCCCTGATGCTGTGTCCGGGTACTCATCGTCTGCGTCAGCCCTTGCGCCCGTGGACGCGGTAGTACGCCAGGCCCTCGATCAAGGTCTGCAGGTTCTCCCACGGCACGCCGGGGGTGATGGAACTGGAAGCGGCGAGGAAGAGCCCGGTGGGCGGGCCCTCCCGCACCAGCCAGTCGAGTTCGCGCCGCACGTCGGCCGCCGAGCCGAGGGGCAGGGTCCGGGTCACGGAGACACCCGCCACGATGATCAGTTCGCGGCCGTCGCGGTCGTGCATCCGGCAGATGCGCTCATAGTCCATGCCATCCTCGTACTGGAAGCCTTGGAAACCGGACAGGCCGACCTCGAGCAGGCGCGGCACCATGTCCATCAGGTTCCCATCGCAATGCCAGATCACCCTGATCCCGGCGCGCAGGACGGGGGCCAGAGAGCGCGCAAAGTGCGGGAACCAGAGGCGGTCCAGAGAGCGCACGTCGACCAGGATACCACGGCTGTCAGCCATGTCGAAATCGGACCGCAGCAGGGGCGGCAGACGGCCGCTTGCGTAGGCTTGCACTGCGGCGCGGTTGACGCGCACGGCAAGGTCGGCCTGCAGGGCGAAGTCGCGCTCCATGAGCTCGGGAAACAGGGCATAGGCCATGAAGTAGTTCGCGTACCCATACTGACCGTAGCGGAACACCGGGAAACCGACTACGCCATAGGGGACTTTGAGGATATCCGGGCCCAGTTGGGCCTGCACCTGGCGCTCGCCGGCAAGCACGGCCTGCGTGTGCGCCGCCTCATCGAAGTGGGCGGCGGCGTGCCGCAGGCCCGGAAAGACGACCCGCTCGAGGTGCTCGGCGACAGCTTCCGGCGAGTCGATGCAGATCCCGTCCAGGACGACGCTCTCGGCGCCGGTGGTCGCGCCCTTGGTATGGCCTTCGTAGCCGTGGGCACCGAGCGACGCCGGGTTGGTGGGGATCCATTGGTCGATCATGCTGACGCCGATCGCGCGCTGCGCCGCCAGATAGACGGCCTCCTGCTCCTGTAGGTAGCGCCCTGCCGGCACTCCCGCGAGCCGGTCGAGACAGGCGTGCTCCATGATGTTCAGCATCCAGGTCGGGATGCCGGTCGTGGGCCGCTGATAGATCGTATCAAGGGCGAGTTGGGCATTGGGACCCAGCGCAGTTGCTGTCTCTGCCATGGCCTTACCTCCGCGCGGATCAGGGCTCCAGCCACTGGTCGAAGTAGGATGGTCGTCGCTGCGGTCCGGGTGGCGCCGTCAGCGCAACCCGAGGACATCCTGCATGTCATAGAGGCCGGCCGGGGCGGTGGCCAGGAACTTCACGGCGCGCAAAGCGCCCTTGGCGAAGGTCTCTCGGCTCGAGGCCTTGTGGGTGAGTTCGACGCGTTCGCCGTCAGCCGCGAAGATGACGGTATGGTCGCCGACGACGTCCCCACCGCGCAGGGCGTGCATGCCGATTTCGCCGCGGCTGCGCGCGCCGACCAAGCCGACGCGGCCGTGTACCGTGTCGCGCGCGTAGTCCCGGCCCGTGGCCTGGGCCAGGATCTCGCCCAGTCGCGCCGCGGTGCCCGAGGGCGCATCCTTCTTGCGATTGTGGTGCATCTCGACCACCTCGATGTCGTAGTCCGCCGCCAGGATGGGGGCCACTTTGGCGCAGAGCGCAAAGAGCAGGTTGACGCCGACACTCATGTTGGGGGTCGCCAGGATGCGTCCGCCTTGGGCGGTCAGGGCCTTGAGCGTGGCCTTGTGCTCTGCCGAGAGCGGCGTGGTACCGATCACCAGCACCGCGCCCGCGGCAACGACCCGCGGGGCCGCCGCCATGGTGTTCTCGGGCGCGGAAAAGTCGATCACGGCAGCGGTGTCGGCCAGCACGTCCTCAAGACAGGAGCCGATGTTCACGCCGATCTCGCCGATACCAGCCACGACGCCGGCATCCTGGCCCAGAAGCGGGCAACCGGGGAACTCGATGGCGCCCGACAGAACCAGCTCGGGGTCCGCCTGTATCTGTGCCACCAACATGCGGCCCATCCGGCCCGCGGCGCCGATGACGGTAGTCCTGATCATGGCTGACCCTCCTTCAGGTCGCTCTTGGCGGGCTCGGCTGGCGCTGCGCCGCCGGAATCCTCGGCGGCTTCCCTGAGCGTACGGAATTTGCCGTCGACACCCTTCATGTAGACATCGTAGCTCTTCAGGACCTCGGTGGCGCGTTGCAGTTGCCGGTCCGTCACGCCGGGCTTCGGTGCGCCTTCGGCTTCCGCCGCGGCACGGGCCTCCTCAGGCGTCAATTTGACCTCGATGTCCGGCACGACGCCGTGCCCGTGGATGACCTGGCGACTGGGGGTGTAGTACATGGCCGTGGTCAGGCGCAGGGCGCTGCCGTCAGAGAGCGGGATGATGTTCTGCACCGAGCCCTTCCCGAAGCTCTTCTCACCGACCAGGATAGCGCGGCCCCAGTCCTTCAGGCACCCGGCCATGATCTCGGCGGCGCTGGCGCTACCGCCGTTGATCAGGATTGCGACCGGCTTCTTGGCGAACTTGTAGCCGCGTTTCGAGGTGCGGAACTCGTGCTTCTGGGACGGTTGGCGGCCCTCGGTAGAGACGATCAGCGTGTTCGGCTCGAGGAAATAGCTGCAAATGTCCACGGCGCTGGGCAGCAGGCCGCCGGGGTTGTTGCGCAGATCGATCACCAGGGAGTCGATGCCGGCCTCATCCAACTTGGTGAGCGCCTGTTGCAGCTCCGCGGCGGTCGGGTCGCTGAACTGCGTGATGCGGACATAGCCGATGCGGGTGGCGTCGAGGACCTTGGCGTCGGTGACGCTGTAGACGGGGATCTTCTCACGCTCGATGCTGTAGTCGCGTGTCTCTTGGGTTGACGGGCGGTGGATGGTCAGCGTCACCTTGGTGCCCGGCGCGCCGCGCAGCTTGCCGATGATCTCATTGAGTTTGACGCCCAGGGTTGGCACGCCCTCGATCTTGACGATCTGGTCGCCGGCCTGCAGGCCGACCCGGCTGCCCGGAGTGCCATCGATGGGCGAGACGATGGTCAGAATCTCGTCCTTGGTACTGACGATAATGCCGAGCCCGCCGAACTCGCCCTCCGTGGTCTCGATCATCGAGCCGTACTGCTCCGGCGGCATGAAGTCGCTGAACGGGTCCAGGCTACGGACCATGCCGTGCATAGCGTTGTAGACTAGGTCGCGGTAGCTGATGCGGTCGGCGCTGACATAGTCCTTGCGGATCAGGTACAGCACCTGCATCATGACGCTGATGTTCTCGAAGGCCTCGTTCTCGCCAGTCTTCTCGGCCTCCGCGGCATAGAGCCGGTAGCCGATGACCACGTTCACGGTCAGTACGGCTGCCAGGGCCGCCAGCAGGAGAGTGCGAGGCCTGTTCATGGGTTCGGATCCTTCCCGTGTGCGCAGGGTCAGGCGGCCGGCGAGCGCGCCCAGCCTCAGCCCAGAATGCGCTCCGCCAGAAAGCCCTTGAGCGCGGTCAGGGCGACGCGGTCCTGGGTCATGGCATCGCGGTCGCGGACGGTGACGGCCTGGTCGTTCAGGGTATCGAAGTCGACGGTGACGCAGAATGGCGTGCCGATCTCATCCTGGCGGCGGTAGCGCTTGCCGATGTTGCCCGTGGCGTCGTAGTCGGCCCGGAAGGCGCGCTTAAGGTCCTTGTACAAGGGATCTGCCGTCTCCTCGAGCTTCTTGGAGAGCGGCAGCACGGCGACCTGTACCGGGGCTACGACCGGGGGCAGGTGCAGGACCACGCGCACGTCTTCGTCCATGCCCTCTTTCTTGGTCGGCGCGGTGTCTTCGTCGTAGGCATTGCAGAGCAGTGCCAGGCAGATGCGGTCCAGGCCGCAGGAGGTCTCGACCACGGTCGGGTAGTAGTGCTCGTTGCGCTCCTGGTCGAAGTACTTCTGTTCCTGGCCGCAGAACTCGGAGTGCCGGCTCATATCCCAGGTGCCGCGGTGGTGTACCCCCTCGATCTCACCCCAGCCGAAGGGGAAGGCGAACTCGATGTCGAGCGCGGCCTTGGCGTAGTGAGCCAGCTTCTCGTGGTCGTGGATCTTGAGGCGCGCGGCCGGCAGACGCAGGACTTCGGTATAGAACTTCCAGCGCTCCTCCTTCCAGTACTGGTACCAGCGCAGCGACTCATCGTCGCGGCAGAAGAACTCCATCTCCATCTGTACGAACTCGCGCGAGCGGAAGGTGAAGAAGCGCGGGTTGATCTCATTGCGGAAGGCTTTGCCGATCTGGGCGATGCCGAAGGGCAGCTTCTGGCGCGAGGCCACGCGCACCTGATCGAAGTCCACGAAGATGGGTTGGCAGGTCTCGGCGCGCAACCAGGCCACGTGCTCATCATCGAAGACGGGCCCGACGAAGGTCTTCATCATCAGGTTGAACTCGCGCGGTTCGGTGAGCTTCGTCGAGGCGCAGGCAGGGCAGACCCCCGGGGTTTCGAGTTGGTCTTCGCGGAAGCGCTTCTTGCAGTCCAGGCAGTCGACCATCAGGTCGGAGAACTTGTCCAGGTGGCCCGAGGCCTTCCAGACGCGGGGGTGGCAGATGATGGTGGAATCGAGACCCTCGACATCGTCACGCTGCTCGACCATGTAGCGCCACCAGGCCTGCTCGACGGCGCGCCGCAGGGTGACCCCGATGGGGCCGTAATCCCAGAAGCCGTTGATGCCTCCGTAGATCTCGGAGCTCTGGAAGATGAATCCGCGCCGCTTGCAGAGGGCGACGATTTTGGCGAGTGTGTCGTTGTCGGTGGGGCTGCTCATGCACCCTCCTCAGAATGGGTTGCGGACCGGAAGGGGTCCCGTTATCGACCGAAAGCAAAGGAACCGCGTAAGATAGCACGCCTGGCCGGCCTCTCCAGCGCTGGGAGGAGTGGACGCACGGGTTCACTTCGGCTGCAGGTCGGCCAGGCACTGACGGGCCGTCTCACGGATCTCCGCGAGGTGCTCGCGGAGGCGCGGATCGGCCTCGCCCTCGTGCTCGAGGGTCGCGGTGTGGTAGAGGATACGCTGGAGGCCCGCCTGCAGACGTGGCGTGCCGACGCCCGCCGGCGCCGGTTCAGGCACGGCGGCAGCGGCAGCGACAGGGACCGGAACGACCGGAACGATGGCAGGGGCAAGCGGCAAGGCGATCAGTCGGAAGAGCCCGACGCAGGCGCAGGCCAGCAGCGCCGTCGCCACGGCGGTACCGGTGGCCCATCGCGTTCGCACCTGCCCGTAGAGCAGGTCTGCACGCATCGACGTCGAGACCCCATAGCCAGTCCCCACCAGGCGCAGGTAGGCCACCACTTGGCGGCCGCCAACCGGATCCTCGACCCAGGCGAGTGGGCGGCTGGCCCCAGCGCGGGCCGCCATAATGCCCGACTGCAGCAGGGAGAAATCGCGGAGCGACGTCGGCGCCGCACCCTCGGTGGAGACCGGGAGGATCAGTCCCGGTTCACCCTGAGCGGCCGACACCAGCCAGAGCTGCGCCTGACCGCGATAGCGCCCCCACGTCGCCCGGCTGGACGCGGTCGCGCGCTGGGCCGGCAAGCGCACCGCGGCATCAAGGCCCTGGCGTTCGGATTCCTCCACCAGCGGCCGCAGCACCTCGCCCTCGCTCTGCAGCCAGGAGAGCAGGTCGAGTTCCGCCTGGCGCCGCAGATCACGCTGTACCGACGGCGCCACGGCCAGGATGGCGCACACGCCTAGCAGGAACCACGCCAAGCTGATCCAGCCGGCCCGCTGCCGGGGAAGACCAACCGCTGGGGTTCGGCGCGGCATCGGCATCCGGTACTCCTGATCTCGGCAACACATCTCTGTCGGTTACTGTAGGTTGGGAGGCGGTTGGCGCAACCGCACCGGGTGGGGCAGGCGTCAGCGGGGTACTTCGCCAGCACCGGAAAGAAAGACGAGATTGGCCAGCAGTAGGCCGTTGCCCGCGAGGTGTTCAACGAACGGACTTGCCGCGCCCTGGGGCTCCCGGCGCGATCCCAGGGGCGACCAGGCGGACGCGGTAGAGACTGGTGCGGGCGGTGACGTACAGCGATTTGCCGTCGTCGGCGCCGAAGGCGCAGTTGGCGGGGACCTCGGGGAAGGCCAGCACGGTCAGGCGGGCGCCATCTGCTGCCAGGACCACGACGCCGTCGCCAGAGGTCACGAACAGCCGTCCGGCCGGGTCGACCTTCAGGCCATCTGGTGTACTGACCTCGGCCAGCACGCGGCCGGCAACGAGGGTGCCGTCGGGAGCGACCGCGAAAGCGCGAACGTGGTTGGCCTCGGTGTCGGCGACATACAGTACCTTCTGGTCCGGGGCGAAGGCGATGCCGTTGGGGGTGCGGAAATCGCGCACCAGGCAGTCGACGCGCCGCTCGGCGCTGACGCGGTAGACGCCCTGGAAAGGTATTTCCCGCGGGCGGTCGCCGAGACCGTACGGGGGATCCGTGAAGTAGATGCTGCCGTCGGCGTGCAGGGCGGCGTCGTTAGGGCTGTTGAAGCGCGCCGCCTCCCAGCGGTCGGCGAGAGGCTCCACGGTACCCATGTCGCTGGTGACCGAAACCCGGCGGTTACCGTGCTCGCATGCGATCACGCGGCCTTTCCCGTCCAGCGTGAGCCCGTTGGAGGAGCCGCTGTCGGCGCGCCACACCGCGGTGCTGCCATCGGCCTGCAGGCGATAAATGCGATTGGCAGGAATGTCGCTGAAGAGGAGGAAGCCGTCGGGATGCCAGAGGGGGCCCTCCGTGAACTTGAACCCCGTGGCGACGCGCTCGGGTTCCCCCGCGAAGATGCTCGCCACTGGCGGCGTCGGCGGTGGGGGTGCGGCAGGCTGGGCCAAGGCGGCCGCTGCCAGCAGAACGGCAGGGATGGCGGTGCGCATGCGACTAGGGCTCCTTCGCTGAGTGGGACGGTGTCGTGGGTCCGGCACGCGAGCGCAGGAAGCGCTCCCAGATATCGGTTCGGATGCGCACGGCAAGCAGGACCTCCGGGCGCAGGCCGTAGTACTCACTGACGTAGTGCCGCGACAGTTCATCAGGAAGAGCGCTTTCGATCTCAGGGGTGGTGATGATGACGGCAGGGTCAGCCGCCAGGGCGTCGGGGCTGGGTGCCGTCCAGTAACCGACGCAGGTGAAGCGGCGCAGGTACCAGGGCAGGGGCCAGGTCTGGTCCGGCGGCGCCAACACGTGGATGCGCAGATTCCGCGCTTCCGGGACGATGGCGCTGAGCGCGGTGACGCGGTTGACCAACCGCATGAAGTCCATTCCGGTCTGGGCGTAGACGTACGGATTGCGTACATCGGTCGGGTAGCGGCACGCCGCCCGCCAGGCGCGCTGCCCGAGTTGGGCGACTCCGGCCGTGAGCAGCAGTGCCAGGAAGCCGCGCTGCCAGCCGCGGCGCGGCCAAACGAGCAGCGTGGCGGCACCGACCCCCGCCAGGAGGATCCAGCCATGCCAGAAAGACAGCAGGCACCAAGTGGTCTTGTAGGGTATGACCGCGTAGATCAGGGTCAACGTCACGGTGTAGACGCTGAGCAGGCGGACGGCCTCAGGTTCGGCCCGTAGCCGCCTCGGCCGGAACCAGGCGATGAGGGCGCCGACCAGGCCGAGGGCCAGAACCAAATCCTCCCCCCAGGTCAGACGCGGTACGGGACGCGAAAACGTCAGGATACTGAGGTAGAACAGGAAGGGGTTATGGTGCGGGTTGTCGGTGGCCGCGCCCCGCCCTAGGAAGAGCCCGTAGGCCCGCACGGCGTCCAGCGGTCCACGCCAGTTGGTCAGGAAGGACGAGAAGAGCAGGACGGAGATCAGCACCGCTATGCCGGCCCCCATGGCAAGCGGGCGCCAGTGGGCGGCCAGCGCGCGCAGCGCTGCCCGTGGACGCCGTTGGCGCTGCAGGACGCGCACCGCCGCGGTAACCGCCAGGGCGGCCCAGGCCAGGACGCAGGTCTCTTTGGTCGTGAACATCAGCCCGGCGCTGGCCCCGGCACCGGCTGCCCAGGCGAGCGAGGGCGCTCGCAGCCACCGCCACAGGCAGAGCAGGAGACAGAAGGTGAAAGCGACGAGCAGCATCTCCTGGATGTAGAAGCGGCTGAAGTAGACCATGGCTGGCGACACGGCGGTGAGCAGTGCCGCCAGCCAGGCGCCGCCGTGCCCCAGGGCGGCGCGGGCACCCAGGGCCAGCAGCACCAGCAGTACGCCAAACGCCACGGGCACCGCGCGGTACACCCAGATCTCGGTGGCAGCATAGGAGCCGCCAGACTGTAGGCGGGCCAAGGGCAATGTCAGGTAGTACAGGGTCGGACCATGGTGGTCGTGCGGGTCGTAACGGTAAACGCCCGTGTCCAGCAAGGTGCCTAGCTTCGCCGCCTGGTTGGACTCGTCATTGTGGAGCGGCCGGCGCTCCAATTGCGGTGCCCGCAGGGCCAGCGCCACCGCCACCACCGCGAACCACGCCCCGAAGCTGAACCAGCCGTTCCTGCCGAGTATGAACATCCCTCGCCAGGCCTCCGTTGCCTCACCGTACGCAGCCCGCCCGAGACCAGGCCCCGGCGTCAGTTGCCCGGCGGTGGGTCTGAACCGACGTTCCTGGCACCCGAAAACAACACGGCGACCGCTGGCGTTGGCCCGCGGTCGCCGTGAGGACACCCTGCCGGCGATCGGCTTCCGACCAAAGGTCGGGGAGATGCCCGCCGTGCCCAAACACCCCGACTAGGGCTTGACCACCCCGTACACCTCAACTTCGGTGTAGTGGTTCATCTCGTCGGAGGTGTTGCCGCTGCTGTAGAAACGCACGTACCGCGCCGTCACCCCGTCGACCGGAATCAGGCGGCCCTCGTAGGTCTCGATGTACTCGAAGTCCTTGCCGACGCCGAGACCGGCCGAGTTATCATGGTCATTGTTGTAAACCGTCTTGACATCAGTGATGAAATCTTCGTCAGCGGCAGTCTGGATGATGACATCGTGGTAGACGCGGGCCTGGCTGTGGAAATGCCAGAGGACAATCACGGAGAGGACGGCGGGTTTGCCGAGATCGACTTGCACATACTGCTTGCCGGGTCCGAGTTCGACGTAGCTGCCTTCGACGCCTTCCTTGTCGCCGTCCGTGGCTTGCTCGAGCTCGCCGATCACGGGCTCCTCGTCACTGCCGGACACGGCCTTTCCTGCCGCGAGGTTGGTGGTGCCCTGTGGAACCATGTGGTTGGGGCGCTTACCCTCCGTCCGGGGCGGTTCGAGGTTGGGTGTCTTGATGTTCTTGGGAGTCCCCGTGAACATCGGCCGGGGGAGCTTAATCTGCAATTCGGTCTTGGCGGCGTCCTGGGCCTGTGCCGTTACACCGACACTAAGCGCCATTGCGACGGCGCTCACCCACACTCTCGCGACGGTACTTGTGCTCATGAATCCTACTCCTTGCTGGATATGAGGGCAGACGAAACGTCAGGCCAACTTATTCATCACAGCAGCGTTTTTGCGCGCCATGCCGCAGCCGGCCGCGCGCCGCCCGGGGCCCAAGGATCCTACGGTTTCGGCGGAGGCGTTGCTGCCGCCGGGGCAGCGGCGGGGGGTGCTGCGGGATCCGCCGCCTTGGCAGGCTCTTCGGCGCGCTGCGCATAGCGGGCCGAGGAGAGGGCAGCGCTGGCTTCGTCGACGCGGCGGCGTGCAAAGGGGCTGTCTCCCGCCGCCTGCTTGGCCTTGCCGTAGTACTTCTCAGCCTCTGCGAGTTTCCCTTGAGCCTTGGCACAGCGCCCAGCGCCGAGCCAGGCATCCAGCGCCAACGCCTCCGAGGGGACCGTGCCGGCCGTGTCGGCGAAGCTCTTCTCGGCGGCCTCCGGCTTGCCGGAGGCCTCGGTGGCATAGGCTTCGCCGAGGCTAGCCGCCACTGCCACCGCCGCCGCGCCCGCGCCGCTGCCCGCAGCCTTGCGGGCAAGGGCGAACTTGGTCATGGCCTGATCGTACTTGCCCTCGTCGTACAGGCGGCGCGCAGCCTCGAGCTGGGCCCGTGCGGCGACCGCGGTACCGTCATGGTCGCGGGCCACAGCCAGCAGTGCGTCGGTGCTCTCTGCCTTGCTCAGGGCGGCGAACGCCGCTCCGTCACTTTCGCCACGCCGTCCGGCCATAGTCTTCACCAAGGCCACGCAGGCTAAGACCCCGAGGATCAGTAACGCAACACGCCAACTGTAGGGGAGTATCCAGCGAGCATACAGCCCCGCGATCGCGTCCGTTGCGGGATCGGGCGCGCCGGTGCTAGGCGGCGGCTGCGTACGGGGCGTATCCTTCGCGATCTTGTTCGGTGCCATGCTGCGAATCCTGGGTTGGGGACGTAGTGTCTGTCTGGGTGAAGCGGTAGTGGTATGACGCCCGTTCAGCGGCGACCGCTCGGCGGCTTGCCGCCAAGGATGTCCTTGAGTTTATCGCTGGCCTTGCCAAGGGCTTTGGCCGGGTCCTCAGCAGCCTGACCCGGAGCGGCCGCCACAGGCTTGCCGCCGGCACTGCCTCCAGGTGCCAGACGCTCGAGCTTGGCACTGTCGACCACCGGCGCCGCCACCGCTTCGCGGACGGCAGGTTTGGGCGCCCGTTCAGCGTGCGCCAGCGCTGCCAGCACCGCCTCGCCTGTAGCCTCCGGTGCCGCGGCGCCGCGCAGGTAGGCCGCGATCTCGCCACCGGACTGCGCGCCGGCGGTCTCGAGACTGGCGTCGCGGGCTTGCCGGACAACGTCGAGGAAGAAGTCTTCCAGGTTACGACTGGGGTGGTCCACGGTGATGTCGCCGTCCAGTCCGTTCTGCTGCAGCCAGGACATCAAGCCCGCCACCTTAGGCTCGTCCAGATGGGGCATGATGACGCGGGTACGGTCCTCGACCTTGAGGATCTCGCGCAGCGGCCCCTGGGAGCGAATCTTGCCGCCGTAGAGGATGATGACCTCGTCGCAGACGTCCTGGACGTCCGCAAGCAGGTGGCTGCAGAGGATCACGGTCTTGCCGCGGCTGGCCAGCAGCCGGATGACATCCTTCACCTCGCGACAGCCGATCGGATCCAGACCACTGGTGGGCTCATCGAGAATGACCAGATCCGGGTCATTGACCAAGGCCTGAGCCAAACCGATGCGGCGAGCCATACCCTTGGAGAACTCCCCCACCGGCCGGTTGTAGGAGTTGGCCAGGCCGACCATCTCCAGGAGCTGCTTGGAGCGTTGTGCCCGCTCGCTGGGCGGGATGCCGAAGAGCGCGCCAAAGAAATCCAGAGTCTCAGCGGCGGTGAGGTATTTGTACAGGTACGTCTCTTCGGGCAGGTAGCCGATCCGTTGCTTCGTTGCCACGTCCTCCGGGCTCTCGCCGAAGACGCGCAGGCTGCCGCGGGTCGGATAGAGCAGCCCTAGAATCATCTTCACCGTGGTCGACTTGCCGGAGCCGTTGGGGCCCAGTAGACCGAACACCTGGCCCTGGCGCACCTTGAAGTCGATGCTGTTGACGGCCCTGGCCTTCGGGCGGCCCCAGAAGTCCTTGAAGACCTTGGTCAGGCCGGCGGCTTCGACGATGATCTCAGTGCTGTTGCCTGCCATGAATGCTTCTTTCCACCTGTGCCGGGACCGTCCCGCCGGGGGGACGTCGGTCGGCGCTATGCCTCACGGGACTGCAGTTCCTCGCCGGCACGGACCAGACGCGCGCTGTTGAAAATGATGACCAACGAACTGACACTGTGCAGAACCGCCGCCACGACCGGGGTGACAATGCCGATGGTCGCGAAATATAGCCCCAGGAGGATGAAACCAAGACCCATCGCCAGGTTCTGGTTCATGAACAGACGAGCCTTGCGCGCCAGGGCGATGAAGAAAGGGATGCGGCGCAGGTCGTTGTTCATCAGAGCGACCGAGGCACTCTGGATGGCCACGTCGCTGCCGATCGCGCCCATGGCGATGCCGATGTCGCCGGCGGTCAGGGCGGGTGCGTCGTTGACGCCATCGCCGACGACGGCGACCAGCACACCGGCCTCATGGAGTTGGCGAACATAGGCCGCCTTTTCCTCGGGGAGGCACCCTGCCTTGATCTCGGTGATGCCGAGCTTGGCGCCGACGCTGCGCGCCACCGTCTCGTTGTCACCCGTCACCATGCAGCACTGCTTCACGCCAAGCTCGCGGAGCTGGCGAATCGCTTCGGCGGCCATCGGGCGCAGGGCATCGCGCAGGCCGATCCAACCCAGCACCTGCTGGTCCTTGGCCACGAAGACGATACTCATGGCGGCGGTCTCCGGGTCGGCGAGCGTGGCGGCCATGCCGCTGGTGTCCAGTCCTTCGTCACGGAGCCAGGTCTCGCGGCCGACTCGGCAGGTCGCCCCGGCAAACATCGCCTTGACGCCGCGGCCGGCGACCTCGGTGTACTGCTCCGGATCGCGCCAGGCGATGCCGGCTTCGCGCGCCAGCCGCTTCATGGCTTCGGCGGCAGGGTGATTGCTGTGGTACTCAGTGGTCGTCGCCACCAACAGCAACTCGGCCAGGTCGACGCCTGCGGCCGGCTGCAGCCGGGCGATCTCAAGGTTGCCCTCGGTCAGCGTGCCGGTCTTGTCGAAGACGACCGCCTTAACCCGTGCGGCAATCTCAAGCAACGAAATATCCTTGATCAGGATCCCCAGGCGAGAGGCCGCCGCAATGGCAGCGATCACCGCCGAGGGCGTCGCGATCACCAGAGCGCACGGGCAGGACATCACCAGCACCGCAATGACCCGGTTGATGTCGCTGGTGAAGAACCAGACCAAGGCCGCGATCATCAGGATGGTCGGCGTGTAGTAACCCACGTAACGGTCGATCATGCGCATGATCGGCAGCTTGGAGCGCTCGGCGTCGGCAATCAGATGGCGGACCTTGCCCAAGGTGGTGTCGGTACCGATGCGGGTGACGCGGAAGTCGAGCAGGCCCGTCAGGTTCTGCGTGCCGGCATAGACCTCGTCCCCGGCCGCCTTATCCGCCGGCAGCGACTCGCCGGTGATGGATGCCTGGTTGACGGAGCTGGTGCCGCTGACGATGACGCCGTCGGCAGGGAGATTCTCGCCGGGGCGCACCCGGCAGACATCGTCCAGGCGCAGTTCATCGAAGGCGTCCACCTGCTCCTCGCGGCCGTCCACGATCCGCCGCGCCACGCGCGGCGTCAGCCGGACGACGGCCTCGATCGCGGCCTCGGCCCCAATGGCCGTCTTGCGCTCCAAGGTGATGGTCACCAGCATGAAAAAGGCGACGGCGCCGGCGGTCCGGTACTCGCCGTTGGCGAAGGCCGCCAGCAGCGCCAGGGCCACCAGCTCGTTCATGTACACCTTGCCCTGAATCAAGTCCTTGCCGGCGGACCAGAAAATGGGCAGCGAGAGCAGCAGCGCCCCGATCAGGCCGCTGAGCATGATCGCAAAAGGGTCGATGGCCGCGGCAAAGAAGCGCGCGGCCAAGTACGAGTTGAGCACCAGGATGCCGCCGAAAAGCGCCAGGCCGATGTGCGTCACCTCGCGCTGCGCGCGGTCGTGGCCGCCGGCCGAAAGCCGCGCCTTCTTCTCGAGCAGTTCGCTTGGGCTCTCAGCCAACATGGCTCAATCCTTGTGTCGCGCTCGGACGGGTGTGCAGCCGGTCGCTCATGGGTTGCCCGCCGGTGCGTTCCCGGCAGCGGGACGGCCAAACTTCACCGGCGGCGGACCGAGCTGGATACGCAGCTCCTGCCGGTCGCCCTCGGCCGCACGGATAACGTACTTGGTCTCCACTCGCCGCAGTACGTCCCGGATGGCGTCCGAGTAGAGAGCAACGAGCATGGTGTGCGGGTTCTTACGGTACTCATTGAGCACGGTCAGGAAGTATGAGCTCTCAGCCTGTACCGATTCCACGTTGCGCGTGCGGTAGGCCCGCGCTTCGTCAAGAACGCGGTAGGCCTCGCCTTCGGCGGCGGGGATGACCTGGGCGGCGTACTTGCCGGCGGCTTCGACGATCTGGCGCTGCTCCGTGGCCGCGTCACCAACCTTGCGGAACGCGGTCAGGGTGGCCGTCGGCGGCTGGATGTCTACCAGATTGACGAGCTGAGCGTCGATGCCCATGTCCAGCACGGCTAACTTCTGCTCGACCCGCTTGCGCACGTTGTCCGTCAGCAGCTCCTTCACTTCGGGATCGCTCGGACTGACCCGCGACGAGCGCAGCATGTCCTCGACACTCCACGTGCTGATCTCCGCCAGCGCGGCGTTGGCCAGGATATCCTGCAGAATCGCCGCATGGCCCTTCGGCGGCGGTTGCTTGCCGTCCGCACCCGGAACCACCTCACTGTCGTCATAGAAGGCAAGGTAGTAACGCTTCGCGTCGCGCACCCGGTAGGTGAGGGTCCAGACGGCGTGGATGATGTTGGTGTCACCGGTCAGCAGGTACCCGTCCTGACCCGGCACCAAGGGCAGGTTCTCCATCGTCGCCGGGTCGGGGGTCTGGATCTGGTTGGGATTCACCCGCGGCCAGAACACCGCATCGGTGGAGACCGAGAGCGCCTGCTGCGCCGGGATCTTCTTTACATAGTCCACCGGATAGGGCCAGGCCCAGTACCAGTGGCCGCTGGTCAGGACCGCGGTCGGACCACGCGCGCTGTCCAGCACCATCTCTTGAAGCCGACCGAAACGGAACAGCAGCGCTTCCTTGCCGTCTTCCACACGGAACACGCCGCTGAAGACCATCCAGACAAAGATCACGATGATCAGCACGCGCAGGCCGAGGAAGAGGACGTGGAACATCCGCATCAGGGCCTGTAGGCCGGCCCCCGGTCCCTCACTATCCCGCGGCGGCTCGATGACGATCTCGGGGCTCATGGCTTGGCGTCCGTCGGGTTGCTCTTCACGTCGCCGCCGATGTCCGTGGCGCCCTTCAGGAAGAGGTCGTAGGGCGGAGTGTTGGTGTCGACCACCAGCGTCGTCTTCTCGGAGAGCGTCAGTCGCAAGGCGTCAAGCTTGCGCAGGAAGGCAGCCAGCTCCGGGCTCTGCTGGAAGACGGCATAGCTCTTTGCCGCCTGCTCGTCACCCTCAGCCCGGATGCGCTTGGACTCGGCCTGCGCCTTGGCTACGGTGTCGCTGGCCTCGCGGTCGGCCTCGGCGCGGATCCGCTGCGCCTCGCGCAAGCCGATCGAGAGGTACTCCTGAGCCCGCTTCTCGCGCTCCGCCCGCATGCGTGCAAAGACCTTCTGTGTGACTTGCTCCGGGAAGCCGACATGCTTGAATCCGATGTCGACGATCTCGATGCCGTACTGCTCCAAGGCGCGCGGCTGGGCCATGGCCAGGATGTCTTTCTCGATCTGCGCCAGGCGGGCTTTGCCCGTGTCGATGTTGACGATCTCCGCCAACGCGTGCTGGGGCAGCACGTTGTTTCGCGAACTCCGCACCAAGGCGTCGAGTTCGGAGGAGTAGTCCGTGCCCGGCGGCGGGAAACTCTTGAAGAACAGCGCGGGGTCGGCAACGCGCCAGAGGACGTAGGTCGAGACCACGATCTGGTGGTTGTCGCTGGTGGTGATCTGCTCGGTGCGGCCCTTCTTCAGTTCGTACGTCTGCAGGCGCTTGTCGGTGCGCCAGACATCCTCGACGAAAGGCCACTTCCAGTGCAAACCGGCCTCGTAGACACGCACCTTGCCGCTGCCGTCCGTCTTGGCTTTGCCCAGACGCTTGACCAGCGCGATCTCCGTCTCGCGCACCTGAAACGTCACCAAGCCGGCCACGAAGATCCCGACGACAAGCGCCGCCAGAACCACCACGGGCCAGTGCTGCGACAGTGAACGCTTTTCATTCATAGTTCAGAGGGTCCTCCCGCCCGCTGGCCGGGCCTGGATGCTCACTGTTCCGTGCCCACCTTCTCGACGTCCAGATCCAGCAGGTCCGGACGCAGCTTCTCCTGCAGATCGAGGATGAACACCTCGCTGCCGCGCGTCGTCGCAACCACGTACTTGCGGGTAGCGGCGCCTTCGGTCTCCAGCACCTCGAGGTAGCTGTTCAGCACAAACATGCTGGGGCAGGCCCGGTAGGCGATCAGTTGCTTGAGGAAACGCTCGGATTCGGCCTGCGCCACCTGCCCACGTTCCCGCCGATAAGCCTCCGCCGCACTGACTTGCGAGACCCGCTGGCCCTCGGCCTCCGGTTTGCGGCGCGCCGCATAGGCCTCGGACTCGAGGACGCGCTGCTGCATCTCCTCCGATGCCCCCACCACCTCGTTGAAGGCCGCGCCGACCTCCAACGGCGGGTGCAGCGTCTGCAGGCCAACGAAGGCGATGCGGATCCCCAGCTTACGCGCCTCGACCGCCGCCTGGATGCGCTCCTGCAGGGCCGCTGCCGCCGCTGTCCGCCCGGCTCCGAGGATATGGTTGAAGTCGGATTGCGCCAGGAAATGCACCACCTCGCGCGTGGCCAAGGCCCGCAGTTCGGCCCGGGCATCCTGATGCCGATAGGCGAAATCGTAGAGATTGCTGACGCGGAAATACACCGGAATGTCAGCCGCCAGGAGCGATACCGTCAGGCCCCCGGCGTCGGCCGCCGCTGGACCCTTGGTCCCCGCGTCGTTCGCAACGCTGAACAGGGTCTCGTCACCGTGCCCGACGCCGCTCCACAGGATGACTTCGGAATGAACCGCCTCATCCTTCGCCTTGGGCGCGGCCTCGTGGCCGTGCCCATCGTCTTCCGGCTCCGGCTCCGCCGGGGTCGGCGCGGCCGCCTCATCGCCATGCCCGATGACGACCTCCTGGAGCTGCTCAACCGGGAACACCAGAATGCGGGCCAGCGGCCAGGGGAGCTTCACGTACAACCCCGGCGGCAGCACGCTGGGCGTACCGGCGCTATCCACCAGCACGCGCCCCAGGCGCTCGCGGATGCCGTTCTCGTACGGATTCACGGTGACGACACAGGTCAGCAGCCAGAGCAGCAGGACCATGCATACGGCAAACGGCACGACCGTACGCTCCAGGAAGCGGTAAAACCAGACCTCCGAGACCTCGAAGCCGAACTGGTAGTCCAGCGAGGTCGCCACGTTGCGCGCCACGCCGCCAGGCTCGGTGAACAGGGCCAGGATGCGGCTCTCCGGCAGCGGACGCTCGCTCTCCCCCGGCATGCGGGGCCGGTAGAACTCAATCACGAAGCTCAGAACGAACTCAACCCCCAACGCCAGCAGCAACCCGGTCGACACCAGCGCACAACGGTGGTCCACTACCAGCACCCATTTCTGGAAGTGCTCACAGAGCATGACGCCGCCGCTGAGCACGAACAGCCCACCGGCCAGGAACATCCAGGCGCCGGGCGGCCGCAACCACCGGCAACCGGGCTCCCGGGAGACCCCAATGAAGTAACTGCCGCAGATGGCCGAGAACAGCCCCAGAATCATGCTCAGGGTCGTCATCGCCAGCGGCCGCCGCGCCACCGGGAAAGCCGGCTGCTGCGCCCAGGCACGCCAGAGCAGCACCCCGGTGAGCAGGATCGCCAGGCCCAGGACGATGGTGAAGAAGGGAACGAAATATTTCGTGAACTGTTCGTTGGCCCGAGTCGCGAGTCGCACGGCCTCGTCGGCATCCTCGAACAACTCGGTGGTGGCGTGGGTGCGGCGGTAGTCCGCTACCTGCTCCTGCTCGCTCGCCTGCCGCCGCGCGAACGCCGCCCGCCCCGCGGCCACCAGGCCGAGGAGGGCCACCACGCCAGCCGCCAGGTACGCCGGCACCATGGCGGTCCCGTTCGCCGCCTTCGCGAGCAACACCCCCAGGGCCAGCGTCAACAGGCCAATGCCCGTGGCCACATAGCCCAGGTGTATGGGTCGTTTCGAGGTGTCTGTCATCCGCCGACTACCTCCTGCACCGCAGGCGCCAAACGTCGACGCCATAACACCGGAACGCCCTGCCGTCCGGTCTCGCCTGCATCCCGCACGGCACGCCTCACCGACGAACGCCGACGGGTTGGTGTAAACCAGCAAACTACCGCCGCAAACGCCATTCGCAAGCCGGGTGCCGAAAGCCCGATTGCCCCCGGCCCCCGATTGCCCCGGCGACCTTCATTGGGCATATTGCTGCTTTGACCCAGAGTGGCGCCGCGGGTTGCCTGGAGATGGACCATGAAGAGCTTTCGCCGGGAGCTGTGGTTTGAGTCGCCTCGTCGCCGCGAAATCCTCCACATCACGCCAGAGGTGGAGGATTGCCTGCGCCAGTCCGGCATCCACGAGGGGCTCTGTCTGGTCAATGCGATGCACATCACGGCCTCCGTGTTCATCAACGATAACGAGGGCGGCTTACACCAGGACTTTGAGGAGTGGCTCGAACGCCTGGCACCGGAGAAGCCCTATTCGCGCTACCGGCATAACGGCGCCGAAGACAATGGCGACGCACACCTGAAGCGCACCATCATGGGGCGGGAGGTGGTCGTGGCCATTACCGCCGGCCGCCTCGATCTCGGGCCCTGGGAACAGATCTTCTACTATGAGTTGGACGGCAAGCGTCGGAAACGGGTGTTGGTCAAGATCATCGGCGAGTAAGAGGCAGCCTGTCCGACCCCCGCGGCGTTGAGACGAACCGGGGATCGGCCGCTGAGCGCAGCACATGGCGGTTGCACGGGTGGTCACCGATCTCGGCCTGGACCGGGAGTTCGATTACCTGATCCCCCCAGAGATGGAGGGGCAGGTGCACCCCGGGTCACGGGTCGTGGTCCCGTTCGGTACCTCCCGGCGCCCGGGCTACGTCCTCGGTATTAAGCCGACGTCGGAAGTCGCGGCGGCGCGGCTCAAAGCCCTGGCCGCCATCGCCGGCGAGAACGAGCAGATCCCAGCCAACCTGCTGCGCCTGGCGGATTGGATGTCACGCTACTACTGCTGTCCGCGCGAGCATGCCGTCCGCGCCATGCTGCCGGCCGTCGTCCGCGCCGGCCGGGTGAAGAGTCGCCGCCGTGCCTATGCCTGCCTCGCCGCGCACAGCCACAAGGGCGAGGTCAGTACAGGCCTCAGCGAGCGCCAACGCCGCGTGCTCGAGACTCTGCTGCGCCGCGGGGCCTGTCCCGTGGCCGACCTCTGTGCCGAGAGCGTCGTCACCCCCGCCGTGGTGCGCACTCTCCAGAAGAAGGGACTCGTGGTCCTCGAAGACCGCGTGGTCGAACGCGATCCCTTCGCTGATGACATCATCCTGCCCTCGGTGCCGCTGGCGCTGACCACCGAACAGGCGCAGGCGCTGGCCGCCATCAGCACCAGCGCCAGCGCCCGCGACGGCGCCGTGATCCTCCTGCATGGGGTCACGGGCAGCGGCAAGACGGAAGTCTACCTGCAGGCCATCCAGCGCTGCCTCGAGGAGGGCCGTGACGCCATTGTCCTGGTCCCCGAGATCGCCCTCACCCCACAGACCTGCGAACGCTTCCGGGCCCGCTTCGGCGACCGGGTGAGCGTGCTGCACAGCGGCCTGAGCGACGGCGAGCGGTTCGATGAATGGACGCGGGTGCACCAGGGCCGCTCCCGCATCGTCGTCGGGGCGCGCAGTGCGCTGTTCGCTCCCTTCCGCAACCTCGGCCTGATCGTGGTTGACGAGGAGCATGAGAATACCTACAAACAGGAGGAGTCGCCCCGCTACCACGCCCGCGACGTCGCCGTGGTGCGCGGCAAGCTCGAGCAGGCCACCGTGGTGCTTGGATCGGCCACCCCATCGCTCGAGTCCTACAGCAACGCGCGCAGCGGCAAGTACCGCCTGGCCCAACTCAGCCGCCGCGTCGACGACTGCGAAATGCCGTCGATGGAGGTCGTTGATATGTGCGCCGAAGCCGCCATGCGCGGTCAGGCGCAAATCTTCTCGCGTCGGCTTGAGGCACTGATCGAAGACCGCCTGGGCAAGGGCGAGCAGACCATCCTCTTCCTTAACCGCCGGGGTTACGCGACGCAGTTCATGTGCACTGTCTGCGGCTTCGTGGCCACCTGCACGGACTGCGAAACCAGTTACACCTACCACAAACGCGACCAGATGCTCTGCTGCCACCTCTGTGGCCATCTCCACAAATCCCCCACCGTCTGCCCGCAGTGTGGCGACGCCAAGATCCGCTACCCGGGAGTGGGCACGGAGAAGGTGGAGGCCGCGACCCACGCCCTCTTCCCGCGCGCCACCATCGGCCGGATGGACTCCGATACCATGACTACGCGGCGCTCCTACACGGAGGCCTTGGAAGCCTTCCGCGCCGGCCGCATGCACATCCTCATCGGTACCCAGATGATCGCCAAAGGCCTGCATTTCCCAAACTGCACGCTGGTCGGCATCCTGTTCGCCGACATGGGCTTGTACATGCCCGATTTCCGCGCCGGCGAGCGTACCTTCCAACTCCTGACCCAGGTCGCCGGTCGCGCCGGCCGCGGGGAACGCGCCGGACACGTCGTGGTGCAGACCTACACGCCCTACCACCCGGCCCTGCAGCACGCCCTCAAACATGACTTCGAAAGCTTCTACGCCGAGGAGATGCCCGACCGCATCGCCCTCGGTTTCCCGCCGGCCACGCACATGGCGCTCGTACATGTCCGCAGCCCCGTCCCGACGCAGGCGGAGGAGGTGGCCGCGGCACTGCTCGCAGGCCTGCGACCGGATCTGCCGTCCGCCGTCCAGGTCAGCGGACCCTTGCCCGCGCCCATCGCTAAGATGCGCGGGCTCTACCGCTACCAGATCGCCCTGCGCGGTGGCGACATCCGCGTCGTGGGTCGCCTGCTGCGTGAGCGCGTGCTCGGCCAACGTTTCCCCAAGGACGTCGACGTCTTTATCGATATCGATCCACGTTCGCTGATGTAACCTCGTGCAGAGGCCCTATGGACCGCAACAGTGCCCAGCAGCGCCTCGGTTACCTGCAGGCTGTGATCCGCCGGCACAACCGCCTGTATTATGTGGACGCCGCTCCTGAGATCGGCGACCGCGAGTACGACGCGCTCTACGCCGAACTCCAGGCCCTTGAACTCGAGTTCCCCGACGTGGTGAGCCCCGATTCGCCCACCCAGCGCGTCGGCGGCGACCCCATCGACGGCTTCGCCACCCGGCCCCATGTCATCCCGATGCTCAGCCTCGATAACACCTATAGCCCCGATGACCTGCGGCGCTTCCATGAGTACGTGAGCCGCGGCCTGGGCGGCGCCCCGGTCGAATACCTCGTCGAACCCAAGATCGATGGGGTCAGCATCTCACTGCGCTATGAACGCGGCCAACTCGCCTATGCCCTTACGCGCGGCAACGGCCTCGAGGGCGACGATGTCACCGCCAACGCTCGCACTATCGCCAGCCTCCCCCTGCGCCTCGATACCGCCTCCCCACCCGCGGTCCTCGAGGCCCGCGGCGAGGTCTACATGACCAAGGCTGGCTTCGCCGCCCTCAATGCGCGCCGCCAAGCTGCCGGCGAACCCCTCTTTGCCAATGCCCGTAACGCTACCGCCGGAACGCTCAAACAACTCGACCCACGCGTGGTCGCCTCCCGCCCCCTCGACGCCCTCTTCTACGCCTTTGGCGACGTCCAGGGACTCACCGTTTCCACCCAATCCGAACTGCTCCTTGCCCTGCGCCGGCTCGGACTCAAAACCCAGCGCCACGCTGCCCTCGCGCATGACTTGGACAGCCTCTGCCGTGAAGTCCGTACCCTCGGCGAACGCCGCCACGAGTTTCCCTACGAAATCGATGGCGCTGTCATCAAGGTCAACGACTTCGCCCAGCGCCAGGTGCTGGGCTACACCGCTAAAGCGCCGTCCTGGGCCAAGGCCTTCAAGTACGCCGCCGAACGCCGTGAAACGCTGCTCCGCGGCATCACTATCCAGGTCGGTCGGACCGGCATCCTGACCCCGGTCGCCGAACTTGAACCGGTATTCCTGGCCGGCTCGACGATCAGCCGCGCTACCCTGCACAACGAGGATGAAATCCGCCGGCGCGACGTCCGTGTCGGCGACACGGTTCTCGTCGAAAAGGCCGGCGAGGTCATCCCCGCGGTGGTCGATGTCGTCCTTGCCCGGCGACCACTGACTGCCGTTCCGTTCGACTTCGCGGGCCATATCGAGCATCGCTGCCCGTCCTGTGGCGGTCCCATCGCTCGCGATCCGCAGTTCGTCGCCTGGCGCTGCGAGAACCTCCAATGCCCGGCCCAGAGCGTTCGCCGCCTCGAACACTTCGCCCGGCGCGACGCCCTCGATCTTGAGGGCTTGGGCGGCATCGTCGCCGAAAGCCTGGTCGAGCAGGGCCTGGTCCGCGAACCCCTCGACCTCTTCAGTATCGGCACCGCCGCTCTCGCCAGCCTGAACCTGGGGACCGCCGCCGAACCACGCCTCTTCGGCCCTAAGAATGCGGCCAAACTGGTCGAGACCGTGTCGCGCGCGCGAACGCTGCCCCTGCAACGCTGGGTGTACGCTCTGGGCATCCCGGACGTCGGCGCCAGTACGGCGTTCCACCTCGGGCGCCTGCATCGTGATCTGGAGGATCTGGCTGCCTCCGCCTTCCTGCGCGACCTGGTTGCCTTCGCGGACTGTCAGGACGCCGCGCGGCCGCGCCGCGCCGCGCCTCCCGCCGCCCTTCAGCCGGCCGCCGACAGCCCCCCCCCTGACCGCGCCGCCCTCCTTGCCCAACTGACGGCCCTTGCCGCCCGACTCCAGGCGGCGGGCTTGCTCCAGGTCAGTGCCGGCAAGAAGGCTCCAGCCGCAGTTCCGACCTACGCCTGCACCTGCATCGGTTACCAGACCGCCCGTAGTGTCATCGCCTTCTTCGCCGCCCCCGCCAGCCAGGCCCTGCTGCAGCGCCTTCGGGAACTCGGCATCAGGCCGCCGGGGCAGGCCACTGCCGAACAGTCCCCGACAGACCCTGCCGTAGCGCCCGCGACCGGCCCCCTCAGCGGACAGACCTTTGTGCTTACAGGAACGCTCGTGTCCATGAGCCGGGAGCAGGCCAAGGAGAGGATCCGCCGCCTCGGCGGCACGGCCGCCGAAAGCGTCAGCCGCAACACGACCTATCTCGTGGCCGGCGCCGATACCGGAGCACGCAAGACCGAACGCGCCGCCGAACTCGGGGTCGTGATCCTCGACGAAAGCCGCTTCCTGGCCCTCCTCGCCGCCCGCCCGCCCGCCCCCGTCGACCCGCCGCCTACCCAACTCGATCTGCCGCTGTAAGCACGCCCCACCGACGTCTGTGCCAAAGGTCTGCCGCGACGCTTGCCATCTCCCGGCGCTGGCCTATGGTTGCCCCTGTGCGCCGGCCAAACGCCGAGCACCCACCAAAGGAAAGGGCTTCCCATGAGCGGCATCCCCGTTCTGACCGCCCGCGGCAACGGCATCGCCGCGGCCTGGGAGAACGCACTCGTCGAACTGCACCGCGGCGGCTGCCGCCTGAAAACCCAGTACGACAAGCCCGATGACCCCCCCAGCATCGATGCCACCATGCTCGTAACCATCGACGAGCCGCTCTCCGATCCCATGATCCACAAGGATTTCCCAGGGGGCCTCGAAGACCTCCAGGAGTACGTCATGGAGGTCATCGAAGGTATCAAGAACCACCTCGTTCGCGACCCCGCCGACCCTACCGACACGCGTTGGGAATACACCTATAACGAACGCCTCTTCGCCTACCGCATCCCCGGACTGAACCCGGCCTTCGACCAGATCGAAATCATCGCCCGCAAACTCGCCGAGACGCCCCATACGCGTCGCGCCCAGGCCATCACCTGGAAGGTCTGGGAAGACAACGAGTGCTACGACCCGGCCTGCCTGCAGAGCATCTGGTGCCGACTGACGGAGGATGAGGGCGCGCTCGTCCTCAACACCAACATCCGCTTCCGCTCCAATGACGCCTACAAGGCCGCCTTCATGAATATGTTCGCCCTGGCACAACTCCAAAAGCATATCGCCGACCGCATCGCCGCCCTCAGCGGCAGATCGGTCCGGGTCGGACGCTATGTCCACCTTGCTGACAGCTTCCATATCTACGGCTCGTACTTCCGTGAATTCAACGAGCGCTTCCTGCCCAACCTCGCCCGCCGTTCCTTCGCCGAACGCGTCTTTAACTACGCGGACGTGAAGGATATCATGGACGACGCCAGGCCACGTATCCTCGCTAAGGTCGCCGCCATGGGCAAGCCCTGAGCAGCGGTGGAAGCCATGCTACTGACCGACCTGACCCTCCCCCGGCGCGCTGCCGAACCCCAGTCGGACGAACCGGTCGCTCAGGGAAACGGCGAGATCAGGGAAAGCGTGTCCATTCTGTCCGCCTGTAGCTCCAGCGCGCCCCTCGTTTGCGCCCCGCGGAACCGCTGCGGCGGCGCCCTGCCCGCCGCCGTCCCCGCCGTCCCTGGCCGGCTCGATACCCTCTGACTCCCCGGAGATTCCGCATGATTGCTGGCATCGGCACGGACGTCATCGAGACCGAACGCATGCGCTCCGCTATCCTCCGCCACGGCGACCACTTCCTCGCCCACGTCTTCACCCCCGCGGAAATCGCCGCCGCCCCCGTCGGCCCCGCCCGCGATCCCTATTTCGCCGCCCGCTGGGCCGCCAAGGAAGCCGTCGCCAAGGCCCTCGGTACAGGCATCGGTGCGGACTGCGCCTGGACCGACATCGCGGTGAGCCGTGGACCTGCAGGCGAACCGCTTGTCGAACTCAGCGGCGCCGCCCGCGCCACCGCCCGGCGCCGTGGCATCGGCCGCATCCACATCAGCCTCTCCCACGAACGCAACCTCGCCGCTGCTATGGTCGTGGCCGAACAGGGCGGTGAACCGAACCCCCACCGGCCTGACTCCGTCGCCGCGCCCACAACGCCCGCCTCCTGACTTCGGCAGCGCATGGATTATGGCTAATAAAACATTGACAACAACCGCCCTGCGGTGTATCCTAAGCCTCGGTAGCGCACTCCCGCTGCCCAAACTCGAACCGGGAGACTGTCGACGTGCTTGTCAGCGTTATCAGCGTCGGTAATGAACTGCTGAACGGCGACACGCTTAACACCAATCTCGCCTACCTCGGCGAACGATTGGCGGACGCCGGCGTCCCGCTGCACCGCGAGACCTGCGTCCCGGATGACCGCGAGGCCATCCGCGCTGCCCTCAGCCACGCCCTGATCGACAGCGCTGCCGTCATTACCATCGGTGGCCTCGGCCCGACTACCGACGACCTCACGCGTACGGTCGTCGCCGAGACCCTCGGACTCGCCCTCCACGAAGACCCCGACGTCGCCGCCGCCATCCGTGCCTACCTCGCGCGCTGTGCAGTCAGTATCCCACCCGAGGCCATCCGCCTGCAGTCCCTTGTTCCCGCCGCGGCCCAGGTCCTGCCGAACCCTAACGGCACGGCGCCAGGTCTCTGCTGCCAACGCCCGGGCCAGGCCACCGTGATCATGCTTCCCGGCCCGCCTGCCGAATTCCGGCCCATGGTCGATGACGCCGTCCTCCCCCGCCTGCTCCAGGCTGTTCCCCCCTCCCTCCAACGCCCCCGCGTCGTGCGCGTCGCCGGTCTCGCGGAGTCCCGTGTCGAAGCGTGCGTTCAGGCGACGTTGCTCCCCCTGCCTGGCCTCCAGGTCGCCTACTGTGCCAAGCCCGGGTGCGTCACCGTCCGCCTCTCCGACCCGTGTCACCGAGCCGACCTCCTCGACACCGCCGCGACCCGGCTCCGCCAGGCCTTCGCCGCCCTGGCCCTCCCCCCCGACTGCCTCACCCCCGCCGATCACGTCGCCCAACTCCTCCAGGCCCGCGGGTGGTACCTGGCCGCCGCAGAGTCCTGCACCGGCGGCCTCGTCGCCGCTGCGGCCACAGATATACCCGGCTCGTCTGCCTGGTTCGCCGGCGCGTTGGTCACCTACTCCAATGAATGGAAACAGACCCTGCTCGGAGTTCGCCAACAGACTCTCGACGCGCATGGCGCAGTGAGCGAAGCCGTCGTCCGTGAGATGCTCGCCGGCCTGCGCGCCCGCTTTGGCGTCCGCGCCGCCATCGCTATCAGTGGCATCGCCGGCCCTGCCGGCGCGACCCCCGACAAACCCGTCGGAACCGTCTGCGTCGGCGTGTGCGCTGACGCCGTGACCACTGTGACGCGCCTGCAGTTCCCCGGTAACCGCCACAGTGTCCGCGAACGCGCCACGGCCATGGCTTTCGTCCTCCTGCGCACCGCCTTGCTCCAGCCCCCAGCGTCCTGCCCCCCTCCAGTCGTCCCCCTCACCCCTTCGCCGTGCTGCCCAGAACCTCGCCACGTCCAGCCCGTCCAGTAAGTCCAGTCGGTCCCGGTCCGCCTCTAACCACAGGAGTCACGCGTGAACAAGGAAGCTACCCCCAACCTCAAGGATGCCCGCGACCGGAACCTCTCCCTCGCCCTCGGGCAGATCGAGAAGGAATTCGGCAAAGGGACCATCCGTCGACTCGGCGACGCCACCCACGAGGACGTACCGACCATCAGTAGCGGCGCCCTCGCCCTCGATATCGCGCTCGGTATCGGCGGTATCCCCCGCGGCCGCATCATCGAGATCTATGGCCCCGAATCCTCCGGAAAAACCACCGTCTGCCTGCATGTCATCGCCAATGCCCAGAAGGCCGGCGGCATCTGCGCCTTCATCGATACCGAACACGCCCTCGACCCAGCCTACGCCGGCATCATCGGCGTCAATATCGATGACCTGCTCGTCTCGCAGCCTGACTGCGGCGAGGATGCCCTCAACATCGCCGAAACCCTCGTACGCAGCAACGCCGTCGACGTCCTCGTCATCGACTCCGTGGCTGCCCTCGTCCCTCGCGCGGAAATCGAGGGGCAAATGGGCGATAGCCACGTCGGTCTCCAGGCCCGCCTCATGTCCCAGGCTCTGCGCAAACTCACCGGCGCTATCAGCCGTAGCCGCACCTCCGTTATCTTCACCAACCAGATCCGTGAGAAGATCGGCGTTATGTTCGGCTCCCCAGAGACCACTACCGGTGGCCGAGCCCTCAAGTTCTATGCCTCCATCCGCCTCGATATCCGCCGCATCGCCACCATCAAGGCCCCCGATGGCCAGCCCCTCGGCAGCCGCGTCAAGGTCAAGGTCGTCAAGAACAAGATGGCCCCGCCCTTCCAGGTCGCCGAGTTCGATATCATGTACTCCGAAGGCATCTCCAGGTCTGGCTCCATTCTCGATGTTGCCCTAGCCATGAAGCTCATCGAGAAACGGGGCTCGTGGTTCAGTTTCCAGGATACCCAGGTCGGTCAGGGGCGCGAGCAAACCAAACAGGCCCTCGATGCCGATCCCGACCTCCAGGCCCGCATGCTTGCCGTCATCCGCGAACGCCTCGCGTCCGGCGCCGTCAAACTGGCCCCAGCATCGGCCATGCCGGCCGACGATGCCGCGGAACTCCCCCCCCCGGAGGAGTGATCCCGACCCCGTCCAACCTCTGTCTCAGACGCCCCATACAACCCGGGCCTACCGACTCACTTCCGCGGCAGGCCCGGCACCCCCTCCCAGCAGATGCCGCTGGGTGCCCACCCGCTGGCGAAGTTCCCCAGACGCGCCCGCGCCGCTGAGCCGTATGCTTCTGGAGGGCGAAGCTCCCCAGGCGCGCCCGCGCCGCTGAGCCGTATCCCCGTGCGCCCAATCCCAAAGGCCTGCTTCCCGCACCAGCGCCGTCAGTTCGCCGGCAACCGGCCCGTCGACATCACGTTACGCCCATCGCGTCCGGACTTCCACGTTCCGCCTTCTCGGCTGACCTCACCTCACCCAACTGCCACACCGCCGCTCATCAGTCCCCTGCCTAGCCCTCCACCCGTCCGAGTTCGTCGGCGCGGGCGCACGCTGCCTTCACCGTACGCAGGACTAAGGGACGAAAACCACCCGCCTCCAGTACCGCCAAGCCCGCCGCCGTGGTGCCCCCAGGCGAGGTTACGGCCCGGCGCAACTCCTCGGGACTACCCTGTCGCTGTTGCAGCATCTCTGCGGCCCCCGCCACGGTCTGCACCGTCAACTCCAGCGCCAGGTCCGCCGGCAGCCCCACCTCAACCCCGGCATCTACGAGCGCCTGCACCATCTCAAAGACGTACGCTGGACCACTCCCACTCAGAGCCGTGACCGCGTTGATCCAACACTCGGGTACCTCCCGCACGAGCCCCAACCCACCGAATATCCGCTCGCAAACGGCCGCATCGGCGTCCCCCACGCCCCCGCCGCGCGCATAGACGGTCGCCCCACGCCCTACCAGAAGCGGCGTATTCGGCATCACCCGGATGACGCGGTCCGCCGTAAACCAACTGCTAAGTCGACTCAGCGGCACCCCAGCCGCGATCGAAACCACCAGTACGTCCTCCCTCAACCTTGGCAGCGAACGCGCCGCTTCCTCCGCCTTCTGCGGCTTGACCGCCAGCAAGACACAATCAGCCTCAGCAAAGGCCCGCCCCGGAGCCTCGGCGCAGCACACCCCCGTGGCCGCGCTAAACGCCGTGCGCGCCTCAACCGAAACGTCGCAGGCCGTCATGTCCTCCGCGCCCACTATCCCGGCCTGTACAAGCCCCTTCGCGATGGCCGTCGCCATCTTCCCGGCCCCCAGAAATGCAAGCCTCATACGCCCACGCCTCCCTTTTCGTCCAGTGTCATTCGCCACACTACCCTTCGTCCCGCAAGCCCACACGAGCGCTGTCTACACCGCTTCGGGCAGGCGTGAGCGGCCAGCCCCGCTATATTATCCCCAAACACAGAGCCCGCTTGACCTGCCCTGCGGAGCCCTGCCAAGAAGCCCGCGAAGAGGAGCCGCTATGGAGTTGGAAGGCTGCTACACAGCACTGGTTACACCGTTCCGCAACGGCGAAGTCGATTACCCCGCACTGCGAACACTTATCGAGTTCCAGATAGCATCCGGAATTGACGGCGTCGTGCCGGTCGGTACTACCGGCGAGTCTCCGACTCTCGATTTCGACGAACACCGGAAGGTCATCGAGTTCACCGTCGAGACCGTTCGCCGACGCTGCCGGGTCATTGCCGGCAGCGGCGCCAACTCCACCGCCGAGGCTATCAGCCTGACCCGCCACGCCGCCTCTGTCGGCGCGGATGCCACCCTGCAGGTCACCCCTTACTACAACAAGCCCACCGCCGAGGGACTCTACCGCCATTTCGCGGCGGTGGCCGACCAGTGCGGACTACCCATCGTCCTCTACAATGTCCCCGGCCGCACCGGTAGGGAGATCCCCGTTAATACTATCGCTCGCCTCGCGGCGCACCCCGTAGTCGTCGCCGTCAAGGAGGCCGGCGGCAGCGTCGAGCGCGTCTCTGCCATCCTCGACGAGTGTGATCTCGCTGTTCTCAGTGGCGACGACGTCCTCACTCTGCCCATGATGGCGGTCGGTGCCGTCGGCGTCATCAGCGTCGCGTCCAATGTCATCCCGCGTGAAGTGGGAGCCCTCGTCCACGCCGCGCTGGACAACCGCTGGGCCGACGCCCGTCAGCTACAACGACAACTCTACCCGTTCTTCCGCGATCTCTTCGTGGAAACCAACCCGATCCCCGTCAAGGCTGCCCTCGCGGCCCTCGGGCGCATTGCCGAGGAGTACCGGCTGCCCCTCTGTGAGATGAGTGCCGCTAACCGCCAGGTGCTCCTTACCAGCATGCGCCGAATCGGGCTACCTTGCTGAACTGCGCCGTTGCAGACACCCTCCTGGTACGCTATATTAGCTCACCTTCGGTCGCTTACACTAGTCGTCGGGGCGTAGCGCAGCCTGGTCAGCGCGTCTGGCTTGGGACCAGAAGGTCGCGAGTTCAACTCTCGCCGCCCCGACCACTTCCCCCCTTACGCCTCCGCCGCAAAGCCACTCGTGGTCAGCAGCGACTTGGCGCACTCCACTAGCGCCGCTGCCAAGCGCCGGCCACTCTCCTCGCATCCCCCCGGCTCGCCCGCTCCCGCTCCCGCTCCAGCCTGCATGGCCCCCATAATCCCCTCGAGATTCCCCCGCCTGCCCAGATACGGAACCCCTACCCGCATCGCTGCCCCGTCGCTGCGCATGCAGAAACCGTCGGCACGAACCCGTTCGAGTTCCGCCTCAAGCTCTGCCTCCCCGGCCCACACCGCCCCCCCGAATACACTGAAGGGATGCGAGCGCCGGAATGCCGCCAACTGGTGGCGCCCGCAGAACGCCTGGAAAACCAAGCCGGCACAACTCGCGTAAGGATGCAGGGGCCGAGCCGCCGGACGCTCCGCTAGGTGCGGCCGCGCTGAGTCAACCCGCAACACGACCGCCAGGTCCCCTGCCGACTGCCGCGCCAGGTGTGCAGACTCCGCCAAGCCCTCTGTCACCAGTCGCCGCAGTAGGACTTCACACTGACCCTCCATCGCCAAATGCTCAACCCGCTGCGCCAGCTCCGCCAATCGGGGACCCAGACGGTAGCGTATCGGCGGACCGCACCGCTCCACAAGCCCCCGCGCAGCCAGCGTGCGCAGAATGTTGTGCACCGTCGGCGCCTTCAGCCCCAAGCGGCCGCACATGCCGCTCAATGCCATCCCACCAGCGTCGGATGCCAGCAACTCCAAAACATCAACCGCCCGTTGCACACTCTGAATGAACTCGCTGCCAGGCATAGTAATACCATCGTCTTTCGGGAACCGAGAACATCACCACCATTCACTACCACCCGCTTCCACTCCCATAAAGAGGGTAACATCGTCTCGATGATGGATACACGCAACCTACCGAGCGCTAAAAGAAAACTCAGCAAAGCTGAATTAGAAAGGTGCCCGGCCCGCGCCGGCACCAAATATGCAAAACACCCGCCCAACCCCCCGGGGAGGGAAGGTAAACCGCCTCTCTCCTTGCCCCGCTACCGCTACCCGTCACGGCGCCCGCCTGGCCCCACACCCCGCGAAGAGCTGGAACACCTCCCGCCGCCCCCCCCCGTCTGCCCCTCACCCCCCCTGTCCCCCTCGCCAAGCCGCCTATCCCGATCCCCCGCCCTCAACACCAACGCCATCGCCCACGACACCGAAAAGTCCGGCTCTACGTATAGAATGACGTCAAGATTGGGGCATTCAGAGTGATTTAACCCCACTGAGGCTACGAGTTTACAGGAAATCTCCCCGCTGAGCTTGACCCCGCTACCACTATGGTGCTAATGTACAAACACAAAGAAGAAAAACCCCACAGGGTGGTAGTTCAGCAAGACGACCAAGAGCCCTCCTGAGGCTAGAGGAAACCGAGCTAACGTGCGCCTACCGGTCCGCGTGCACCCAGTTTACGGCCCTTGTGCCCTCCTACAGTTGGTATAATGCTCAGAGGAGCGGATGCCCCGCCGCCATAGCGGGTATGGACATGCAGCATTCACGTCGGAGTCCTCTCCAGATTAAGAGTTAAGGCACAGGAAACCCAGACACGAACGCCCTCACCGGCCCAATGTTCGCCTACACGCGCAGGCGGCACCAGGCTACAAGTGAGCGCCCAGCACACCTAGGCAGAGAATAAGAGCCAGCGGAAAAAACTGGACCGGCTAAGCCGAGAGACACGGAAACGCTGTCTCTTTACTTAGTCGGCGCATGCTTCAGGGAGAGTCAGCCCAATGACGACGACATCTATTTACGATACGGGCAACCCAACAAGGGCCGGTGTGGGGGCAGGGGATTACCTCCCCCTCCAAGGCGAAGGAGGAGTTATGACGAGCATGGCGCATCTTACCGCAGGACAGAAGGGGGCTCGCCAACACTGGACCCTGCGCACGCTGGCGCTCGCTGCCACCGTCATTCTAGCCTTTGGCTCCACCGCCCGGTGCCTAGCCGCCCCTATCAGTGATCTGGATGTCAAGGCCGCGAAAACCGCAGCCGCCCACGCCCAACAGGCGCTGGCTGACGCGACCAAGGCCCAGGCCAAATTGGCCGCCTCCCTGAAAAAGGCCGCCGCCGACGAGACTGAGCTCAAGTCCGGTCTGGTGACCCTGCAGAACCAGTTCGCTTCGGCGCCCCAGGCCCGGAAAGAGAAGCTGAGCTCGAAAATTCGCGACCTCCAGGAGGAAGCCAACAAGGCCGGTAACCAGCGCGCCCTTCTCCAAACTGACCTGGCGCGCGCTGAAGCCCAGACCCAGGCACGTCAGACCGAGGCTAATGTAACAGCCTCGGCCGCAACCGACTTGACCGCTAGGCAGAAGGCTGAAAAGGCAGAATGGGCACAGCGCCAGGCCCAGGAAAAGGCCGCCGCCCCGGTTGCCGCCGCCCCGGTAGTCGCCGCCCCGGTAGTCGCCGCCCCGGTAGTCGCCGCCCCGGTAGTCGCCGCCCCGGTAGTCGCCGCCCCGGTAGTCGCCGCCCCGGTAGTCGCTGCCCCGGCAGAGGGGAATGTCAAGCAGGCCCAGGATAAGAAGAATCAAGCCGACGCGGTGGTTGCCCAGCGCACTCAGGATCTCGCCAACGCCAAGGACGCCGACGCCCGCAAGAAGGCCGAAGCAGCCCTGAAGCAAGCCGAACGCTATGCAACTGGCAAGGACAAGGACTACCAGGCCGCCGTGACTGATCTCAACGCCGGCAAACAGCAACCCGAACCGCACGTTGCCCGCGTCAGTGAGCCCGCCGCCTGGGCGCCACCCGCCGCTCCCGAAGCCGCCCCTGTCCTGCGCGCCGGCCAAACCCTCGCCATTCCTGAACCGCAACCCGAGGAAATCGCCCCCCCAGGCACCAAACTCCAATTCGACGCTACCATGCTCGCCGGTGACAAGGATATCGTTGAGGGTTTCCCCGTCTGGAAAGAGTGGGCCGACTATGTCATCTTCAACCCTGTCAGCGCTGACGAGATCAACGCTTTCCACGCGAAATTCACAAAAGCCCTCCAGGAAAAGGGCTATGTGTTCGCCCGCGTCACCTTCCCCACCCGCATCTGGGCTTACGGGATCTTCCTTGCCAAGGTTGACCTCGGCCCCTTGGGAACCATCACCGTCAAGGGTAACCACTACTATTCCTCGAAGCAGATTGTCGAATCACTCGCTAACCAGCCTGGCGCCCGTTTCAACTACGCCCGCGTGCACGGTGACATCTTCGACCTCAACGCCAAGCCCGACCTCAACATTGATGCCAAACTTAGGCCCTCCCTCCAGAACGGCCGCCGCGTGATCGATGCCGACCTGGAAGTCGAGGACAGTCTACCTATCCACGGCGCTATCGAACTCTCGAACACCGGAACCGCCGCCACCAACGACTGGCGCATCCGTAACACGCTGCAGGATGTTAACCTTACGCGCCACGACGACGTCCTTACCGCTGAATGGCTTACTAGCCCCGACCTCAATGACGTCAACGCCTACACCCTCGGCTATAGCCTCCCGCTTGATAAGCGCTGGAGCTTGATGGCCACCACCGGTTACAGCGACTCCGACATCCAGGACGTCCTCCCGCAACTCGACGTCCAGGGCAAGGGCTACTTTGCTCAGGCCGGCGTGAGCCGCGTCCTCCGCGAGGAGCCGACCTACCGCGACATCCTTACCCTTAGCTGGCTCTACCAGTACTGGGAGACTCAGCAGGACATCTCCGGCAGCAATTGGAACGACCGCCGCCTGCGCCTGTCCATGCCCAGCGTCTCCTATGACTACCAGAGCCGCGTCTTTGACCGCCTCTACGGCCGTACCTTCGCCACCGTCACCGGTGTCTCAAACTTTGCTGGTAAATATGGCAGCAGTGAGAAGTCCGAGTTCATTGGCGAAGGCGGTGACGGGAACGCCGACGGTGACTTCACCCTACTCCGAGTCCGACTCGCCCGGCTTCAGCGCTTCTGCCAGGGCGGCACGGACAGTGGCAAGTGGACCCTGTTCATGAAGGTAGACGGCCAAATCGCCGGCGACTCCCTCCCCTCCGCCGTCCGCCGCAGTGTCGGCGGTGCCAACAGCGTCCGCGGCTACGAGGAAGGCACCCTCGCCGGCGACAACGCCGTATACGGTACCCTCGAACTGCGCGCTCCCCTCTTCGCAAACTTCATCCCCGGCTTCAAGCGTACCGAAAAGGAGCTTGAGGACGACCCCGAGAACGCCCTGCAGCACCGCCTGCAGTTGCTTGCCTTCACGGACGCCGGCTGGGTCAACAACAAAGAGCCGCTCGCCGGTGAATTCGATACGGAGCATCTCGCCAGCGTCGGCGCTGGCTTCCGACTCGGCCTGACCAAGTACTCGCAGATGCGCCTCGATTACGGTATCCCGCTGATCGAGACCACGGAGGATACCCCCAAGAGTGGTCGCCTCCACGCCTCTCTGCAGCTCCAATTCTGAAGTGTTCGGGAGATGTGCTTCTGCTTGAAGGCAGTACACAAGTCGGGGGTTTGAGGCCATGAATGACACCCTGAGCACCACACAGCAAGACAACGGACCCATTACACATACCCAGACAAAGGCAAAGGGGAGACGTATGAAGAGGTTACTTCCCAGCAACTCGCGGATGACCCCGGTGATGAAGATCACCAGCACGGTCGTGAGCTTCATGCTCCTCTTTGGACCGTCCGGGTTCGCCGGTAATCTGCCCAGCGGTGGCACCGTCGTTCACGGTAATGTCGGTATTGGCGTCGACGGGCACACCATGACCCTGACGCAGGCCTCTCAACAGGCCATCATGACCTGGAATAGTTTCAGCATCGGCGCCGGCTATGGGGTCAACATTGACCAGCCCTCCGCCCAGGCTGCCATGCTCGCCCGCGTCGTCGGTGGCGACCCCTCCGCCATCCTCGGCTCACTGACCGCGGACGGCATCTTCTACCTGGTTAACCCGAACGGGGTCTTCTTTGGACAGAATGCCACGGTCGACGTGGGGCAACTCATTGCCACCACGCTCAATTTGACCGACCGGGACTTCCTGGCTGGCAAGCTGAATTTCGGCGGCGACAGTAGCGCTGTCGTCGAGAACCGGGGCAGCCTGAATGCCGATTTCGTCGCCCTCCTCGGCCGGAATGTTACTAACGCCGGCACCATCGCCGCCCGCGAAGCCGCCCTGGTGGCAGCCTCCAACATCGAACTCGGCCGCATCGCCGGCGGTAAGCTCTCGGTCGACATGACTGGACTGCTTGGCGACGCCATCCACAGCGGTGCTATTGACACGGGTGCCAACGGCGACGTCTTCATCGCCGGTGACCAGGTCGGCTTCGACACCGGCTCGACAGTCAATGCTGGCGCCGACGGTCGCGTTGTGGTGCAGTCCGAAGGTAAAACCGTGATGATGCCCGGGGCTGCCATCACGGCTCCAGGCGGCGAAGTCCGCATCAATGCGCCGGATGCCAATGGCGAGATGGGCGAAGGCACCCGCATCCTGGCGGGCGCGACCATCAACACGCGCGGTGGCACGGACGACGGCTTTATCGAGGTGTCTGGTCACTCCATCGAGGTAGAAGGGGCCAACCTGCAGGCCGGTGAGGTCCTCTTTGACCCGGATTACATCGTCTTCCTCAACCTCGAGGGCACTGGCCCGACCGGCGGCGGCACCGGCCAGCAAGAGGGGCCTATCACTGACTTCAGCGACCTGCGCGAAGCCCTCACCGAGGACATGGGCACCACCAGCTATTTCGACATCGACGGCGCCAACAACTACGTCTGGGTCGCCGTGCCGGACCTACTCAATCCGCTCTTCCCCGGCTACTATGCCAATACCGAAGTCCCCGTCTTGTTGAGCGCCGGCGACGCCGACACCATCCGCTTTGAGGCGGTCTTGGACATCACCGTCGTAGACGACTTCAACGTGGCCACGGCCACCGGCAACGGGAGCGTCAACCTCGTCTTCGATGCCGGCCGCGACATCATTGTCAGCGCCCCCCTCACCCTCGATGGCACAGGTGCTTTCACTGCCACCGCCGGCAACGACATCCGCCTGGAGGCTCTGCTGACGACAGTGTTGGGTGGCGTCTATCTCACCGGCTCCGGCAATACGACCTACATCAACGACATCACCACCGGCGGCGGCGATGTGATCATCGAAGACAACGTGGTCCTCATGGATGCCCTGACGACGATCTCTACCTCGGGTGGCGACGTCGAGATCATTGGTCGCGTCGATGCCAATACCACTCAGGGCTTCCAGGTCCTCGCCGGCGGCGGTAACGTCATCCTCGGCGATTCGGTTGGCATGACCACACCGGTCGCGCTCTTTGAGATCGTCAGCAGCGGCACCACCGAACTCAACAACAGCATCGTCGCCACCTCAACTATCGACCTCGACCAGGCTGACTCCATTGTCCTGGGTTCTGAAGTGAGCATGGATGCCGGCGGTGCCATTCGGATCGGCGGCGTTGGCGACACCGTGACCGGCGAACACGGCCTCAGTGCCGTCGCCCACGGCGGCGGCATCGACGTCCAGGCCAGCCTCGGCACTCCCGACGGCAAGGTGCAGGATGTGTCTCTGGAAGCGCGCGGCGGCAACCTGGTCATCGGTCCCTCGGCGAGCGTGTATTCCTCCGGCTCGGTCTACCTCAACGCCGATGACACCGCCGGCACGGCCGACGCGATCATCAACGGCTCGGTCTGGGCCAACGACACGGTCAGGATCGTCGCCGCGGATGTCCGGGTGAACGGCGGCGTCACCTCGCGGACCCTGGCCAGCCTCCTGGCCTACAACGGCGATCTCACCATCGACGCAGGGGCGGCGGGCGCCGCGACGGTGGTCGCACCCGAGGTTATTGCCGAGGCGTCTGACAATATCTTCGTCGGCGACTATGCAATAGACGCATCCGACGGGGCGGCACACCTGACGGCCGATACCGGTAACATCGCGTGGGCCAATGCCGTTACGACGCTTCCCGAGATCATCGCGGGCTCGATCTACCTGAACGCGCCGCAGGGAGCGATCAATGGCAACGAAGTCCAGACTACCGGCTCCGAGATCGTGGCGGTCGCCAATGACTACATATCCCTGACGAACATCACGTCTGCAAACACAACTCTAGACGCCACGGTTACCGGCTCGGGGGTCAGTTACGCCGGCGCCGGCCAGTACATCAACTTCATGCAGCACAACAACGGTGCCGCAGCCGGGGACCTTGACGTGCTGAGCGCCGTGACCGCCGACGGACGGATCGATATCACGGTCAATGCCGGCAACCTGGTGGCGCAGCAGGTCCACGCCGGCAGCGTCGGCCCAGACACCTGGGATGCTAACCTCTCGACCACTCTCAACAACAACGACGTGGGTGGCGATATCGGCCTTGGGTTCGTCAGTGCCGTTGGTGACGCCACCGTGACTGCCGACGCTGGCCTGATCTATGACCTCAATGGACTCACTAACAACATCTACGGACGTAACCTGACCCTCGTTGGCACCGATGGCATCGATACTGACATGGAGATAACCGGCACCGTCACCGCCAGTTCGACCAACGCGCCCATCGACCTGATGGCCTACGTGCTCGGAACCGCCGACCAGGCCTTGAAGCTCGGGCTCATCGATTCCACCGGCGGCAATGTACGGATCGTCTCCGACGGCCGTATCGACCTGCGCCAAGGCGAGATCATTGCCACCGATGCTCAGGTGACTCTCGCCGCTGCTGCTGATATCGTCAGTGACCCCGGCAGCCAGGATGTTACCGCTCGCTCCTTGACCATCGAGACGGCTGAGAACGTGACCAATCTGGACCTCAGCATCGAGCACCTCCGCGTCCTCGACGCGGAGACGATTGGCCGGATGCACCTCGCCAACAGCACCGACGTCCACATGATCCGGGCCGCCGGGACCGTCGAACTGCTGGCCGATGACGACCTCCGCATCGGCGACATCAGCAGCGGCGGCCTGGTCAGCATCCAGGGCGTGGCCCGCGGCAACGGCACTACCCTCTTCAGCGATCCGCAGCAGTTCATCGAGCTCACGGAAGACTCCTACATCCGCGCCAACCGCCTCGATATCCGCAGCGCCGACCTGATCAACCTGACTACCGATGTCGACTCGCTTTACATCGGCGAAGTGGCGGTACGCTACGACAGCGGGCCGAGCGGTGTTACGTCCCGGATCGCTATTCGCAACGATGGCGACGTGAGCATTCTGGGGATCAACTCGCTGATCTTTGCGCCCGTTGACGTCGAGACCACCGGCTCCATGCGTGTAGCCGAGGAGGTCACCACCCAGCTCGCCAACGAGGATATCCGTCTGGCCGCCACCGGTGGCTCGCTGGTGATCGACGATGCGATCACCGTCGGCAAGAACGGCACGCAGACCGGCGTTATCCGCCTCGTCGCCGGTGATGCCATGGTCTTGACGGGCTACAGCAACACGTCACAGGTCTCCAACATCAACGCGCGCAACGGTACTGTCTACCTCGACGCCGTCGGCTCCATCGAGGACCACGACCCGCTGGGCGGTCTGATCACGGCCGACCACCTCGTCGTCGAGCGCGCCGGTAGCATTGGTATGGCCGGTGTGCCCGGTGTTCCGGGGCGTCACGCGCTGGATGTCAACGTCAATACCCTCGTCGGTGATAACGTGAAGGCCGAGAGCTACATCAACGAGGTCGACAACATTACCATCGAGTCCTTCCGGACGGACGGTGACTTTGATCTCTTCGCGGGTGGCAACATCGCAGTTCGGACCTTGACCGCATCCGACGACCTCATCCGACTGACAGCGGCTGGCAGTATTGCTCTGGCCAGCAAGCCCAACCAGGCCGCAGCCATCCGCGACGGCGTAGGCACGGTCGACCTGACCGCGCAACAAGGCTCAATCACGCAGGATGCCGACGCCTTCGGCATCAGCGCCGGGAGCATCATCCTCTCCGCCACCGGCGGAAGCATCGGTTCGGCCAACATCGCCTTGGACACCGAGACCAACGCCGCGGTTGGCAGCAGCATCGACGCCAGCGTGGTCGGTGACGGCCAGAACATCTGGATCGACAACACGACCGGGCACGACACCTTCTTTGACGCTGCGGCCACCGGCTCCAACGGGAATATCACCTTCAACCAGTTCGGCAGCGGCGCCGCATTGCTGCGGAATGTGCTTGCCTTGGAAGACACGGTCACGATCACGGCTGGAGGTGCTATCGGCGACGCCAACGGCGGCCTCAGCAATGTCTCTGCGTCCGACATTCTGCTGCTCGGCGCCGCCGGGGTGGACGTGGACGTGACCCTCACCGGCAGCAATCTTACGGCCGGATCCTACGGCACGCCGATCGATATCCACTCGTTCACCGACGTGGCCGTGGTTGGCGCCATGGTCGGCAGCGTCTGGGTGGCCGGTATCGACTCGAACCTGGGTCTGGCGGCCCAGGGCGGGAATGTGCGCCTGACCGCGGATGGGGACATCAACCTCAACCAAGGCGAGATCATCGCTACTGACGCTATCGTGACCTTGGGTGCCACCGGCGACATTACCAGTCTTGCCGGATCACAGGACGTGACCTCCGACGCGCTGATCATCGAGACGGCGCAGGACGTGACCAACCTCGATCTGAGCATCGAACGCCTGTGGGTCTACAATGCCGATACGATCGGTCGTATGCACCTCGCCAACACCACCGACGTGAATGTGATCCGGGCTGCCGGGACCGTGGAACTGCTGGCCGACGACGACTTGCACATCGGGGAGATCAGCAGCGGTGGCCTGGTCAGCATCCAGGGCGTGGCCCGCGGCAGCGGCACTACCCTGTTCAGCAACCCGCAGCAGTTCGTCGAGCTCACGGAGGACTCCTACATCCGCGCCAACCGCCTCGACATCCGCAGCGCCGACCTGATCAACCTGACTACCGATGTCGACTCGCTTTACATCGGCGAAGTGGCGGTACGCTACGACAGCGGGCCGAGCGGTGTTACGTCCCGGATCGCCATTCGCAACAGTGGCGATGTGAGCATTCTGGGGATCAACTCGCTGATCTTCGCACCCGTTGACGTGGAGACCACCGGCTCCATGCGTGTCGCCGAGGAGGTCACTACCCAACTCGCCAACGAGGACATCCGCCTGGCCGCCACCGGGGGTTCACTGGTGATCGATGATGCGATCACCGTTGCCAAGAACGGTGCTGAGACCGGTGTGATCCGTTTAGTCGCCGGCGATGCCATGGTCTTCACCGGCTACACGAATGCGTCCCAGGTCTCCAACATCAACGCCCGTAACGGTATCGTCTACCTTGACGCCGTCGGCTCTATCGAGGACCATGACGCTGCGGGTGGCTTGATCACGGCGGACCGGCTCGTCGTCGAGCGCGCCGGTAGTATCGGCATGGCCGGTGTTCCCGGTGTTCCGGGGCGTCATGCGCTGGACGTTAACGTCAACACCCTCGTCGGTGATAACGTTAAGGGCGAAAGCTACATCAACGAGGTCAACAACATCACCATCGACTCCTTCCGGACGGACGGTGACTTCGACCTCTTCGCGGGTGGCAGTATCACCGTGGAGACCCTGACGGGCTCCGACGACTTCATCCGCCTGACCGCCGCTGGCTCAGTCTCTCTGGTCAGCCAGGCCGGAGAGCCCGGTGCCATTCTTGACGGAGTGGGCACGGTGGACCTCACCGCACGGAACGGCTCGATCACCCAGGACGCTGCCGCCACGGGCATCAGTGCGGGCAGCATCATTCTATCGGCCACCAACGGCAGCATTGGGACCTCAACGGTGGCCCTCGAGACGGCAACCAACGCCGCGGTTGGCAGCAGCATCGACGCCAGCGTGGTCGGTGACGGCCAGAACATCTGGATCGACAACACAACCGCGCACGACACCTTCTTTGACGCTGCGGCCAGCGGCACCAACGCGAATATTACCTTCGACCAGTTTGGCAGCGGCGCTGCCCTGCTGCGGAATGTGCTTGCCTTGGAGGACACGGTCACGATCACGGCCGTAGGCGCTATCGGGGACGCCAACGGCGGCCTCAGCAATATCTCTGCGTCCGACATCCTGCTGCTCGGCGCGGCCGGGGTGGACGTCGACGTGACCCTCACCGGCAGCGATCTGACCGCCGGATCCTATGGCACGCCGATTGACGTCCACTCGTTCACCGACGTGGCCGTGGTCGGCGCCATGGTCGGCAGCGTCTGGGTAGCCGGTATCGACTCGAATCTGGGTCTGGCGAGCCAGGGCGGGAATGTGCGCCTGACGGCGGACGGCGACATCAACCTCAACCGAGGCGAGATCATCGCTACTGACGCCATCGTGACCCTCGGTGCCACCGGCGACATTACCAGTCTCGCCGGATCACAGGACGTGACCTCCGACGCGCTGATCATCGAGACGGCGCAGGACGTGACCAACCTTGATCTGAGCATCGAACGCCTGTGGGTCTACAATGCCGATACGATCGGTCGTATGCACCTCGCCAACACCACCGACGTGAATGTGATCCGGGCTGCCGGGACGGTGGAACTGCTGGCCGACGACGACTTGCACATCGGGGAAATCACCAGCGGTGGCCTGGTCAGCATCCAGGGCGTGGCCCGCGGCAGCGGCACTACCCTGTTCAGCAACCCGCAGCAGTTCGTCGAGCTCACGGAGGACTCCTACATCCGCGCCAACCGCCTCGACATCCGCAGTGCCGACGTAATCATCCTGACTACCGATGTCGACTCGCTTTACATCGGTGAAGTAGCGGTGCGCTACGACAGCGGGCCGAGCGGTGTTACGTCCCGGATCGCCATCCGCAA
>CAILUI010000173.1 GCA_903837355.1 uncultured Victivallales bacterium
AGTCGGCGTGGTCACCAGCAAGCTCAATGCCATCGAGGTGTTCCGCTACACCGGCGATGTGCCGCAGAACGTCAACTTTGCGGTCAAGTCGAGCTATGTCGACACGCTGCTGGCGGCGGCAGGGCTGGTGCGACAGGGGCCAATCGTGCCAGCCGCCGAGGGCGACCTGGAGGAGGTCGCCCGGCGCGTGCGCGGCGCGGTGGTCATGGTCCTGGTCCAGCCGTGAGTGAAAGCGGAGTATATTGGCTCCACAGGTGAGGTGTGCCATGAACGAACGCATACAGATTGACCCCCGAGTGCTGGTCGGGAAACCCGTCGTCCGGGGAACCCGGGTGGCGGTCGAATTCGTCATCGGCTTGCTCGGGAACGGCTGGACCGAGGAACGTATCCTGGCCAACTACCCCGGGCTTTCCCACGAGGATATCGCCGCCTGCCTCCAGTATGCCGGCGAAGTCCTCCGTGCCGAGAAGGTCTACCCACTGAGCGCGCCAGCGTGATCCATGCGTATCCCATAGGCGCCAAGATAAGGTCGACTGCCGGCTCAGAAGATGGAAAACCAGCGGCCGGCCGCCTCTCCAGATATGCCGGTGGAGATGCGGCGGGCCTCCGCCGCAGCGCCCGAGGCCGGGCGCATCTCCAAGCATGGCTCCGCCATGCGGTATCATACTGCACCCCAATAACGTGGGGTGCTTTGGACTGCGGTGGCTCGACACCGCTTTCATCGGGCGCAGAGCAACCAAGTTCTGTTACCCCAGCGCCAATGGGGCAGCCCCCTCTAATTGTCTTTCGCGTCGCTGAGGGTGAAATGGAACGGCAGAGGGCAACCGTGAATGCCGAATGCTGAATCCTGGTTTCTGAGGCGCCCGAAGGGGCAAAGCCCCGGCACCATACCAGCCTGGGGCAGCGCCCCAGGAACTGGCGTATGTAGCACGATCAGAGGGCTGTAAGCCAGGCCCATAGGCCCATACCGCGGAACTGACTGATGCTCTGTCCGAAATGCCATAAGACCATCCCCGACGGCTCGCGCTTCTGCTTGGAGTGCGGCAGCGCGGTCTCGTCGGACTCGCAGTCCGAGGCAGCGCAGGCCGCCGCCCGTGCGGGGGTGTCGCTGGGCGGTGCGCTGACGCAGACCGGCCCAGCGCCGGCTGATAGAGCCGCGGCGCCCGCGCTCTCGCTCGGCGACCAGCGCACCCTGCAAGGGGCCGGGAGCCCCGCAGGTATTTCCCCCTCCGCAGGCTCCGGCGTGGCGCTGACCGAGCGCTACGAACTGGAGGCGGAGATCGGCCGGGGTGGGTTCGCGGTGGTGTGGAAGGCCCGGGACCGCAAGCTGGGGCGGACTGTGGCGGTGAAGCGGCTCCTGCCCGAGGCGTCACAGGGCCCCGGCGGGGCGCAGACGGTGCAGCGCTTCGAGCGCGAGGCGCAGGCCATCGCCACGCTGAACCACCGCAACATCGTGCAGGTCTTCGACAGCGACACCGACGCCGACGGCCGCTACATCGTCATGGAATACGTCTCCGGCGGGACCCTGCGAGACTACCTGAAGAAGCGCGGCAAGCTGCCGGTGGCCGAAGCGGTGGCCCTGGCCATGGGCCTCTGCCGGGGCCTCGCCGCGGCGCACCGCCAGGGACTGGTACACCGGGATGTGAAACCCGCCAACGTCCTTCTGGAGCCGGCCGAAGCGGGCGGCCCGCTGCCGCGGCTGGTGGACTTCGGACTGGCGCGCCAGGGGCGGGAATCGGAGCTCTCGGCCACCGGCTACGGCCTGGGCACGCCCTACTACATGGCCCCCGAGCAGCGCCGGGACGCCAAGAGCGTGACCCACACCGCCGACATCTACGCCCTGGGCAAGACGCTCTACGAGATGCTGACCGGC
>CAILUI010000174.1 GCA_903837355.1 uncultured Victivallales bacterium
GCTGAGCCGCAGGTCTTCCTGGAGGGCGAAGCGCCGGCTGAGCCGCAGGTCTTCCTGGAGGGCGAAGCGCCGGCTGAGCCGCAGGTCTTCCTGGAGGGCGAAGCGCCGGCTGAGCCGCAGGTCTCCCTGGAGGGCGAAGCGCCGGCTGAGCCGCTGGTCTTCCTGGAGGGCGAAGCGCCGGCTGAGCCGCTGGTCTTCCTGGAGGGCGAAGCGCCGGCTGAGCCGCCGCGACCAACGGGAGCGGGTGTCCCCATCGTCCGCGTCGGAGACTCCCGGCTGGAACGCCACACGGCCGACTGTGTGCGCGACGCCGCAGCCATCCCGCTTCGAGCGTTCTACCGCTTGACTCGCTCCCCCGACCACACTACCCTACATGCGGCCGCGTTGACGCCCCAGGGGGACAGGGGGAGAGAGGATCAGCCGCAGATGCTGGAGCCCTGCCATCGTCTCTTCGCGCACACCAGGCCGGGTCGACCACCGGCGGAGTGGCAGCCGTTGGCGGACCACCTGCGCCAGGTGGCCGAACAGGCTGCAAGGTTCGCCACGCCCTTCGGCTCCGCCGAGTGGGCGTGCGCCGCCGGGTGGCTCCACGACCTGGGCAAGGCCGCCTCCGCCTTTCAGGGCTACCTGCTTCGGGCCAACGAACTTGATGACAGCGGCTACGATTCCGGCCGGCTCAACCACTCCTCGGCCGGCGCGGCCCTGGCTGTCGAGACGTGGCACGGTACGGAGCGCGGTGTCCAGGACGTCACTGGGAAGACGTTGGCTTGTCTCGCGGCTGGGCACCATGCTGGACTGCCTGACTATTACACTGCAGCAACAGGCAATGCCGCACTTGTGGCCCGCCTGGAGGATGGGCGAGAGCAGCTCCACCACCTGGGAGCACCTGCGTCGGCGCTCGTATCTCAGCTTCCGCGAACGCTCTGTCCGCCTCGGTTCCTGAAGCAGGACGGTTTCCACCTCTGGGTCCGCATGTTGTTCTCCTGCCTGGTGGATGCCGACTGCCTGGACACCGAGGCCTTCATGCAGCCGGAACAGGCCCCCGTGCGCGCTGGATTCGCAGCCCTGGCCGAGCTAAAGGCAGCCTTCGACCGGCACATGACCCACCTGGCCGAGTCCGCACGCAGCACTTCCGTGAACGCCATCAGGCGTGACATCTTGGCCGCCTGTCGGGCCGCAGCGCTCAAGGCTCCTGGGCTGTTCTCTCTGACCGTCCCGACCGGTGGCGGCAAGACCCTCTCCAGCATGGCCTTTGCCCTGGACCACGCCGTCGCGCACGGCAAGTCGCGGATCATCTACGTCATCCCCTACACCAGCATCATCGAGCAGACCGCCGACACCTTACGCCACATCTTCGGCGACTCCAACGTGGTGGAGCACCACAGCAACCTCGACCCCGACAAGGAAACCCAGCGTGCCGGCTTGGCAGCGGAGAACTGGGACGCCCCCATCATCGTCACCACCAACGTCCAGTTCTTCGAATCGCTCTACGCGGCCAAGTCCGGCCGCTGCCGTAAGCTCCACAACCTTGTCAATAGCGTGGTCATCCTCGACGAGGCTCAACTGCTGCCGCCCGAAAGGCTCGATCCGTGCGTGGGCGCGCTCAATCAGCTCACGACCTGCTACGGGGTGACGCTGGTGCTCTCCACTGCAACCCAACCCGCCTTGCCGGGGCTATCCCGCCCGCCCACAGAGATCATGCCGGATCCGGCCAAACTCTATGCGGTGCTGACGCGCACAGACATCACGTTCCCGGCGGACCTGAACGAGCGGGTTACCTGGCCCGGTCTCGCGGCCGAACTCCAGCAACACGCGCAGGTCCTGTGCATCGTCAACAGCCGCCGCGACTGCCATGACCTGTTCACGCTCATGCCAGAGGGCACGATCCACCTGTCAGCCCTCATGTGCGGGGCGCACCGTTCACGGCTCATCCGTTACATCAAGTGGCGCCTGAAGAAGCGCAAGCCGATCCGTGTCATCACCACACAACTCATCGAAGCCGGGGTCGACATCGATTTCGCGGTGGTCTACCGCGCTTTGGCCGGACTGGACTCCATCGCGCAGGCGGCCGGCCGCTGCAACCGTGAAGGCCGTCTCGCAGGGCCGGGACAGGTGCACGTCTTCGTCCCGCCCACGGACCCGCCGCGAGGTTTGTTGCGCAAAGGAGCAGACACCACCCGCGAGCTCGCGGCCTGCGAGTTCAACCCCCAGTCCCCGGCCGACTACACGCGCTACTTCAGCCTCTTCTACGCCCGCGTCAACGACACGGGGGGAGCCTGGTTGAGGGACCGCCTGGTGGCGGATGTCCCCCATGTCCAGTTCCGTACCGCCGGGGACGAGTTCAAGCTCATAGACGACCAGGCACAGCGCCCGGTCATCGTACTTTACCGGAGCAGCCCGAAGGCGCTGGAGCGCCTCCGCTTTGCCGGGGGCCCGGTACGGGACCTGATGCGCCAGCTTCAGCGCTACACCGTGAATCTGCCCACACGCCTGGCCGATGCCATGCTCGCTGACGGCCGCTTGTACGAGGTCGTGCCCGGCGTCATCGCCCAGTGCAGCCCGGGCCTCTACGACCCGCACATCGGCCTGAACATCTACCGCCAGGCCCTGCCCGTGGAGGATCTCATCGTATGACATCGCTCTGTACCATCGGAGGTGACCTATGAGGGGATTCTGCCTGGAGGTGAGCGGACCCTGCGCCTGCTTCACCCGGCCCGAGATGAAGGTGGAACGCGTCAGCTATGACGTCATCACGCCATCCGCTGCCCGCGCCATTTTCGATGCCATCCTCTGGAAACCCGCCATCCGCTGGCGGGTGACCAAGATCGACGTGTTGGCCCCCATTCGTTGGCTGTCCATACGGCGCAACGAAGTCGGCAAGGTCGCCTCGCCGAGATCGGCCGGTTTCTTCATCGAAGACGAGCGCCAGCAACGCGCCGGACTCGTCTTGCGCGACGTGAAGTACCGGCTTCACGCCGAGTTCGACTTCATCCCGCTGGAGCAGCGTGGCAAGACGGTGAACCCGGTGCCCGAGTGGCTGATCGATGCGGGCGAGGCGTGCGAACTCCGCACCCCGGACGTGCGCCTGGATGAGACCCAAGCCAAGTACGCCGCCATGTTTGAGCGCCGCGCCCGGAAGGGCCAGTGCTTCAATCAGCCCTATCTCGGTTGCCGCGAGTTCGCCTGCGGGTTCCGCCTCGTCGACCCGGTTGCCGAGCCTGCAACCCCCATCACCGAGACTCGCGACCTCGGCTGGATGCTCTACGACCTCGATTTCGCCGATCCCGGCGATCCCAAGCCCATGTTCTTCCGGGCGCAGCTCGACAACGGCGTTGTCATCGTCCCGTCGCCCGGCTGTGAGGAGGTGCGCCGGTGATCCTCCAGGCACTGAAGGAATACTACGACCGCAAGGCGGCGGACCCAGCCACTCAGATGGCGCCGCTCGGCTGGGAGTGGAAGGAGATCCCCTACGTCGTCGTCCTCAACCCCGATGGCTCTGCCGCTGCCATTGAGAGCACCTACGAGGGTGAAGGGAGGCTGCGCCGTGCCCAGCGTTTCCTTGTTCCGCAAGCGGTCAAACGGACGGTCTGCGTCGCTGCCAATCTGCTCTGGGACAACCCAGAGTACGCACTGGGCGTCGTCCTGAAGGGTAGGCCAGAGCGCGTTGCCGAGCAGCACGCCGCGTTCCGCCTAGCGGTCGAAGCATTGGCGCTACCGGACGACGATGGCATACGCGCCCTCCGCGCCTTCCTCGGGGTAGCAGACAGGACGGCGGCACTTGCGCGTTTCGGCGAGGCTTGGACGGAGCTTGCCGAGAGCGGCGCATTCCTGTCCTTTCGCCTGCTGGGAGAGAGCTGTCTGATCGCCGGCCGGCCGGCTGTCAGGGACGCTGTCAACGCCCGCACGGTACAGGGATCGAACGGGGACGTACTGCCGGCTCGCTGCCTGGTCACGGGGTGTCTTGACGTCCCACTGCTCCTTCACCCCGCGATCAAGGGTGTTTCGGGCGCCAACACCACCGGTGGGAACATCATCTCGTTCAACCTCGACGCCTTCCGTTCCCATGGCAAGGAACAGGGAGCGAATGCTCCGGTGGGTAAGGTTGCCGCCTTCGCCTACACCACTGCGCTCAACCACCTGCTGCGCCGGGACTCCATGCAGAAGCTGCCGGTCGGCGACGCCACCACGGTGTTCTGGGCGGCTCGCGAGACACCGCTTGAGCAGCAGATTCCGGACTTCTTCGGCGAGCCTCCCAAAGAAGACCCCGACCGCAATGTCCGCGCCGTGGCCAGCCTGCTGCGCGCGGTGCTGAACGGGGCTTTCGCCCCCGAGGACCGCGAGAATCGCTTCTACGTCCTCGGCCTGGCCCCCAACGCGGCCCGCATCGCCGTCCGCTTCTGGCATGTGGACACGGTTGCGGGTATGTCCGTCAGGATCGCGCAGCACTTCTTCGACACGCAGCTTGTACACGGCCCGAAGGATCGAGACCACCTGTCGCTCAAGCGACTGCTCAAGTCTGTCGCCGCCCAGGAAGACGAAAAGCACATTCCGCCCAACCTGGCCGGCGACACCATGCGCGCCATTCTCGAGGGTCTGCCGTACCCTGAGACGCTGCTCCAGGCGGCCGTGCGGCGCAATCGCGCCGAGCAGAATGTGCCGTACGCCCGTGCCGCCCTCATCAGAGCCTGCATCAACCGGAGAGCCCGCTACACGAACCCCGACGTGAAGGAGGAACTGACCGTGAGTCTCGACCCCGCCAACAGCAACACCGGTTACCGTCTCGGCAGGCTGTTCGCCGTGCTGGAGAAGATCCAGGCGGAGGCCAGCCCCGGCATCAACGCCACCATCCGCGATCGTTACTATGGCGCGGCGTCAGGCACGCCGGTGACCGTCTTCAGCACGCTTATGAAGCTTAAGAATCATCACTTGGCCAAGCTTGAGAACGCCGGCCGGCGGGTTAACCTCGAGCGGTTGATCGGCCAGGTCATGGACGGCATCACCGACTTCCCCGCCAATCTGTCGCTGGCCGACCAAGGCCGCTTCGCCATCGGCTACTACCACCAGATGCAGGACTTCTTCACCAGGAAGAGCGAGTAGACAACCCTCGGGAGGCAGGCAACCATGAGCATCGAAACCATCAAGAGCCGCTATGACTTCGTCCTCGTCTTCGACGTTCAGGACGGTAACCCCAATGGGGACCCGGACGCCGGCAACCTGCCGCGCGTCGACGCCGAGACGGGCCAGGGCATCGTCACGGACGTCTGTCTCAAACGCAAGGTGCGGAACTATGTGCAAATGCGCTGCAGCGAGGCGCCAGGCTTCGACATCTTCGTCAAGGAGAAGGCGATCCTGAACCGGAAGATCGGTGATGCGTACCAAACCTTGGGTATCAACCTGGAGGAGGCTCCGAAAGACGAGAAGGACGGCAAGAAGCGCAACGCCAAGGGTGAGGGGCAAGGCAGTGAGGTGGGGGCCGCCCGCCGGCGGATGTGTGAGACGTTCTTCGACATCCGCTCCTTCGGTGCCGTGATGAGCACCGGGGCGAACGCAGGCCAGGTCCGCGGCCCGGTGCAGATGACCTTCGGCCGCTCCGTGGACCCGATCGTCACACTGGAACACTCCATCACGCGGATGGCAGTGGCCACCGAAGCCGAGGCGGAGAAGCAGTCCGGCGACAACCGCACGATGGGCCGCAAGAACACCGTCCCCTACGGTCTCTACGTCACGCATGGCTTCATCTCGGCGCACCTGGCCGCCCAGACCGGCTTCTCCGAGGCGGATCTGGACTTGCTCTGGGAAGCCCTGGTGAGCATGTTCGAGCACGACCGCTCCGCGGCGCGCGGCCTGATGTCCACCCGCCGGCTGATCATCTTCAAGCATGACGGTGCCCTCGGCAACGCCCCGGCGCATCTGCTGTTCGAGCGCGTGAGCGTGAAGCGCAAGGACGAGTCGAAGCCCGCCCGGGCCTTCGCGGACTACGCCGTCAGCATCGACCGTGAGGCGCTGCCGCAGGGAATCACCATCATCGAGAAGCCCTGAGGTGACGGGGAAGAGCAGCAAGACGGCAGTGCGGCAACGCTGCGGCAGTGCCCCGCGCGGGCCTGCAGGCGGTGCCGTCGCCCACCTCAGGCGGCGAGTCCGGGAGTTCACCGCTCCATGACCAACTGGTACCGATTCCAGCCGGAGGGGTTTGAGTATGACTTCGAGCGGGACAAGCTTGCCGACCACGGGGTGACCCTTGACGAAGGGGTCCAGTGCTTCTTCTCGGGGTACCAGGTCCGTAGGAACAAGCGATTCGAGGACCGGTTCCAACTCATCGGCGAAACGCTTGCAGGACGCCGCTTGAAGATCATCTTCCAGCTCAAGCCCGGCAACACTGTTCGGATCATCACGGGATGGCCGCTATGAAGAAACAGCAGGACACTGGAAAACCGCTGACCGAGGAGCAGGTCGATGGTCTCGTCGTGGCCGAGGCTGACATCGAATCAGCCTGGCACGCATCGGTGAAGGTGAAGCCAAGCCGGGGTGCCACCGTCCGGCTCTCGGCCGAGCTTGCGGCGCGGGCGGCATTGCTGGCGCGCCTGCACCGTCAGGCCAGTACCCAAGCCTGGCTCGAGTCGATCATCCGTGAGCGTGTAGTGTTCGAGGAGTCGGCGCTCAGTCGGTTGGGAGAAGTGGTGGCCAGTGGACGGCGGGGATAATGGCCTCAAGGACGGGTAAGCGTCGCTCTGCCGCGGCTGCACGCGACGCAGGGGCGAAGCAGGGGTCGCCGCTGGCCTTCTCTCGTGGCGCAATACCATGAGCTACACCGAAGCGCAACTCCTCCCGATCTCCGCGCTGGAGCATTTCCAGTTCTGCCCGCGGCAGTTCGCCCTGATCCATATCGAGCGCCAGTGGACGGACAACGTCATGACCGTCCAGGGCAGCGCCCTGCATGAGCGTACACACGAGCCGGGGACGGAAGCGCGGGGCGCCGTACGCCTGACGCGGGCGCTGCGCTTCCGCTCACTGCGGTTGGGACTCTCGGGGATGGCGGACGTGGTCGAGTGGCACCGGGTTGAGGGTGACACAGTCGGAGTGCCCCTCGCCGGTGTTGGCGGCCGCTGGCGCCCGTACCCGGTCGAGTACAAGCGTGGCAAAGCCCACGAGGAGCGCTGCTACGAGGTGCAGCTCTGCGCCCAGGCGTTGTGCCTGGAAGAGATGCTCGGCCTCGCGCTCCCCGCCGGGGCCCTCTACGCCGGCGCCACGCACCAGCGCCGCGAGGTCGAGTTTGACGAGGCGCTGCGGGCCGAGACCGCGGCGGCGGCCGGGCGGATGCATGATCTCTTTGCTGCCGGCCGCACGCCGCCCGCCGAGTATGGACGTAAGTGCCGTTCGTGTTCGCTGTACGAGTTGTGCCTGCCGAAGCTGTGCGGCGGCGGGCACTCGGTGCGGGCCTATCTCGAACAGGCGTTCGGTGGTCCGCCGGGAGCCATCCTGTGAAACGCCTGCTCAACACGCTGTTCGTGACCACCCAGGGCGCCTATCTGAGTAAGGAGGGCGAGACGGTGGTGGTCAGCGTCGAGCGCGCTGTCCGCCTGCGCCTGCCCCTGCTCACGCTCGGCGGGATCGTCGGCTTCGGCAATGTCGCCTGCAGTCCGTTTCTGCTGGGCGCCTGCGCCGAAAAGGGCATCATGGTGAGCTTCCTGACCGAGCAGGGCCAGTTCCTGGCGCGCGTCTGCGGGCCGGTCTCTGGGAATGTGCTGCTCCGCCGCGAGCAGTACCGGCGGGCCGACTCCGCCCCGGAGAGCGCCGCCATCGCCGCCGCCATGGTGGCCGCCAAGGCGGCCAACTGCCGCACGGTACTGAACCGGGCTCTGCGTGACCACCCGGACTGCGCCGGAGCCGGGGCGTTGCAGACCGCGGTCGCACGCCTCGGCCGCCTGCTCGACGACGCGCGTTGGCCGGGAGTCCCCGTCGAGAGCTTGCGCGGTACCGAAGGCGAGGCCGCCGCCACCTACTTCGGCGTCTTCGATCACCTGGTCGTGGCGCAGAAGGATGGGTTCCGCTTCACGGGCCGCAACCGGCGCCCGCCCCTCGACAACCTCAATGCTCTGCTGTCGTTCCTCTATACGCTGCTCGCGCACGATGCCACCGCCGCCCTGGAGGCCGTCGGGCTCGACCCCCAGAGTGGCTTCCTGCACGCACTGCGGCCCGGACGGCCCAGCCTGGCCCTGGACCTGATGGAGGAACTCCGGCCCGTCATCGCCGACCGCCTGGCCCTCTCGCTCGTCAACCTGAAGCAGCTTCAGCCAGGCGACTTCCGGCACACCGAATCGGGTGGCGTCGAGATGACCGACGAGGCCCGCAAGACCCTGCTCGTTGCCTATCAGAAACGCAAACAGGAGGAGATCACCCACCCGTTTCTGGAGGAGAGCGTCCCCACCGGCATGCTGCTGCACGCCCAGGCCATGCTCCTGGCCCGCTGCCTGCGCGGGGACCTCGATGCCTATCCGCCGTTTATCTGGCGCTGAGCGTCCACCGGTCGTCCGCCCGCTGGCGCGGCGCAGCGGGCCACGGAGAGACAACCCATGATGGTGCTGGTAAGCTATGATGTGTCTACCGAGACGACCGCGGGTCGCCGCCGCCTGCGGCGCGTTGCCAAGGCCTGTGTCGACTATGGCCAGCGGGTGCAGATGTCCGTCTTCGAATGCCTGGTCGATCCGACGCAATGGGAGATCCTCAAGACGCGTCTCTTGGATGAATTCAAACCCGAAGAGGACAGCCTGCGCTTCTACTTCCTCGGCAGCGAGTGGCGCCGTCGCGTGGAGCACTTCGGCCTGAACGCAGCCGTGGACCCCGAGGGCCCCCTGGTCGTCTGAAGGCCCCGTCCCCGCCCGACGCGAAGCGCTGGCGAACACGGGCCACGCACACGGTTCGCGCGCCGATCACCGGCGCTGCGCCAGAGCGAGTTGCAGCACCGCTGTCGAAGCCATGGCCGGCGTCTCGATGCCGAATGGAGGTGGTTCGCGAAAATGACCTTCTGCGCGCCTGCCTGCCAAGCGCTTAGGCATGGCGCCGTCGCTCCCCGCGCGGGGAGCGTGGATTGAAACATCACCTGCGGCGAGTGCGGGCGGGCGGCCGAGGTGGTCGCTCCCCGCGCGGGGA
>CAILUI010000175.1 GCA_903837355.1 uncultured Victivallales bacterium
CACCGACTGCATATCGTCGATCATCCCGGGGACGCCTTGAGCACACCATTCGTGCGTAGTGGACACGACCCCCTTGGCGAAGTCATAGGTGCAGAGGTAGGCGCGGTCTGCCCGGATGAGGCGGCCCAGGCTCGCCAGAGACTGCTGGATCGCGGTATCCTGCCGCTCCACCGGCACGTTGACGAACTTGGTGGCCAGACGCATCAACTCGGCCTGAATGACCGACAGCCGGGCCAACTCATTCTCGGTGCGCTTGCGCTGGGTGATGTCGACCATCACGGTCAGCAGGTACTGCGTCCCTTGGCTGCTGATCACTTCGCGCGAGAACAGGCCGTCGAGGACCACCCCATCGCGGCGTCTGACCTGCATTTCCTGATCGGCGCTGCGCCCCGTTGCCTGCAGGGCGGACGCCGCCGCCAGATCTACCTCCGGGCGCACGAACAAACCGAGCTCCGTGACGGTCTTGCCGATGATCTCCTCGCGGGCATAGCCAAGCGTCGTCAGGAAGGTATCGTTGACGTCGACGAAGCGTCGTTCCGGCAACGCCGAGAGCGCCACCAGGGCCGGATTGCTCCGGAAGAGCCGCTCGAAGAGCTGCTTCGCCTCCTGCTCTGCCGTCAGATCCTTGCTGACCCCGAAGATGCACTCGGTGCCGTTCCAGGTGCCGAACCAGACGCGGGTCTCTACCGGGACCAAGACGCCGTCCCTGGTCATCATCGGCAGCGGGCAGCTGTCCCGTTCGCCCCGGACCATGGCCGCGAAGACCTCCTCGGCTTCCCCACGCCTGCCGGACGGGTACAGGTCCACGAGCGGCATCCCCAGGAGTTCGTCCGCAGTGTAGCCGAGAGTGCGCGAGACGGCGGGGTTGCAGTAGAGCAGGCGGCCGTCCGGCGTACCGGCCACAATCATGTCGGTAATGGTCTCGAAGAACGTGCGGAAGTTGGTTTCACTCTCCCGCAGGGCCTCTTCCGCGCGCGTCGTGGCCGTGACGTCCCAGTTCGTGCCGACCATGCGCAGGGGCTGGCCGCTGACGTCGCGCTCGACCGAGGCGAAGCCGCGGATGTGGTGCGTGCTCCCGTCCGGCCAGAGGACCCTGAAGCTGGTATCGAAGTCCCTCTCGCCCTCCAAGGCCTGCCGGGTCTCCGCGTCGCCGCGTTGCCGGTCGTCCGGGTGGAGCCCCTGCTGCCAGGCCTCATAGGCGCCGCTGAACTGCTCTCGCGTGATGCCGTAGAGGCGGAACATCTGGTCGTCCCAGACCAGTCGGTTGCTGACCACGTCATAGTCCCAGATACCCACGCCGCCCGCCCGTGCGGCCAGCGAGAGGCGCTGGTGGACCTGGCGCAGCGTCTCCTCGGCCTGCTTGCGCTGGGTGATGTCGTGCAGGAAAGCCACCAGAAGCCCCCCGCCAGCGTCAGGCTGGAACTGGCCGCTGATCTCCACGTCATAGACCGTCCCATCCTTGCGGCGTTGACGGAACTCGAAGCGATCCTCGCCCTGCGCCATGACCTTCGCGATGCGAGCCGCTACGCCACTCACGGTCGCGGTGACGGCCAGGTCGGAGATGTGCATGCCCAGCAACTCCGCTTCGCTGTAGCCGCTCATCCGGCAGTAGCTGTCGTTGACAGCCAGCAGGCGCCCCTGCGTGTCCGCCTGGAAGAAGCCGTCCAAGGCGGTCTGCAGGATAGTACGGTTACGCTTTTCACTCTCCCGCAGGCCGCCGGTCAGTTCCTCGGCCCGCCGCTGCGCGACCACTCCGGTGTTCTCCAGAACTCGCACCAGGCTGAACAGCAGTACCGCGACCAGTGTGCTGGCGACGGTGGCGAACCAGACCTGAGCGTAGGCCGCGGTGAAGGCCCCGGCGGCGGCCTGGGTACAGCACACCGTCCAGGGCTGTCCGTTGAAATCCATCGTCAGCTGTCGCGAGAAGCGCACGCCCGCCGCGGGGATCTCGTTCCCGGCAGGGGCCGAGGTGTGGAGCAGGTTCTGGGGCGAAGGCTGCGCGCCGTCAAAGATGCTGAGGTAGACGTGCTGATCTCCCCTCTGCTCGCGAGTGCCAAGGACCCCCTGCATCAGGTCGTCCATCCGGTAGGGAGAGTAGACCCAGCCATCGATGGCGGCCCGGCGCTGCGCCGTGGAGTCGGTGGGCATCCCCCTGCGGTAGACCGGGACATACATCAGCGTGCCAGCTTGGACGGCTTTGTCGGTTTCCTGAACCAGGACAACCTTGCCGGAGAGTGCCGGATGGTCCGTATCCCGCGCCCGCTCCATGGCCGCCCGGCGTACCGGTTCCGCGAACATGTCATAGCCGAAGGCGCGCAGGTTACGATCAGAAAACGGCTCCAGATAGATGATGGACGAGTAGACGTCCCGGTCGCCTGCCGGCCGCACCGTATACTGCGGGAATCCCTCAGCGCGGATCGCCTCGAGGTGCGCGGGTAGTGCCGCGGGCGGGATCAGCAGCGCAAAGCCGATACCCTGGATACCGGGCAGACGCTGTTCGACCTTCTGGTACTGGGTAAAGGCACGCCAGCTCTCGCGGGTGACCCGATCAGACGCCCGAAACAGCGCCGCACCACTCAGCAAGATGGTCGCGTGGGCGTCCATCCTGTCCGCAATGCTCTTGCGGATGTCGTCGCAGCGCGCAGTGAACTCCTGCCTTGCCGCCTTCTCCACCGTCGACTTCACGTACAGGGTCACACTGGCGGTAACGGCCACACCGACCGCCGCGACGATCCAGGCGGCGTACCGGTTCCGGGGCGTCGGCCGAGGGGTGAGCGTCGGCCGGAGTCGCGGGGCCGCAGGCAGAGCCTCGGCCTCGATATCTTTGCTGACCATGGGGCTGCACGTCCTGACTGGGAAGCCTCTGTGAGCGCGCAACGACCCGACCTGCCGCTGTCCGCGGCTGCGGATCAGTTCCGGCTTCTGCCTGTGTCAGGCCTGTAACCCAACCCGGAACGCAATGCTCGTTTACCCCTGCTGCTGCGGCTGGCTGATCCGCGCTGCGGAGAGCCGTATCCCGCTGCCGCGGGAGCCGACCCTGATGGACGGCCCACTAGCTCTACGTCTGTGGTCGCGGTCCCTACGCATCCAGTGTCTCCCGCACCTTCCGGACCAGATCGACGCGGCTGAAGGGCTTGGCCAGGAAGTGCACGCCCTGATCCGGGATGCCGCGGTCGTCGATCACGTCGGCGGTGTAGCCGGACATGTACAGGCACCTGACCTGCGGCCGCACCTCCAGAAGTTGCGCCACCATGTCCTTGGCACCCATGCCGGGCATGATCACGTCGGTGAGCAGGAGGTGGATCTCGCCGCGGTACTGAGCGGCCAGAGCCAGGGCGGCTGCCGGCGTTTCGGCGACCAGTACCGTGTAGCCAAGGCCCTGGAGGAACAGTCGGCAGGTGACGCGCAAGGACCTCTCGTCCTCCACCAGCAGGATGGTTTCGTCACCGCGGGACAAGGTGGCTGGCGCTGGGGCCGCGGCCCCGTCCGCAGCCTGACCGGGCGCCCGCGGCAGATAGATACTGAAGGTGGTGCCCTGGCCGGGCGCGCTCTTGACGCAGATGGCCCCGTGGTTCTGCTGGACGATGCCATAGACCGTCGCCAGCCCCAAGCCCGTGCCCTTACCCACTTCCTTGGTGGTGAAGAACGGCTCGAAGAGATGCCCAAGGGTCTCCTGGCCCATGCCGCAGCCGTCGTCGCTGACGGTCAGCAGAGCGTAGTCGCCCGGAGCGAGGTCGGCGTGATCGACGCGCTGCCCGGTGCCGATGGTCACCCTGGCGGTCGCGATGGTGATCTCCCCGACGTTGGCGATCGCATCCCGGGCATTGACGCACAGGTTGGCCAGGATCTGATCGATCTGGCCGGGGTCCATCAGGACCGGCCAGAGCTGCAGGCCGGGCTGCCAGGCGAGTTCGATGTTCTCGCCAATGAGCCGCCGCAACAGCTTGAGCATCCCTTCCACGGCCGCGTTGAGATCCAAAGCCACGGGGGCGATGACCTGCTTCCGGGCGAAGGCGAGCAACTGCCGGGTCAGGTCGGCTGAGCGATGCGTGTCGCGGAGGATCTCGTCGAGCCAACCGCGCAGAAGATGCTCGGCAGGCAGCTCGTCTCGGCAGAGTTCGGCGTAGTTCATGATCCCCATGAGCAGGTTGTTGAAGTCGTGGGCTACCCCGCCCGCCAGCCGGCCCACCGCCTCCATCTTCTGTGCTTGCCGCAGTTGAGCCTCCAGCGCGTCATGGTCCGCTTCCGCCTGCTTGCGCTCGCTGATGTCCATGATCGTTCCGACAAAGCTGAGCGGTTTGCCGGAAGCGTCGTGAAAGACCTTCCCCAAGGCCCGACAGTGTTTCAGCACTCCGGCGCTGGTGACCATCCGCAAGCCAAGGTCCAGCGGCTCACCGGTGCGCAGGGACTGCTCGAATGACTCGCGGTAGCGCGGCAGATCGTCGGGATGGACGAATTTGCCATTCCCTTCGAAGCTCGGAACGTGATCCTGCGGCGTGACGCCAAGCATCCGATAGATCTCGGCCGACCACCAGACGTGACTCGTTTGCAGATCCCATTCCCAACTGCCGATCTTGGCGAGCGCTTGGGCTTCATTGAGCCGGTCGACGAGCTTCGACTTGGCACGCTCGCTCTCCCGCAGCGCCTCCTGATCTCGCCGACGCTGACGGCGCTCAGCCGCGTCGCGCAGTTCGCGTTCGACCACAGGAGCCAGCCGCGCCAGCCGATCCTTGATCAGGTAGTCGTGTGCGCCCGCTTTCATGGCCGCCACCGCCGCATCCTCGCCGATGGCACCAGAGACGATGACAAAGGGCAGATCGCGACCATCAGCCTGCAGAATCGCCAAGGCCTCCAGGCCGCTGAAATGCGGCATGCTGTGGTCGCTGAGGACGATGTCCCAAGGCTGGCGGGCCAGCGCGGCACGCATGGCCTCGGCGGTCTGTACGCGCTCGAAACTGACCGCGTAGCCGGCCTGCCGCAGGACGCGTACCGCCAGCAGCGCGTCGTCCTCGCAGTCCTCGACGATCAGGGCGCGCAGGGGTTGGTTCTGTTTCAGCGCTCGTAGCGTGAGCACCTCGTCAGCGGAGCTATCCTCGACCGGGCGGGTGACACGGTTGTTCATGGGATGCCCCCTTGATGTGGTGGCGGATTCGGAATGGTGAAGTGGAAGGTTGCTCCCTGGTCGGGTGCCGCCTCGGCCCAGACCCGGCCGCCGTGGCGATGGACGATCCGCTGGACGGTGGCCAGGCCGATGCCCGTCCCGGGGAATCCCGTGCTGCTGTGCAGGCGCTGGAAGGCGCCGAACAGCTTGTCGGCGTAGTTCATGTCGAAGCCGACGCCATTGTCACGCACGAAGTAGCCGGTGCCGTCCGGGTCACGACGGCCGCCGATGGTGATCGCCGCCGCTGCGCATTTCTGGGTGAACTTGGCCGCATTGCCGATCAGGTTTTCCCACACCAGCGCCAACAGCGTGGGGTCCCCGTGGCAGGGCGGGAGTTCGCCCACGGCGAACTCGATCTGCCGCCCGGCCTGCTCCGTGCGCAGTTGCGCCAGAGTTGGGGCGATGAGTGCCAGCGGGGCATGAGTCTCCAGGCGCAGTGGCTGGCGCGACAGGCGCGACAGGTTCAGCAAGGCGTCGATCAGGAGCCCCATCCGTTGCGCGGCGGCGCGGATGCGCCGCACGTGTTCGCTCTGCTCCGGCCCGAGCCTGTCGGCCGCATCCTCCAGCAGCGCCAGGCTGAAGCCGTCGAGCGCCCGCAACGGCGCCCGCAGGTCGTGCGAGACCGAGTAGGAGAAAGCCTCGAGTTCCCGGTTGGCCACTTCGAGCTGGGCCGTCCGCTCGCGCACGCGCTGCTCCAATTCCACGCTGAAACGGCGAGCATCCTCTTCCGCCCGCTTGCGTTCGGTGATATCGGTGAAAACGGTGGAGAACCGGCCGCGGGCCGGACAACTCGCCGTGACCTGCAGGAACTTACCGAGGGGGGCGAAGTAGCTCTCGAAGGAGACCGCCTCGCCACTCTCGGCGACGCGAACGTAGATATCGAAGAAGGGCGGCGTTCCGGGGCCATAGAGCTGCGTCGCCAATGAGCCCGCCGCCCGGCCTCGGCTGATCCCCGTGAGTCGCTCGAAGGCAGGGTTGATGTCGAGGACCCGGTAGTCTATCGGCTTCCCGTCGGCATAGACGACCTCGTCAATACAGCTTGCTGCAGCCATGTTCTCAAACAGAGCTCTGAACCGTTCCTCGCTCTCCCGCAACGCCTCCCCAACCCGGTCGCGCTCGGCCAGTTCCGCTTCGAGACGGCGGGTCCTCTCCTGCACCCGCTCGTCGAGCTCGCGGTTGAGCCGCAGGAGGTGCTCGCGCCCCTGCACGTTCTCGGCAATGGCACCAGAGAGCACCAGTTCCGACACCGCGACCAGGGCCAGGAACAACTGGAGATGCAGCAGGCCATCGTGCAGATTCCCGCCCACAAAAGGGCCCAGGCCCAGGACCGTCAACACGGTGACGATGGCCGCCGTCACGGCGATTCCAGCAAAGGTGACGCGCCGGTCGAAGCGGAGGACGGCCCACATGAGCAGCGGCAGGATGGCCAGCCCCGGCACCCCGGGGAAGAGCAGCAGACTGCCGATACCGGCGGTGGGAAGCAGTACCGCGAACAGCCACTCCTCCCGCCCCAGGCGACAGCCGCGCCAACCCTCTCGCCACGCCAACAGCAGCGGCGCAAACAGGAGAACCCCAACCGCGTCGCCAACCCACCAGGTCGCGAGGGAGGAGGCATAGCGGGGCCAGGGGACAAAGCCTGCCAGAGTCAGCGCCGTGACCCCGCACAGGGCGCTCAGGCCGGCCCCGACCACCCCGCCGCAGAGGATCAACGTCACCACATCCGCCGCTCGCGCCAGGGGATCACGCCCTGCCGTCGCCCGCGTGATCAGGTATGCTCCGACCACGGCGCCCAGGGTGTCTCCGAGCCCATTGGCTGTCCCGGCAAACAGAGACCGGGAGACCGTGCCGACGGACACCGCGCTGAAGTAGGCCCAGACATTGCCGGCGAAAGCACCCAGGAAGATGCCCGGCCAGACCCGGTATCCCCGGATCAGCACGGCGGCCAGGATGATGCCGGACGGGATCCACACCGGCGTGATGTTGCCCGGGGGGATCGCCAGCAACTGCCCCAGGCGAGCCGTGGCAACGTAGAGCAGGGCGACCACGCCGATCTCCACCAGCGCTTTGGCCCGCCGCGCCGGCAGCAGGGCGAGCCGGCGCTGGCCGACCGGACTCCCGCCCGCGCCGACGAGAGCCCGCAGTAAGGTGATCGCGCGCCCAGTAGAAACGATACTCACACGTATGAAAATAGGCCAGCATCTCACTGCCGGGCATGGGGTCCAGGCCGAAAGTCACGTAGGCGCAGGCTTACATCCGCCGGCGTGCGGGAGGCGAGACAAAGACAGCAGGCGGAAGGCTCAAGGCTGAAGGCCGTTCTCGAGGGCGTACTTGACCAGTTCGGCGTCGCCGCGCACGCCGAGTTTTCCCCAGATCCGGGTGTGGTAAGTACTGACGGTCTTCGGGCTCAGGCAGAGGTCGGTGGCGATGGCCTTCACCGACTGTCCGGCCACCAGCCGCAGCAGGACGGCATACTCCCGGTCTGAGAGAGACTCATGCGGGGGACGGTCCGTTTGCCCGAGCTCCGCAGCGAGCTGCTCCGCCAGCGCCGCACTGACATAGCGACCCCCGGCCACCACTTTCCTGACCGCTTTGGCCAACTCCTCGGGCGCCACCTGTTTGTTGAGATAGCCGCTGGCGCCGGCCTTCAGCACCCGAATCGCCAACTGCTCTTCCGGCGCGCTGCTCAGGACCAGTACGGGCAGGCGCACAGAGTGCTGCCGGACCTCGCCGAGCACGTCCAGGCCGCTGCGGCCCGGCATGAAGATATCCAGGATCAGTACGTCCCAGCGCTGTTGGCGGAGGTAATCCAGGGTCTCCGCCGCGCTTGATGCCTCGCCAAACTCCGCCCCGGGGAACGCCTCAGCCAGGATCATAACCAACCCCTTGCGCAGGACCGCATGGTCGTCGGCAATGAGAATCTTCATGGCATCGTCTCCAGCGGCACCGCGCTCGGCACGAGGGGCATTCGCACGTCGATGGTCGTTCCCGCGCCCGGCTGGCTGCGGATGTCGCACTGGCCGCCCAGGAGCAGCGCCCGTTCGCGCATCCCTGCCAGGCCGATGGACAGGAGGCTGTCCCGCTTCTCCGCGCGGATGCCGCAACCGTCGTCCGCGATCCTGAGCACAAGCTCGCCGGCCTCCTGCCGGAGGAGTACCTCGACGCGGCTGGCATGCGCGTGCCGCTGCACGTTGGTCAGGGCCTCCTGCAGGATTCGGAAGGCGGCCGTGGCGACGTCCCGCTCGGCGGGCAGATCCGCCGCCGGCACGTTCGTCAGGCAGGTAACCTTGGCGTGGTCCTGGAAGTCGCGGGCCAGCCACTCCACCGCAGCGCAAAGGCCGAGGCTGTCGAGGACCGCCGGCCGCAGCCCCGTGGCGATATGCTGCACCGACAGGATGGCCCCGTCGGCGATCTTGGCCATCTTGCCAACGCTGAGGGCCAGGGCGCCGCGCACGGTGACGTCTCGGGACTTGCACATCTGCGTCTGCAGCATGAGCAGGTCGATCTTCAGCCGGGTCAGGTCCTGGGCCAGCCCGTCGTGAAGATTGCGGGCCAGGCTGGCGCGCTCCTCTTCGGCCGTCGTCTGGACGCGGGAGGCGAGGGCACGCAGTTGCTGCCGAGAGGCGCGCAGCGCCTCCTCCGCCCGCTTGGTCGCGGTGATATCCTGGGCCAGGACGGCGATGTCTTGCCCCATCGGCACCACGGCGGTACGGAACCAGGTGGGTGCAGGGAGGCTGTCACCGGCATACTCGGCCTCAAAGACGGAGCTCTCCCCTGACTCCGCGACCTTCTGGTAGGCTCTCAGGAAGGGCGAGCCGCGGTGGCCGGGGAACAACTCCAGCAGGCTCCGGCCCACCACTGCCAGTGGCTCGGTACCGTTCATGCGCGCCACCGCGCCATTCTCATAGACCCAGGTGAAGTCCACCAACTGCCCCTGGGCATCGCGGACGGGCCGCAGGATAGTGAAGCCATCGGGCGAGAACTCCTGCGCCGTGCGGAACTGCTCCTGACTCTGGCGCAATGCCTCCGCTGCCTGCTTGCGCGCGCTGATGTCGATGAGCGCGGCCCGGCATACGGGTGCACCGTCGGAGCCCGGCGCCACGGTGGCGTCGATCAGCACCCAGACGGGCGCACCATCGGCACGGAGCAGGCGGAGTTCGCACACCTGCGGCGCGTCGGCTGCACGAAGCGCTTGCCGGTGCCGGTAGTAGATCTCCTGATCGGCGCGAAGAACGTAGCTGGACAACGACTCTCGAACGAGGGTCGCGCGGGTCACTCCCAGCAGGACGGCGATGGCGAGATTGGCCTCCAGGATCAGGCCTTTCTCGCTGAGGGTAACGTAACCCACGGGGGCCAGGTCGTACAACTCGAAGTAGCGCGCCCGCGAGGCCTCGAGTTCCGCCTGCACCCGGCGCAGTTCCTCGTTTTGCATCTCCAGTTCGATCTGGTGAACACGCAGCTCGTGCAGCAGTCGCTCGACCTCGACGGGATCGGTCGGAGCCGTCTCCGTCGGGCGTGTCGCCATGGCCGACTCCGCCTGGCGGCGCCGATCGTTCGACGTACCCGGTTCCGCAGCCGCAGGGTCAGGTTTCATACCTACCTTCGCTGGTGACAGAATGCGCGCGTCTGCGCAGGGGGGGCCCATCAAGGGAACTTGGGCGCCCCCAGTATCGGCAGTCTTCATGAGATAGTACTATAGCAGCGACGGTTTCGCCGTGATACCGGGCGCGCGGGTGAGAGAAACTCCGCAGCCTGGGGGGCACGGCGCTTTCGGGGGTGGTGGCGCTTTCGCGGTTCAGGCGCCGCGGTAGATTGTGGGGCGAGCGTGTGAGTCCCCCTGCGCCTGGAGGTTTCCGATGGTACGGATGAAGCGGCAACAGTGGCTTTGGCGCTTGGTGTTGCCGGGGCTGGTGGCCGGGTTGGCGTGGGCTCAGGAGCCGGTGTTGCGCAGCGGCGCGCTCGGGCTCGGGTTCACGCCGGCCGGGGGTTTCCTCCTGGAGGGCCGGACAGCGGCGGCGGAGCATGAGGTACTGCGTTCTGGCGGGCTCTTGTGGGCGGTGTGGTTTGCGGATGGCAGCAGCGTGACGGCCGCGCAGTTCCTGGCGGCGCCATGGTCGGGGACGGTGCGTACGGAGAGTGCCGACGCCCGTCTGCTACAGCACTGGGAGGCGGCGGGACTGGCGCTGGATGTCGAGGCCGCGGCTGCCGACGGTGGCCTCGAGCTGCGCCTGCGCGTGCTGCGCTCCGAGCGGGTGCTCCAGCGGGTCGACTTCCCGGCGGCGCTGCCCTTTGATCCGGCCGCGGCGGAGCAGGTGGTGTTCCCGCAGCGGGCCGGCGAAGGCGTGGGTTTGGCGCTCTCGGGCCGTTTCTTCCAGTCGCATCTGGAGGCCCCGGGGGCCTACGGGCAGCGTATCGTCGGTCCGCAGGCCTACGCGGCACTCTGCGGTGGCCCGCTCAAGCAGCTTGACGACCATGAGCCCGCGGTGGCCTTGCGGGTGACGGCGGCCGGGGAGGAATGGTTCAGTGGCAAGACCACGGCTCTGATCAACGCCGCCCGCGTCAGCGTCAACCGGCCGGCAGCCCCCGGGCAGACGCCGCTGGTGCTGGTGGACAGCGACAGCGGTCCGGCGGTGTCGGCCAGCGATCTGGGCGGCAAGGGCTTGCTGCTGCGGTTGGGCATGAAGACAGGCGATCCGGACGCCGAGAGCGAGAGCCGCTTGCAGCAGGCCATCGTGCTGGGTGCGTCGGAGGCACTGGCCCGGCGGCATCCGGAACGCTTCCGCGACCGCGTGGTGGCGGTGGTGGCCCTGACCGGCGGGCCGGAGCAGGCCGGTTGGACGGCGACGGCCGTGAGCCAGTGGCTCGCGGCGTTTCGCGCCTCGGCGGTCCTGCGCCAGGCCGGCGCGCGCGTTGTTCGTCTGGCGACCCCGGCGGCGCTGCGGCAGGCCTGGGGCGCGGCCGACACGGCGCTGATCCTCAATCCCTACGGCGAGGCGTTTCCCAGCGGCGCCGCGGAGCGTTGGCGCGAGGATATCGAGGCCCTGCGGCAGTTTGTGCGGGGCGGCGGATTCTGGTGGGAAGTGGGTGGGTACCCTTTCTTCTACGTGCTCGAGCCGCAGCCCTACCTCGAGGTCACGGCGCCCTATCCGGGCTGCACGGCGGATTTCATCCATGTGCAGGGTCGCAGTACGGCCGTCAGCCTGTTTGGCGTGCAGCCGCTGTTGCGGCGGCCCTGGGAGCTGGAACGGCTGGTGACGCCGGCCGAACTGCGCGCCGCCGGCACGGCCGCGGGCGGCGTCATTCGGCACTCCTGGGTGGTGGCCCTGGCGGCCGGTCAGCCGTGGACCTCGCCCGCACTGCGGCTGGTGCCTGATCTGGACGCGCGGGCGGGGCTGGTTGCCTATGCCGCCGCCATCGGTCTGCGGACCCCGCTGCAGCAGAAGATGCCGGCGGCGTTGCTTGAGCGTCTGCAGGGGGCCGTTCTGGTGCGTCTGGGGGGCGAGACCGCGGCCGAGCAGATCGCGGCGCTGGAGTTGCTGCCGGCCGGGAGTCTGGTGCATTTCACCGAGTATATGAAGGGCGGGTTCGATAAGCAGTACCCTGACCACCTGCCGCCACGGGCGAGTTGGGGTACTGCGGCGGACCTGCGCGCCTTCTATGACCGCGGCCACGCCCTCGGGCACCTGATGATGCCCTACACCAATACGTCCTGGTGGTGCTTCGATCCGAAGGGGCCCACCTTTGAACGCGAAGGCGAGGCGCCGCTCAGCCGCCAGCGCGACGGCTCGCTCTTCAAGGAGCGTTACGCCGCAAACGAGGGCTACCGGGTGTGTTTCTGGCACCCCGCCGTCCAGGCGGCCCACCGCCTGACCCGCCGGCAGATGTCCGAGGAGTTCCGCAGCGATGTGCTGTTTCAGGATCAGGTCGGGGCCCGGGGTTGGTCGTGGGACTTCAACCCCGCCGCGCCGACGCCGACGGCCTGGATCGACGGCCTGCATTCGCTGGGCATCGAGGACGCGGCGACGGTGCCGCTGGCCACCGAGGACGGCTCCGACCGTGTGGCCGAGTTCGAGAGCATGCTCTGCGGCATGGCCTGGAGCATCGTGCCCGCACGGAATCGGGCGGCCGGGCAGCGTCTCGAGAACCTCCTGCCGGCGGGCGAGTGGTCCATCTTCCCGATGATGCAGTACCTGGCGCATGATAAGGTCCTGTTCACCCTCCATGATCTGGGCCACTTTGTCCAGGATGACGAGCAACTTGCTTATGTTCTCGGGTTGGGATACGGCCTCAGTTACCCGGTGTCCGGCGCCGGTCTGGGGCAGGCCGAGGTGCGGGAGTGGCTGGGCTGGCTGGACGCCCTGCAGAAGGCCGTGTGCGCGCGCTATGCCGGGCAGGCGCTGACGGATTTCCAGACCTTGGGCGGGCGCGCCGGCGAGTTGGGTGGGCCACTGCTGCGGGCGTCCTATCCGGGGCTGACGGTGCTGGCCAACACGGGCGCCACAGCGCTCCCTGCGGCGGAGCTTGGACCAGAGGCGGCCTGGGCGGCGGCGGCCGGGCTGGACCTTGCCGGGCGCGGGTTCCTGGTGATGGGGGAGGGGCTGCGGGCCGGGTCGGTGCTGCCGCGCGGCGCCGCCGAGTCCCGTGGCGCCTACGGTTTCGTGCTCGAGGCGGATGCCGGCGGGGCCTGGCACGGCGCCGTCCGCGCCGGCGGCGGTGCTGAGGTTATCCTGCCGTGGCCGGGCGCGGGCGCGCCGCGGCTCGACCTGACCGGGCCCGGTGGCAGTGTCGTACGGGTGGAGACGACGCGTCGGGGCGCGGCCGTGGTCGCCGTGCTGCCCGAGGTCGCCGACATCGTGTCCGGTGGTGGTCGCCCGCCGGCCGCCTTTGCGGAGCGGCCTGCGGCCCAGTGGTCGCCGTGGAGCCGGGAGGTGGTGGTGCTGACGCCGGGCGAGGGCGCTCCGAGTACGTGGGTACGGCTGTCGGGCCCCGACTGGGTGCGCCTGCTGACGCAGGACGCCGGTCTGCGGGCGGCCGGGCTGTCGGTGGTGGCGGTAGCGGCGGCGGCCGACCTGCGCGCGCGGCTGCGGGCTGCGGACGGTGAGCGGCCGTTTGCCGTCATCAACCCCGGCGGCGAGTTCTTCTACGCCGAGGATGCGGCCAGCGCCGAGAGCATGCTCGACGACGTGCGCAGCTACGTCAACCGGGGCGGCATCTGGTGGGAAACCGGCGGTTACTCGTTCTTCATCTGTGCCTACCGCGACGCGCAGGGCGCCTGGGCGCAACGGCATCTGGGGCCGGCGGGGGCCCAGCGGCTGGGCTTCGCCTGCGCCGGTCTCCCCGTGGCGCAGCCGCCGGAGCCGCTGCAGGTCAGCGCCAGTGGCCGCGAGTGGTTCGGGCCGGCGCTGACCACCCGGATCGAGGGCGCCAGCTCGGGAGTGCAGCGCGGTTTTGCCGACGATAGCCAGAGTCTGGTGCTGGTGGCCGGCGAAAGTGGCGGCTTTGCGGCTGGTATCCGCGGCGAGGGCTGGGGCTGGCTGTTCCGGCTGGGTGGTTTCAACCCCGATCCCGACCTCGCCGCGCTCGTCGTCGTCGGCACTCTGCAGCACCTGTCGACGCAGCCCTGGCCGGCAGCGGAGCGGGCGCTGCGGCCCCGCCTGTGGAGCCTGCGGAGTGCCGGTCCCTGAGGCGCGCTGGCGGCTGCCGCCGCCACTCAGCGTGGCGGCACGGCCGACTGCGCGCGCTTGGCCAGGCGTACCAGTTCGAGGAACTCGGCGCGTTCGGCCGCGGCGTCCCCGCCCGCAGCGGGGGCGGCCAGCGCCAGCACCGTGTCGAAGGTCGCTCCCGCAGCGTGCGGGGACTGGCGCAGGAGCAGGCCGAACAGGGCGACGGCGCTGCCGAACTGCAGGTCACTCGAGGTCTGCTCCCAAGCCTGTGGCTGGTCGGGGACAGGGACCGTCAACACTCCGGCATCGCGGGCATCCACGGGCGGCCAGCGCAGGGTTACCGTCAGCAGGTTGACGGCCGTCGTCGGCGCGCCTGCCGGCCGCGCGCGGGTCTTGGCCGAGGCCACCAGCGGCCTCGATTCCGCCCGTGCGGCCGTCTCCAGCGCCACGGTTGGCGGCGCCGCCGCGGTGGGAACGACCTGGTAGAAGGCATTGACGCACTGCCCGGGGCGGAGCGGACTGGTCCCGCCGAGGGTCTGCTCGCCGAGTTGCTCGACGACTGTGCCAACGTCGTCGCCGAGGCGGCGGTAGACGGCCACGCGCGCCGGAGCGAACTCCACCTGGAGGCGGACGTCTGCCGCCGCCGTGGCGCCAACCGCCCCTGCCGCCGCCGGGCGCGCCGCGGCCTTCGTCGCTACGCCGTCCAGCGTTGCCACCGTCGGCTGTCGGCTGCGGGTGACCGCGACGCGCACCAGTCGTTGCTCGGGTTTCCACGGGCAGGTCGTTACTTCCGCGCGGACGCTGAAGGGAAACCCGGTGCGGGTGGTCGCGTCCCCATAGCGGTAATGGTTGACCAGGTCCCCGATGCGGATTGCGTCCGGCGGCGGCAGGCGTCCTTGCTGGAGGCTGCTGCGAACGGCGTCATAGACGGTGCTGTCGACGCTGAGTGGAACCATCGCCATGGGCGTTTCAGAGGCGCTGCGGAAAGGGCTGTCGGGGAATGTCTTGTAAGCGTCATTCTGGGCATTCATCTCCAGTTTGGCGGGGGCAACCCGCAGGCCGGCGTTGGCGGCGACGGCGTCGGCCAGGGGGTCGGGAAGGCCTTGGTCGGGTACCGCGGTGTCCTCCCGCAAGGCCGCGTCGGGGCTGGGTGCGCCGGCGACCCCGGCGTCGGCGGTGTCGGCAACAGCCACGCCGAGGGCGAGCAGGCCCACCCGGCTGGCTGGGGCATCGGCGTCGCCGCGGGCGACCGCTTGCAGCCCCGCGGCGGCCGGGGCGGCACCTGGCGCCGGCTGGATGAGGGGCTCGGGGAGTCTGTCGGCGTTGGCGCTCTCGCTCTCGGGTGCTGCTGCCAGGGCGAACAGGGCGGGTTCGGGAGCGGGTGCGGCGGCGGCAGGGGCGGGTGCCATGGCCAGGGGCGCTTCCATTGCCGCGGGTGCGCCGCCGCGTTCGGCCGCCGCCAAGACTCGCTTCGCCTTGGCTTCGTCGGTGGTTCTGCTCTCAGGTTCGGCCGCGCTGGCGGGGGCGGTCTGACTCGCGGGTGACAGGTGCTGGGCCAGTGACAGGGGCCGCGCTCCGCGGCCGGTTCGTGGGCTGATGAAGGTCGAGATCGCGACGCAGGCAGCGGCCGCGGCGAGGGTCCAGTAGAGCAACCGCAGGCGCCCGAGGTAACCGTCGGTCGGGCCGCGGGCGGCACTGCCGCGGATGGTTTCCCGTTGCTGTTCGGTGAGGGCCGGCGTGCTCTCGTCGGCCAACGCCAGGCGCAGGTCGTCGGCGGCGCGCCGGATGTCGTTGACCTCGGCCTGCGCTGCGGGTTCGTTTGCCAGTGCCGCCGCGAACGCGGCGCTCTCGGCGGCATCCAGCTCGCCTAGCGCATAGGCGGTCAGTCTAGGGTCGTTCTTGTCTATTGTCATGGGGATTCCCCGTCTCTAAGCTTCCAGTTTGCGCAGGCGGCGCCGCAGGGTTTGGATGCCGGTGTGCAGCAGGAAGCCGACATTGGAGACCGACAACGCGGTGATGCTGCTGATCTGTTTGTAGCTGAGGTCCTCCTGGAACTTCAGGCGGATCAGCTCCTGCTGGCGCTCGGGCAACTCCGCCAGCAGGTGGGCCACGGCCTGCAGGCGGTCGTGGTGCTGCGTGTGCGCAGCCGGATCGGGATCGGTGGCCGGCCGCACGGCCAGGTCGGCGTCGCTGAGCGGTTCCATACGGCCCTCCTTGCGCAGGAGTTCGATGACGCGGTTGCGGCAGACGGTGTACAGCCACTGTGCCAGGTGGTCGTCGACGCGCTCGCGGGGCTGGTTACAGAGCCTGAGGAAGGTGTCCTGCACCGCATCGCGGGCGCGCTCCAAGTCACCCCGGCACAAGCGCAGGGCGTAGCGCAGCAGGGGGCGCTCATAGGTTTCCAGCGCGCCTTCGACCCACTGCGCGCGGTCGCTTCCGGGCATGCGTTGTCTCCCTGTGTGTTCAGGGCCCGCGGTCGCCAGGATGGGGGCGACGTCGACGAGGCTCGTGGCCGTATCTTGCTCAACGCGGGCGGGGCGTGTTTCTTAGGCCGACGCCGTCGGCGAAGCGAAGACGGTGTGGGCGCGGATTTCGTCCAGGAGGGCGGGGAGGAGTTCCGCCTCCTGGAGTCGCCGTACGACCTCACCGCGGCGGAAGAGCACGCCGCCGTGGCTGTCACCGGCAATGCCGAGATCTGCCTCGCGCGCCTCGCCTGGCCCATTGACGGCGCAGCCCATGATGGCGATGCGGCGCAGGCCGATGCGGCCGCCCGCCGCCTTGATGCGTCCGATGGCGGCCTCGACCTCGTTGACCAGGCTGATCAGGTCGACGGCGGTGCGGCCGCAGGTGGGGCAGGACACGAGATCCGGCCAGGCGGTGCGGACGCCGGTGGCTTCGAGGATGCGGATGGCGGCGCGGATCTCCTCCTCAGGGGGTGCGGTCAGGCTCACCCGGATCGTATCGCCGATGCCATCGAGCAGCAGCGCGCCGATACCGATGGCGGACTTGACGATGCCGCCCGCGGCCGTGCCGGACTCGGTGACGCCAAGGTGCAGCGGGTAGTCGGTATCGGCAGCGAACAGCCGGTTGGCGGCGACCGTCGTACGCACGTCGGAGGCCTTGATGCTGACCTTGACCTGCGCAAAGCCCAGGGCCTCGAGCTGTCGGCAGTGGCGGCGGGCGCTCTCGGCAAGGGCGGCTGCGGTCGGGTGTCCGTGCAGCTCGAGGAGGTCCTGCTCCAGACTGCCGGAGTTGACGCCGACCCGGATCGGCACGCCGGCCGAGCGCGCCGCCGCCGCGACGCGCCGGAGTTCGTCGGGGCCGCCGAGGTTGCCCGGGTTGATGCGCACGCCGGCGGCTCCGGCCTCGATGGCGGCCACGGCCAGCTCGGCGCTGAAGTGGATATCGGCAATCACCGGCAGCGGGCTCTGCTGACAGAGCGCCGTGAAGGCGGGCAGGCAGCGGCGATTGGGCACGGCGACCCGGATGAGGTCACAGCCCGCGGCGGCCAGCGCGCAGACCTGGGCCAAGGTCGCCTCCAGGTCGCCGGTGTCGGTGTTGGTCATCGACTGGACGGAGACCGGCGCACCGCCACCGACGGCGGTGCGACCGATGTGGATCTGACGCGTGACTCGCATAGGGGCAAGGGTGTCCGTGGGCGCGACTCTACTTCTTGCGGATGTCGCCGTACTGCCGGATGACCGCGGTGATCCCGCTGGCCTGCAGCAGGTTGATCAAGGCCCGTACCGCGACCCCGATGCCGTCGGGGCCGCTCCAGCCGCCGAACTGCCCGCCGCCCTTCATGTGGCCTTCGACATCCAGGATCAACCCCTCGGCACCCAGCGCCCGGAGCTGCGCGTTGACCGCCGGCAGGCGCTGGACGAGGTCGGCGAAGATGCGGTTGTGGCCGGCGATCCCGACGTCCACCGAGCCGAAGTGCCGGAGGGCCTCCTCGTCCACGGCGATGGCCTTGGGGCAGGGCGCGGTGTAGTCCTTGATGTGCATGAAGCCGAGTTTCCCCGCCTGCGCCACCTTGAGGTACTCGGCATAGCCGTCATAGCCCTGCACGTGCATGTTGGCGGCATCGGGGTTGATGAGCAGGTGATCGCTGCCGATGTCATGGACCAGGCGCAGCATCATATCGCTGTTGTAGCCGATCAGGTGCGGCTCGGGTTCCAGCAGGTAAATGACGCCGGCCCTTTGGCATTCGGCGGTCATCGCCGCCAGGCGGTCCAGGGCCTGGCCGTAGTAGGCTTCCGGGTCGGCCCCCCGCGGCGGGTAGAAGGAGAAGGCGCGCAGGAACTTCGCGCCGCAGGTCTGGGCCACGGCGATGGCCTGACGCAGGACCTCCAGATGCTGCGCCGGGGTGCGGTAGGGCGCGGCGTTGCCATCGCTGACGTCCACGAGCTTGACCTTGCCCACGGCGGTTCCGATGCAGCCGATCCGGAAGCCCAGTTCGCGGCTGCGTGCGGCGATGGCCTGCACCTTCTCCGGCGCCAGGCTGACGATGTTGGCATTGGCGCCGGCGCTAGGGTCATAGACGAAGCGTGGCGTCCAGTATTTCAGGCCCAGCGCCTGGCCCACCAGGAGCTGCTGCTCGAGGTCCTTACGGTCCTCGACCGGGACGCTCTCGTCCAGGAAGGCAGAGAGGATGACGCTCGTATCGGTCATGTGATGCTCCACGTGCTGCGCACGGCGGGTATTCCCGGTTTCCAGAGGCCCTTGCAGAACAGCATGAACGTTTCGCGGGGATCAGCGCCAACGGTGCGGCGATCCCTTAGCCCAGCCCAACGGGCTGGGTTGAGGGCCCCCATCGCCTATAGCCCTGAAGGGGCGAGCTAGCTGCACGGTGGCTAACGCGACCCTTCAGGCCGCACCGTTGCATCACCTTCACCCAGGCCGGTGGCCTGGGCTAAGGGATGCCGGCCCTTCAGCACCAAGCGGGCGCAGTGCCGCCCGATCATGTCAGGATGAAACTCTGCTTGGGAGTACTGCCGCGTGCCCTCACGCGGCTGGCGGGTGGGGGCACCCGCCACTACCTCAGAGCC
>CAILUI010000176.1 GCA_903837355.1 uncultured Victivallales bacterium
CCTGTTTCCGGTGGTCGTGCTGCGCGCGACCGCCGGCTACTGTCTGGCACCCCTCCGGGGTGCGACTGCCCGGATCGCCTGTTTCCGGTGGTCGTGCTGCGCGCGACCGCCGGCTACTGTCTGGCACCCCTCCGGGGTGGCCACGGTCATTCCGGAGACAGGTTAGGCGGCCTCGTCACCCCGGAGGGGTGCCAGATGGTAGCCGGGGGTTGAGGCGCGCGCTGGCGCGACGATACCCCTGGAATCAGGATCAGCATTGGATGCACCCCGGAGGGGTGCCAGAACCCACCCGGGTACAGCCGCCATTCACTGCAGGTACCGCGGGTCGTATTGCACCCCGTTCCTCTCCAACACGCGTTTCAGTTCGTCCATGAACGGCGTCTTCTGGTGGTGGGCCTCCTGGCTCGCGATGTAGCGCCGCACCACCGCGATATGGGTCCAACTCACGGTGAAGATGGCATACCCCTCCTGCCACGCGAAGAGCGGCTCGTGCTCCTGCGCAGCCCACACTGAGGATGCCTTCTTCAACTCCCGTACCATGCCCGCGGGCGCGTCCGTCGTCTTCAGGCTGAGGAGAAGATGGACATGGTCTTCCACGCCACCGATCGCTTCGGCCACGCCGCCCAGCCCCCGCACGGTCCCGCCAAGGTACTCGTGCAGGCGCGAACGCCAGGCGGCGCCCAGCAGCGGTCGGCGTTCCTTGGTGCTGAAGACGACGTGGTAGTGCAGGCTGTAGAAGGTCGATCCCATGGCGGTCCCCGAGGGTGGTTCTGGCACCCCGTCCGGGGTGCAAATACGCGGGTCCCCTGTTTCCGGTGGTCGGACTGCGCGCGACCACCGGCTACCGTCTGGCACCCCATCCGGGGTGGCTACGGTCATCCCGGTGGGAACGCGGGAACCATAGTCGTCACCCCGGCGGGGTGCCAGACAGTAGCCGGGAGGTTGAGGCGCGCCGCCGCGTGCCGATACCCCCGGAATCAGGAGCGCGGTGGCCCGCACCCCGGCCGGGGTGCCAGACAGTAGCCGGGAGGTTGAGGCGCGCCGCCGCGTGCCGGTACCCCCGGAATCAGGAGCGCGGTGGCCCGCACCCCGGCGGGGTGCCAGAATCCCGCGGTGGAGGTGCCATAGTACGTCCGCGACTGAACCGTACGAGGAGCATCCATGTACACCGTCATCTGCGCCGCGCGGCGATCACCGTCCCGTCTCCGGCCGTTCCTGCTGTGGGCCCTGCGTACGGCCGTCGTTGCCGTCCTCGGTTCCGCCTGCCTCTCGCCGCTCCGTGCGGGCGAGCCAGCGGCCGTGGCGCAGTGGAGTTTTGACGGTGACCTGCGGGACGGCAGCGGCCATGGCAACGACGCCTACGCCGCGGCTCCCCAGTTCGTGGCCGGCCACCGCGGCCAGGGGCTGAGCACCGGCGCGGCCCCAGCGGCCGTCTCGGACCGCGCTGAGCTGCGGCTGGCGGCGGGACTGCGGATCGACGTCTGGGTGAAGCTGGGGGCCCTGCCGACGAACGGGCTCTACTTCCTGGAGAAAGAGAGCGACTACATGCTGCGCGTGGATCCGGCCAGCGAGGGCGGGCACTTTGCCTTCTTCGTCTACCTGGACGGCTGGGAACCGCGCCTGCGCTCGCCGGCGCCGGTCCAGCCCGGTGTCTGGTACCATCTGGTTGCCGGTTGGGACGGCAAGGAGCTCTCCCTGCGGGTCAACGACGCCGAGGTCCGGGCGCCGCGTTCCGGAGTGCCGGCGCCGAGCGCCGCGCCGCTGCGTATCCATCTCATGGACGGGGTGATCGATGATCTGCGCGTCGAGAATCCCGGCGCTCTGCAGGCGGGGGTGGCGCACTGGGCCTTCGACGGGGATCTGCGCGACGACACGGGGAAGGGGCACGACGGCAGTGCGGCCGGCGCGCGCTTCGCGCCCGCGCCGAGCGGCCAGGCCCTCGGCCCCGACTCACGCATGGAGATCCCGCACCGCCCGGACCTGCAGTTGGCGCCAGGGTTGCGGATCGATGCCTCGGTTCGCTTCGAGGCGTTGCCGACCGAGTACGGGACCATCGCCATCAAGGACAGGGACTACCAACTGCGCGTGGACTCGCAGCAGGAGGGCGGGCGCTTCTCGTTCTTCGTGAATCTCGACGGTTGGGAGCCGCGGGTTCAGTCGCGGGTGAAGGCGCAGGCCGGGGTCTGGTACCGGCTCATCGCAGCCTGGGACGGCTCTGTGCTCAGCCTCGAGGTCAACGGTGAGAGCACGCAGATCGGCCGTTCGGGGTTGGCTCAGCCGGGCATCGCGCCGCTGCTCATCGGCACGTCCGGTTGCCTGGTTGACGATCTGCGGATCGAGAATCCGCGGTTGCCGGTGGTGCGGGTCCGGGCGCTGACGCAGGAGCACGCCATTCTCCGCGCCGGCCGTCCGGAGAAACTCACGGCCGTCCTGCAGAACCTCGGGCGCGCGGCGGCGAACACCGTGGCCACGCTCGAGCTGTCTGCTGGCGTCACCTGTCTCGGCCCCGGTGTTCACGAACTGGGCGCCCTGGCCGCGGGCGCGGTCCGGAGCGTCGAATGGACGGTGCAGGCCGAGCGCGAGGTGAGCACCCTGGCCGAAGTGCGGCTGACGGCCGAGGACTGCAAGCCACCTTCGACCCGCCGGCCCCTGGCCTTCTTCCCGGCCCAGGACCGGTCTGCGCCTTTCCAGGTGCCGCCGCCGGCCGCCGGTGCGGTCGCTGTCACCCACTACATCGACAGCGTGGCGGGCGATAACGCCAACACCGGTACGAGTCCCGAGTCGCCCTGGCGGGATTTCACAAAGGTCAACGGCGCCACCCTGGGCCCCGGCGAACGGCTGCTCATCAAGCGCGGTAGCGTCATCAACCAGGAACTCAGCGTGTCGGCGCAGGGCACGGCGCAGGACTGGGCGGAGATCGGTGCCTATGGCAGCGGTCCGCGACCCACGATCCGCCGCGACGGTGACATCGACGACCGCTGCGTGCTGGTGCGCAACCCGGACTTCCTGCTCATCCGCGGTCTCGTGGTGTGCTACGCCGGCAAGGGCCTCGTGGTCCAGTACCAGAACTCCGGTCACGCGGGCCTGGTGATCGAAGACTGCATCGCGCACCACATCGAGGGTCTCTACCGGCCGAATGCGCACGGCATCCCCGAGTGGCGCGACCGCAATGGCGCCGCCGGCGACGGGCTGGGGAGTTCTGCCGGGATCGCGATCATCGGGGCTCAGGCCAGGGACCTCGTGCTCAGGGATTGCGAGCTGTTCCAGTGTTCCTGGGGGTTCTTTGTCATGGGCGATGCCCTCACCGTTGACCGCGTGTTCTGCCACGACAACTACGCCTACAACACCTCGCCGCACCCGGCCATGGTCAGCGTCCGGCGCTCCACCCTGCAGAACAGCATCTTCGACGCCCCCGGCTACCACGCCTTCGCCGGCACCATGGGCATCATGCTGGTCGACCCCCAGGGCCTGATCATCCGCAACTGTACCTTCCGCAACCAGCCCGACTCCGGTAGTCACGATGAGGGTGGTATCGACTTCGAGAATACCGGTAACGGCTGCCTGATCGATGGCTGCACCTTCGAGAACAATGCCGGTGCCGCCATCGAGGTGCTCGGACTGCAGGCGCCGCAGCCGCGGAATGTCGAGATCATGAACTCGCGGTTCATCAAGAACAACGTCGCCCGCAAGCTGGGCCCGGCCGAGATCTACATCTGGGGCGCCCAGCCCAATCCCGAGGTCTGTTGCAGCACGGGCTCCGTTCACGACAATGGCTATGTCACCAACCCCGGCGTGGAATTCTGGGTGAATGAGGCCCCGCAGACCACCTCCTGGACGTTGCAGAACAACACCCGCTACGCCAGCGCTGACGAACTGCGCCAAGCCATGCCCCATAACGAGCCGCCCGTGGTCAAGGCAGGGCCGGACCTGCGCATCTCCGGCCGGACCGTGCGTCTGGCGGGCAGCGTCAGCGACGACGGCAGGCCGGACAAGAGCCCGCTGGCCGCGCGCTGGGAGGTGCTCGAGGGGCCCGGGCCGGTCGTGTTCCAGGATGAGCACACGCCGGAAACCACGGCCGAGATCGCGGCTCCCGGCGATTACCTCCTGCGCCTGGTGGGCGACGATGGCGAGCTCTGGCTGAGCGACATGGTGGTCGTGCACGTGCTGCCGGTGGGGATGGCGGTGGCGGCCGCCTGGGAGTTCAACACGCCCCTGGATAAGGAAGGCTGGACCGAGGTGAATCCCGGCACGCGCCAGCAGGAGTGGCTGGACCAGAAGTGGGCCAGCCGGGCGGAGCCCGTGAAGTACGTCGCGGGCGGCACCTACATCCTCGCCATCGACGGCAGCAGCGATGCCCACCTGCTCTCCCCAGACAACCTTGGCACCGATCTGACCGAGAACACGACCCTCCGGATCCGCTTCCAGAACCACACCCCGGCCCGCCAGATGCGTCTGCGTTTCACCACCGTCGCCGATCCCGCCTGGGACGACGCCAAGAGCCAGAACGTTGCTGTCGTTGCCAATGACCCGGCCGCGCGCGACGTCGCCATCAACCTGGCGGCAGTACCCGGCTGGCGCGGCCGCCTCAAGCAACTGCGACTCGACCTGGCGACCGGGTCCCCCCTCACCGGCACCTGCCGGTTCGACTACATCTGGATCGTGGGAAAGGGTGCGGGTGGCCGCTGAGAGTGCTGGGGTTGGGGTCACGCACGGTGGCTTGACACCGCGTTGCGCCTCCACGGCTTGGGGTGACGCCGCTGCGTCTCAGCGCTGCGCCAGTTCGCGGGACAGGTCGAGGTAACGCTTGATCCCTTCGCCGGGCACGTTGAAGGGGAGGTGGTTGCCGATGCACATCATGTAGCCGCCCGACATGCGTCCGGTCTCGGCCATGGACTCAACCATGGCGCGGATCTCGGCTGGGTCGTTGCGCATCAAGACCCGGTTGTCCCCTTCCCCGGCGATGAAGCAGTCTTTGTGCCGCCGGGCGATTCGCTTGTAGTCGGTGTAGGGCTCGCTGATGATGCCGCGCGCCCCGCAGGCCATGACATCGTCGGCGAAGGCGTCGACACAGCCGTCGACCATGAAGATCACTTCCTTGCCGGCGGCCCGGACGATGCCCCAGAACTCCTCGTAGCGCGGGAAGATGTACCTGCGCATCCAGGCCGGGCTGCACACCGGCCCCGAGGTCAGAACGATGTCGTCGTGGCTGATGACGAAGTTGATCGGCAGCCGGGCGAAGGCGCGGAACACGCGCCGGTTGATCTCCGCGAACTCGTCCATGATGCGCTCGAACTCAGGCTCCAGACAGAGGGTCAGGAAGTTCTCGTAGCCGAACACCAGCATCGGCCACATGAACATGCTGTTGTAGAAACCGACCGAGGCCGTCGAACCGGCAGGAGCCTGGTCGCCCCACTCGGCCGGGTAGTGCTGGCGGTGACGCTGGTAGATGGCCTCCTCACTGCTGTAGTCGCCGTCAACCACCACATTCCAGCCGCTGAAGTCGCCCTGGGCCAGCGGACTGAAGCGCCGCATGTCGTCGAGGCTCTTGAAGCGGTGGCTGGCGTCGTGCTGCTGCCAGTTGGTACGGTACTCGCCGCCCCAGCGCCCCCAGCCCTTGTCCTCCTGGGCCTCAATGCGCGGCAACGGCGTGTCGGTGGCCGGCACCGGCAGCCCCAATTCGGGGTAGAGTTCGACCAGGCGCTGGCGGCACAGCTTTGGGTGATCGTAGGAGTTGATGCCGGTCAGGTAAGTCTCCGCATCGGGACACGACCAGTGCTCCCAGTGCGGAAGCTGTTTCGGACCATGACCCATGTAGGTATCGTATCTCGGATCGCTCATGCTCCGGCCGCCTCCTCTGCTCGCGACGGAATACGCCCTGCCGTAAGCTCGCTCCTCGGCGCCCCGACCTCAGGCCCGCAGCATCAGGATCTCGGCGGCCTGAGCCGGCGTCAGATCGCCATGCTCGCCCAGCAACATGCCGCGATCGCTGAAACGCTTCTGGACCTTGGCCGCAGCCTCGGCGGCCTTGATATCGTATTCCGCCAGCCGTGTCGGCATGCCCAAGGCCCGGAAGAACGCCTCGGTCCGAGCGATCGTCGCCGTGGCCGTGCTGGCGCCCCAGAGCCGCTGACCAAGCTGGACCAACTTCGCCTCTTTGCGCTGAATCTGGTGCGTCCAGACTCCCGGCAGCACCACCGCCAGCGACTCGGCGTGGTCGAGTCCGTAGAAGGCCGTCAGTTCGTGCCCGATCATGTGCGAGGTCCAGTCCTGCGGTACGCCGCTGCCGATCAGCGTGTTCAGCGCCAGCGTGGCTGCCCACATGAAGCTAGCGCGGGCGTCGTAGTCCCGCGGGGCCGCCAGAGTCAGCGGCCCGACCTCGAGCAAGGTCTGCACCACACCTTCCGCCAGACGGTCCTGCAACGGCGCCGCGGCGGGGTAGGTCATATACTGCTCCATCACATGGACGAAGGCGTCCACGACGCCGTTACGCACCTGCTTCTGCGGCAACGAGTAGGTGGTCTCGGGGTCCAGCACGGAGAACACGGGGAACGACAACGGCGAACCGAAGAAGAGCTTCTCCTGCGTCGCCTGCCGCGAGATCACGGAGTTGCCGTTGGACTCCGAGCCGGTGGCTGACAGGGTCAGCACCGTCCCCAACGGCAGGGCACGCTTGACCACGGCACCGCCGCTGGTCAGGATCTCCCAGGCATCGCCACCCTCATAGCAGACGGCCGCGGCGATGTACTTGGCAGCATCCAGAACCGACCCGCCGCCGACCGCCAGTACAAACCCAACCCGTTTCTCGCGCGCCAAGGCCACCGCCTTCATGCAGGTCTCGTGCAACGGATTCGGCTCGATCCCGCCAAATTCCACCACGGCCGGGTGGGCGGCCAATGCGGCCTTGACCTGCGCATAAACGCCGTTGCGCTGAATCGAACCGCCGCCGTAGAGCAGCAACACCGGCACCGCCGTCGGCACCCGACTGGCGATCGCCGCAATCATGCCTCTACCGAAGAGAATCTCAGTGGGATTTCTGAAACTGAAGTTCTGCATGGTGACAAACCCTTTGTCCTGTGACCAGCCCTAGAGGCAGTTGCGCCTGCCGAGTCTCGTAGAGGAGCACGTTAGGCAACATAGCCTCGTCCCCGCCAACCGCATTGTCAAGAGCCGCGGCCAGCGGAAGCGGGTACCGGTAACGTGCACCACGAAGGAGCTGAAGGGCTTCAGGCTGGGGGAACAGAACAGCTCCGAAATGGAGCCTGAGACAGCCAAGATTGGCGGAGAGGGAGGGATTCGTCTCCGCAAGACACATAGCCAGAGTCATTACTTGCTTGTTAAGAATTTGTTATAGCTATTCCGCCCCACCCTAGTGGCGCCTATCTTCATTGCCAACATGGGCCATCATTGGACAATTTAGGCACAACTCTGATAACATTTTGTCATCACCGCTAAGGTACTCGCACCCGCCAGCGATGTCAACAGCAATACCGACATGCTCTCTGGACGATGGGAGTTCGCGGGGTGTGAAGGCAACGGTCTGGAAGACCGCTCTTGGGCAGTGGGTAGATATGCCGACATGGGAGAGGTCGGCCGGAGACTCATAGTCAGCGCGCGCACAGAACAGCGGGGCTTGGAGAGACCATGTCAGCCGCCGAGAACCGCACGCGGGGCCGGCGTTACGTGCGATAACGTTCCCGCCGCGGCAGCATCGACTGGCCTTCCAGATGCACCGGACACCCACCGTCGGCAATGTACTGGCCGGATGCGGTCAGCAACCGCCTTCGTGTCCGTTACTGGCACGATGCGCTATGGATGCCGGATTGGCGAGATGTTCCCCGGCGCGATACGGCATCCGCGCCGCGCACTTCAGCAGGCGTGGTACGTTGCCAGTTCCGGTCGCCCAACATCTCCCGTTTCCCGTCGTCTGCCCCCTGCCCGCATGCCTGCCGCAGACGGCCATGCTTTGCGCCGTTACCGCCTACGAAAATACCAGAATCGACGAAGTTGGCTGGTGCCGCCAACCCTTCCCCGTAGGGGAAGTGGTTGCCCGCGATGCCTGAAGCTGACCCTGGCGAGTTCCACATCCATCTCGCGCGCGTGTAGGCGAGCAAGGCACGGTCCCCGGATTCCCGCCATTGACCATCGATCTGTGAACGTCTGCGCGTGTCGCGCTGCAGTACGCCGCCGGCCTTAAGTGCAGGCCGTTTCTATGGCATAATAGCATGACCGATCCCCGTTGGCGTCACCGCTGCCGAGGGTTTGCCGTTGGCTGTTCAGTGCCGCACTGACAACGCAGCA
>CAILUI010000177.1 GCA_903837355.1 uncultured Victivallales bacterium
ACGTCGTTCGCCGTAGGGCTGGGGCCGCCGGTACGTGTGCCGACGGGCGCGGGCGGTGGGTGCTGACCGATGACTTCCTGAGCCCGGCCGTACGCCAAGCCGTCGCTCACGTGATCCCGACCGAGGACATCATCCGTTACCAATTCGGCGATCAAACCGTGATCATCCGGCCGGAGGAGGGAGATCCTAACCGCATCGCTGCGGAAGTCCGAACAGAGCGACCATGAACCGCGCGCACCATCCTGGGTTTGCCGCCGGGGAGACCGGCATCGATGGCTGGGATTTCCACGCACCGCGCGCCGCACTGGCGCCAAAGCACCGCTTGCTGAGGCTCTGTCAGCGCTTCCGGTGCAGAGCCGCCATCTGGTCTTGACGCTACTTCGTGGCGGCGGCGTTGATCTCCAGGTTGTCCACGTAGAACACCGATGGGCCATTCGTGTTGGACATGATTACGAACTGCTGGAGGGACAGGAATTTCGGGTTGCACTCCAGGTCGTTGAAGACCTGTGGCGCTGCTCCCGGCAGCCGGATCGTCAGGTCATACGTGCCCGTGGCGCGGGCTCCGATACCGCAGGTGACATCGAAGCGTACCCACTGGCCGGCCGGCATCTGCAGCAGGCGCTTGCCGGTGGCGGCGAGGAAGCCCTGCGCGTCGATGCTCAGGTTCGGTCCCAGGCTGTAGACTGCGGGGTCGTCGCGCCACTCGTAGACGAACTCCGCGCCGGTTTCCCAGCGCAGGTCGAAGCCGCCGTGCAGGACGCCCTCGTCCACCTCCCAGACATACGCGGCGTAGGGCACCCAGCGGTACTTGAGGCCAGCGGCGTCGGTGAACTTGAGGCTGTGCTTGCTGCCGGACGCGGCGGTCTCCGCGGTGACCCGTATGCTCCCACCCTCCTCCCCGACAGCCGCCCCGCGCTCCCCGTCGCCAACGGCATAGTCCTCATAGTCGCGCCGCGGGGGTTGGGGCGCGGCCTCGCGGCGGGGCGAGTAATCAGCCGGTTCGCGGAACACTTCCACTTCGGGTCGCGGCCAGGTGCGACGTTCTGGCGAGGCGTAGTTGCCCACGCCGGACAGATCGATGGGCGTGAAGCCGAGCTTGAAGGCTGGGGAGCTCTTCTGGAGAGTGTAGTCCTGCTTGCCAGGCGCGACGAAGAGCGGGTCGGCCACCAGCGAAGCCTGGTCCTGCCCCAGCGCCTGCCACTTGCTCCAGATGTCTCGACCCGGCCCACGCACCGCCGTCGCTCTGACGCGCGGGGCCTCGCCACCGCAGTAGACCAGGTTGCGGTCGAAGGTCACATAGTCGGGCTTCCAGGCCCCGAGGTCGTACAGCGCGGCGCCGGGAGCTAGATTTGCCAACACGTTGCCCTCGAAGCGATTACCGCTCATCTCGTACTTCGGCCACGGGCCGACCCGACACTGGGTCTCGCGCGCATTGACCAGGATGTTGTTCCGGCAGTCGTTGGTGCTGCCGCCGTTGACGTGGTAGCCGCCCAAGGTCGTGTTGTAGACGACGTTGTCGTGGACCGACCAGCCGCTGGAAGCGAGGTCGAGGTAGATGCCCCACGAGTAGTGCGGGTACTCGAACCGGTTGGCGCTGTCGCGGCCGTAGCCACCGGCGTCGTGGAGCAGGTTGTGGTGGATCTCGTTGCCGAGGTTCGTGGCCCGCCGCGCCGGCTCGTCGGGATTGCCCCAGTCCACGCTGGTCACCGTGTAGATCAGTCCGGTGTCGCAGGTCTCGATGTTCATGTGGTGCAGGTGGTTGTAGGCGATGGCGTTGTCGTTGCCGCCGTTGTAACTGATCCCGAAGCGCGGCCCGTCGTGGATATGGTTGTGCGTGACCTGACAGTGCGACACCGACCACAGCACGACGCCGGCGTGCGCGTTGTTGTAGTCGCCGTACCCGAAGTCATGGATGTAGTTATTGTCGATGACGTGGTCGCTGACCCGTTCGTGTGCGGCAGGATCGCCGCTAAGAAGGATCGGCTCCTGCCCGGTCTGGGTGATGTCGCAGCCGGCCACGCGGCAGGCGTGCGTCTCATCGCCGAGGCGAACCGCGAGGTCGACGTTGCGGAAATCGCAGGCGGTGACGGCGCAGTCGCGCGCCCCGGTCAGCTTCACCGCGGCCCCGCGGCAGTCCCGCAGCGCGAGGCCGGTCAGGGTTACACCCGTCACCCGCGAACCGCCCTTGGTGTCCCCCTCGATGCTGACGATGGAGTCGAGCACAGGCACGACAACCTCTCCCTGCAGCGTGCCATCCGGGGGCCAGAAGAAGAGCGTACTGGTGTCCGGGTCCACAACCCACTCGCCGGGGGCGTCGAGGGCCTCCGGCACGTTGGAGACATAGTAGCGGTCGCCCGCCTCGAAGGCGTAGACGCCGTGGTCGAGCTCGAGTGTCCGCGCCTCGGTGTCGATCTTGGTGACGCGCGAGACGCAGTTCTCATAGCAGGCGTTGGCGCTGGCGTAGGAAGTGACCAGTGCGCGTTCGGGGTGGGTCCACGGCGCGGGGTTGAGTTCGCCCTCGCGGTAGGCCAGCTTGGTCGTGCTGCCGGCTTCCACGATTCGTGCGTTGTACAGAAAGCCGCCGTGGCGCGGGTGCGCGGGGTCGAGGTTCGGCGTGCGCGCCAGAGGCTGGCGCTGGCCGCGATAGTAGAGCTCGCGGAAGTCCAAGTCCGGCAGGCCCAACGCGGACAGGTCCGCCTGCAGGATGGCCCCGCGCCAGGGCTTGAAGCCACTGACCAGACGCCCACCGCTGAGGACAACCGGCTTGGCCTTGTCGCCGCTGATGGTCAGACCCGAGTCCCGCGGGCCGAGGACAAGGGTCTGAGTGAGGTAGTAGGTACCCGGATACACCGCAATGCGGTGGGGGCCATTGGCCTTCCGCGCCTCTTCCAGCGCCCGCTGCACGGTCGCGAAGGGACGCGTCTGCGTCCCCGCGCTGTCATCTCCTCCGGTCGGGGCGACATGGAACTCCGCCGCCAACACGGAAAGACCGCAGAACACAGCCAGTCCCACCACCGTCAGTCGTCGCATCTGCCAACTCCTTGTCGCCTAGGACACCGGGGGATCATGCGTGGCCGTGGGCAGTTCCCCCGGACACCGTGTCCGCGCCACCAGGCTCACCCACGCCACGCGGAGCGCGGTGACCGTATCCCCCTCTGTGCTCACTTTCATCTCAACATGCGCCGGCGCAAGCCGCCGAGGCCTGCCACGCTCCGAGATTGGGTTGGCCGGGTGGGAGAGGTTTGCCGCCGAAGTCCCGGCCACCATTGCCCGGTACCAATACCCCGGCACCCAGGCAGGGCGACTCGGGCCGAAGCTGATGGCCCTGCCATGTGTCGAGGCCCTCGCCGCCAGTACCCGGGGCCACAAACAGCGGGTCGGTCACCAGGCCCTTCGGGTCCTGCGGCCGGGCGCCCTCCCAGGGGCCGAAGGTGCAGTTGCCCTATTGTCCGGCTGCCGGATCTCCCACCCGTCCTGATCGATCAACTGGAGCACCGCCCCCAACGCCCCCGCCGCGTCAATCACCGGCAAGGCTCCCTCTCCGTACTGGTCGAGACGGATCGGAGCGCCCTGGGTGCCGGAGCCCTGGGGCCGCAGTTGCCCTTGCCAGACGCACCCGGACTTGAGGCGCACCGCGTCCCCCGGCTGCAACGCCTGCCGGTTCACCCGGCCTAGGGAACGCCAGGCCTGCGTCGGCGACAGGCCCGTGCGCCCGTCGTCACCCGTATTCGCATCCAGAAGGTAGGTTGCGGCCGAGACGCTGGACGCAAGCGCGATCGCGGTCATCAGTGCCAGGCTCCACTTGGTCGAACGCATAGTGTGGTACTTCCCTTGACAGTGACCGCGGGCTCAGCGGAAGCGGACGACATCTTCTCCGAGTAGCGTCAGATCCCTGCCCGCGACACGGAGGCGCGGCCGGCCGCTGGCCGAAGGGCTACAGCGGTTGCGGAAACAGGCTGAATGCTTGGACCGTGAGTGCCCCTCGGCGTCGGCGCAGCGGTAGCACTCAGGAACAGGGCCACCGGACGAGCTTCAACTGCCGGTGGGACATCCTCCAAGGACGGGGCGAAGGGAGTGACTGAAATGCCCGGCCAAGCGACCATGCATCCACTCCCTGGGTGAAATCGTGCTGGCGCACCGGCAACATGCCGGACAACCGCTCGTAGCGCGATCCCAAAAACAGCCGCCGCCCAGAGAGGTGGCGGATCTGGGTTGCGCTGACCCCTTTACCCAATCAGTCATTTCTGGCAGTATAGTCCAGAACTGCCAGACCACGGGCTTGCCTGCAGGTCACACAATGATGTTGCGAGCAGTTGTCCAGCGGTCTTGGAGGAACGGTTAGAACGCCCAAGGCACGGCAGCGATCTCTGCTTTGCCCCGCGACGGTCAGGCGCATCCCCAGACGTTGCCATTGCCGTGTTGTTCTGGTTCAACACCACGTACCGCAAGGCGTTTGATCGCCATCGCCGTTCCGCCCGTTATGCTCTGGCTCATGATCTGCGCCGGGCCCTTGACCTCTGCCGTCTCAGCGCCAGCCAGTGAAGGGGTTGACGAAGATCTGATCGTCACGCCAAACAGCGCGGACGTGGTTGCCAGCGCCACCATTTCCTACTCCTCACCAAAGGAAGCAGGTGGCAACAAGGCTGTTTGCGGAAGCCTGCAGCTCGGCTACGCCGCGGACGCACATGTCCTGTTGCGTTTTGACGCATTGCCGAAGGTTGCCAATCCGGCCAATATTGCCAGTATCCGCCTGGGGCTGTGGGCTCAGGCGACGGGATGCGGAGGGTTCACTTGGCCCCCTTCTCCCTGACGAAGAAGACGCGGTCGATCGAGACGCTGTCGACCGCTGCAGGATTGCCGGCGGGGGCGGCGTAGAACACCATGTCGCTCTTGGGGGCGATGCCGAGGTCGTAGGCTTTGTAGATCCCAGACGCGGCTGGGTCGATCGGTACCATGATAAACGGATGCTTGCCCAGGGCCCAGCCGGTCTTCCAGAAGCCCAGTTCCAGGGCGTCGCCGGTGGCCGGCCCGCCGGTCTTCAACTCGTACTTGGCGACCACGAAGCAGCGCCAGTCGCCATCGTTCACCGCCTCCAGGGAGATGGCCTTCTGAATCGACCAGCCCTTGTGGTTGCCGGGCATGCGCGCCGCCGAGCCGTCGGAGGCGGCGGCATCACTGACTGATGCGACCGAGGCGGGCGAGTTGTAGAGGATGAACTCGCCATCCTGGAGGTCCTGCCAGTCGGAATCGGGGAGACCGGCGCAGCGCTCGGGCGGCGTGGCGGGGGTCTTCGGTTCGAACGTCTTCTGCAGTTGGGCGGCGATTTCGGAGAAGCGGCCCTGGCCTTCGGCGTACCACTCCAGCTTGAACTCGGTGGCGGCGGCGAGGAACTCCCGGCAGGCCACCTGCGGATCGGTGGGGCCCATGAAGGGCAGGCCGGTGCGCGTGGCAAGCCGCTTCAGGGCGTGGTAGCGCTTCAGCCAGACCAGATCGACACCCATGCGCGTCATACGGACCCGTTGGGTCGCGGCCGGGTCGTCCTGGGCCAGGGACATGGCCTTCTCGTACAGTTCGGTCAACTGGTTGAGACCCTCCAGGCTCAGCCAGCCCGAGGTGTCATTTTCATAGAGCGAGAGGAACTTGCCGCTTTTCACAATGGTGTCGCGGTAGACGTCCAGGACCTGCTGCAGCACCGGCGCTGCCGGCCCGTAGTAGCCGGCCAGGAAGTCGCTGATCAGCGCCTTCTCGTCCTGCTGCGGGTTCCACATGAGCTGGGCCTGCAGCCAGGCGCGCAGGTCCTGGAAGTCGCCGCACGGGGTCATGACATCGCCTTGGTTGAAAAGGCCGATGACTCCGTGGCTGGCGAGGAAGCGGATATTGGGGGCCAGGACATGGATGTTCGGATGCGGATACAGGTAGGCGCAGAAGTTGGTGACATAGTCCCATATATAGAGATTCGTGGCGATGCGGCCCCATGCCAGCAGATCGTCGACGAAGAGCTTGTTGAAGCGGTCGGAGGTGTCCTCCAGCGGCTTCGAGCGCGAGCAGTCGAAGGAACAGAGGATGACCATGACATTGTCGCGGACACGCAGGGTCCTGGGCGCGGTCTGGGTCGACTGGTAGGCCAGGGTCTGGATGATGAGATCAGGGAACTCTGGAGCGACCTCGGCCGCGATCTTGTTGATGAACTCGATCAGGGGGCCGGCGGTGGTGCCCTCGCGGACCTCGACCTCCTTGCACTTGGCGCACTGGCACATCGGGGAGTTGTCGTTCTGCGAGACATCGATGACAGGGATCTTGGGAGTGGCGCGCATCTGCTTGAGGATGTTCGCGGTCACTTCGGCGCGCATGGCCTCGTTGGTCAGGCAGAGCTGGGCGTTGTCGGTGCGGCGTTTGCCGTCGTACTCGCCGAACCATTCGGGGTGCTCGGCGAAGCGGCCGGGCGGGATATGGGCGAAGAAGGTGTGGACGCCGGGACGCTCGTTGCCACCGCCGTATGCGGCAGGGGCGCCCTGGGTGGTGCGACTGCGGGCGCGGAAGATTTCGCACTTCTCGCTATAGAAACCCATATAGTACGGATCACGAAAGACGAGCTTCGGGACATAGGTCCGGTCGAGTGGGGGGATCGCCAGGTCCCGATTGGTAGGGACGAACTCCACGGTCTTGGTCCACCAGCGCACGCCGACCTCGCGCTCCAGGAACTCGTAGACGGCGTAGAGCGTGCCCCGCTTCGCGCCTTCGGCGCCGGTCAGGATCAGGTGCGGCGGCACGGCCTTGAGCACGATCCCGTCGTCGCCCAGCCCCTTGTCGCCGGTCTTGCTGAGGTCCAGGTCCGGGGCTACTGCCTTGGCCGCGCCCGGGCCGACCGCGAGGACCGGTCGGCCCGCCGCGGCAGACGGCGCGACAACTGCGAACTCCGCGCCGGTGACCTTCTTCAGATAGGTCGCGAGCTCGTTGGCCGCGTTGCGCTCCGGCGGCGTCGCGTCGTCCGCCAGGACGATGGTCGCCGTAGCCTGCCCCTTCTCCGCCAGCGTGATGCCGGCGGCGGCATCGGCTCCTTTGCTATGAGCGGCGCAGAATACCGTGGCGAGAACCAGCGCGGTGACTGTGCGGATTCGGGTGAGCGGGTCCATGGTTCGAGTCTCCCTGATGTGCCGCACTTGGGCCGGCACTGACCACCTGACCTGTCGGCGGTAGTGCCTCAGTGCGTAAGCCGCACGATCTTCACTTCGAGGGGCTCATACGACAGTTCCACCCGCTGCCCGACTTGCGTGGCGGGACGACTGCCCATGACGTTCTCGGCGGCACTGAACGCCTTCGGGAAGCCGAAGCTGGCGGTCTTTGACTCCGTGGCGCTGTTGACCGTGAGCTGTGGCCGGGGCAGGACGATGCGCTTCACCCGCGGCCGATCCGCACCGTCGCCCCAGACGATGGCGACCTCACTGCAGGCCGTCGCGACCCGTCGATAGCCGGCTACCGCCGGCGCAACGCCGGTCGTCGGCGGCACAAACTCGCGGCGTTCCCGCCGCCTCTGCGACAACGCCCCGATCCACGCGTGCCCGTCCAGGTACACCTGAACGAGGTACCCCAGCAGCTTTGGCAACACCTCGGCGCTGACCCGTGAACATTGGCTCCCCATCCTCAAGGTACTCGACTACCTTGCGGCTGCAGGTTTCTGCGGACGCAACTGTGGTGTCAACGGTGAGAACGTCTCGGACGCCCTCTGCTTACTCAGCAAAGGTGCACGTGCCGAAGCGCTCGGGCTCGCAGAAACCGCGCACCGTCACCGACCACGTGCTCAGTTCGGGCTGCGGCGTGCGTTGACGGCAGAGATTGGCGCGGCGGACACTGCCAGCCTTCGGCCTGCCGCCCAAGGCCTCCCAGGGGATGCGCACTTCGACCGTCCAGGTGTCGTCGGCGACCTTCGTAGCGCTTTGCCAGGTGGCGTTCCAGGAGACATCGTCGGCGTCCTCGCCCGACTGCCCGTCCCACTGCACATTCCTGGGATTGACGATGAAATGCCGGTACGGAGTGGGTGCCTCGCCCAGGCTGACGAACACCTCGACCACGTCACCTTCCCAGATCGGATCGTCCTTGGCCGCCCCGGCCGCCTTCAGGTCGCCGGTCTTTGGCTCCGTGCAGCGGAACGCCAGGTACAGGGCCTGATCGTCGAAGGCGATCCGGGCGGCGGTGGCGGCGGCGGGCGTCTCGGTGTCGGAGGAGGCGGTGAGGAGGAAGGGGTCGAGCGTGCCGACGTGCTGCCAGAGCGGGTCCGCCAGATCGCCGTCGAGCTGGGGGGCCGCCTCGCCGGCCGCCATGGGCTTGAGCGTGGCCGTGCGGGGCTTTACCCGGGCGTTCAGCCGTTCGGTCTGTTTCGCCTTGGCGGCGGCGACCACCGGGGCCAGGTCGAAGCCGAGGCCGGCGTTGCGCCGGGCCTTGTCGCGGGCCGAGCGGATGGCCGCTTCGGCGCCCTCGGGGACCGGGCCCTTGTACCAGTCCATCTTCTCGCTGTAGCACCAGGCGTACTCGTCGGCGGTCACCATGGAGTAGTACGTGTTGTGCTCCAGGAAGCGCAGGCGGTCGGCCGGGCTCAGGTCGGTGGCGGGCGGCACGAGCTTGTTGATCCCCAGGACGCCGTCCACGTAGATGGCCATGCCCGCCTGGGCAATGAGCGGGTACTTGGCACGGTTCGCGGGGTTCACCAGCGCCAGGCAGGTCTGCTTCATGGCGTGGTAGGCACGGTAGAAGGGCTCCGAGCCTGGGTAGTAGTAGGCAGACTCGTTGCCGTCGATCAGGCGCGCCCCGGGGTTGGCCACCTCGAGCATGCCGTCGACGAATGGCACCAGCAGCCCCCAGCCCTGCTGGGCCAGCTTGGCGTCGCGGCTGGCGGGCTCGGGATCGTTGGCCAGCGCGGCAAACAGGTTGAGCTGGAAGAAGCTGAGGATCCGCACCTCGGGCAACTCGCTCTGCAGCGCGGTCATGAACTGGGCCCCCCGCTGGCGCACCTTGGCGGCGACCTGGGCATAGGTCGGCTTGCCTGCGCCGCCCTGGTACTGCCAGGGGTTGGGCCCGTACGGCTCGGGGTCGAAGCAGATGCCGACGCAGCGGCCCAGCCGCGCCGCCTTGGCGCTGATCGCCAGGTTGTGCGTGATGCCGGCCCACTGCGGGTCGCTGAACCAGTCCATGCCCCAGTTGTTGGCAGCGTACAGGACGAGGAAGTTGTCGGTGAACGTACCCCATTGGATCGCCTCCAGGTCACGGAACTGCGCCGCGAGCTGGGTCTCGTCCCAGGGCCGGGGGTCGAAGGCGTGGTTCTGCTCCCGCAGGCGGAAGATGAGCCCGTCGAAGGGTAGCTTCACCATGTCCTGGATGTGCTCGCGGATGTAGTCCGGGTAGGGCACGTCCCAGCCGTACTCGATCAGCTTCTTGCGCGGGCGCTCCTGGGCCGACGCCATGGCGGTGGCGAAGAGCATCAGGATGACCGGGATCCATCGACAGCTCTTGTCTCTCATCGTGTCCTCCTGTCGGCGGTCACTTCTGGTCGTTGGTGGCAGAGACTCCGACTCCTGAAAGAAGGTGTCCTTGCCCGCGGTGTAGGACCGACGGTCGGCGGGGAACCTGCCGGCCAGCTCCCGCTTTAGGACAGCATAGCGCTCGTGGACCGCCCGGTCCAGGCGCAGCAGAACGCGGAAGCCAAGGTGGCGCTGCCAACCTGCTGGCTGTCCAGGGCAAGCCCCGCGAGTGCTGATTGGAGACGTGCCTGTTCGATCCGGAACAACTCCGCCCAACCAGGCTGATGCTCGACCAGGCGCACCGTGTGACGTCTAAGGCGGATGGCATCGGTCGACGGCGCTGCCAACGGTGCGCCGCTGACGTCCTCGACCAGGATGTGGTGGATGGGGCCGAAACTCGCCGAACACTGGCGCCAGTCCCAAGACAGCAGCGACACCGGGTCGTCGCCCGTCCTGCCGCGGATGCCGCGGATGATCCCGAAACTGGCCGGGCCAGCGCAGTGCACGCCGTCGCGCCGGTGGTCCTCGAAGGTCAGGTTCTCCACCCATCCAGACCATGATGCGTGCCCTCCGGGGTGTGATCAGCCGAAGCTGCCGCTCACTGTATCCGCGCTTCCGCCCAGACCGCATGGTCGCAGTGGATGTTGTCGCCGCCGTCGGTGGTGATCAGGCGCAACTGCTCGGCGCCGGTGATGTCAGCATCGACCTGTTGCGGCGGTCCGAGCCGCAGCACCGGACTCGCGAAAGCGCGCTCCCACGTGCCCCCGCGCAGCACCTCCACGGCGAAGGTCGCGCTACCGGCGTTGTTCCTGAGCATCGTGTCCTCGATGCCGATGGTCGCCCGGAAGCGCCGGCCCTGGTTCAGGCCGCCGTCCAGCACGTAGGTCACGTGTCCCAGTCCGCCCTTGTAGTCGGGCAGCGTGTCCTTGGGGCAGAGCATGAGGCCCTTGCGGTATTCGCGCCCGGCGAGCACGATCGTCCCGCCGGCCAAGTTGGTGTCGCGCTTCAGGGCGTCATAGGCGAGGATATCGGTGCCCTCCAGGTCGCTGAGGTACACGCCGCCGCCATCGCCCAGGCTCCCGGCCGTGTACGTTGCCGTGACCATCCCGGAGCACTCCCCCGGCTGGCCGTCGGCAGTGAATGCCGCCGCCTTGACTGTGGTGGTGCGGGTCACGCTCAATGGCACGGAGTATTCGGGCGAACCCGGCGACGGGTCGGAGCCGTCGAGCGTGTAGCGAAGGGTGGCCTTGGGGCCGCGGCGCGCGGGCGTCAGCGTCACCGGCAACTCGCCGACGAACACCCGCGCCGACGGCCTGAGCACCGGCGCGACCGCCGGCAGCGTCCGCCGGTATTCGTCCACCTGCAGGCCGATCTGGTCAAACGGGATCGGCTCGAAGCCCAGCTTCCAGGCCGGCGAGTCGGG
>CAILUI010000178.1 GCA_903837355.1 uncultured Victivallales bacterium
CGCTACTACAGCCCCGGATTGGGCAGGTGGGTGTCGAGGGATCCGATTGGGGAGAGGGGAGGATCGAACCGGTTTGCATTTCCGGCGGGCGATCCCATTGACCGGACTGACGTCCTCGGGTTAGTTGGCCCGGGGTGGCCCGGGGACCCAGGGCTGCCCTACTGGCCACCCAACTGGCCCCCTGTCCCGCCGTGGCCGCCGCTTCCTCCCACAGATGGCCTGTTCCCCCCAACTCCGCCACCTGCCGGCTCAGGAGCTGTCTGCTGCCCGTATCTATCCGAGGTCTTCACCCGGGTTTGGCGCATCCCGGCAGAGGCCGAGAGGATAGAACACGATGAGTTCCCTGGTATCATCGATCCGTTCCAAGGCGATTACCGCCATTGCGTGGGAGCATGCCTCCTTGTCCGTTCGCTCGGGCCTGTCAGTGCGGTCTGCTTCATCCTTCTCCGCCAGGAAAGCGAAACAGATCCCCAGGATTCAGCCGCTGACTGGCGAGGCTACTGGGGAGCGATACGTCGTCCTGGGACCACATGCCGGGCGATGTGCAGGAGTCAGACGGTGCGCCCACTTACACCTCTTGCTCCTCGTTAGCAACTGCTTGCACGCAGAGTCCCGGCTCCCGCTGTTGCGGAGAATGGCACCGATGCAGAGAAACCGGCGAATCCTCCTCTTGTGCCTGCCCCTGCTGTTGGGAATCTCAGGTGCGGCAGGCTGGGTTGCGCGGGAAACGCTGCGCGCCCACAGGATCTGCACGGCCAGGGCAACAGTCGTGTCCATCGAGGCTGCGCTAGCGGCGCAGCGCGAGACGGACTTCTCGGCCGTCGCCTCGACGCCTCCCGGCGCCTCTTCCTACCCGGAGGCGACGATCCCGCCATCTGAGGCCGACAGGATCATCGCCAGGCTGGCTCGGACGTACACGCTGGACTGCCCGAAGAGCTGGGACAGGGGAGGGCCAATGCTTGACCCGTGGGGCAACCGGTTCGTCCTCTATCCGTGTGCCACGCCGGGACAGCACGCCAGCCGACAGCACGCCGCGTCGTTAGGGCCCGACGGTGTATGGGGCACGCCCGACGATATTACGGCTATGGACGTCTGCCACCCACGTTCAGCAGAGCCGTAGCCCATGAGGAGTCAGGGTTACGTCGCCCAGGAGCCGGGAGCAAAGCCGGGAATGGCGCACTCAGGAGGGCTCGATCTGGCGCATCCCAGGGATTACGCTCTCTGGTGTACACGGCCCGACGGTGGGTAGCCGAGCGGCAGTCAACGGGGTCGGACCTCTGCTCTCGAGGCTACTTCGCAGTCTTTGTGGCAGTGGGGTCGCCCTCGACTCCTCAGGTTCCTTCGACGTCTCTCACAGCGGCACTGGGCTCACCCCGCTGGGGATGACGGCCGGGGCAAGGCGCCGGTTAGCCCCTGTGGCCGTCGGGTTTCGTCAGCGTCGGCGGGCCACGACGCTGAGACGCTGTCACTCTGCGTTTTCTGCGTCCGTCCCGTTGCATAACCATCGGACTGGTAGTACCTTCAGAGGTGTGAGGCGTTGCCAGTTGCGCGCCAAAGGCGCATCTTTGGGCGCTCAACGGCAGCACCGCCCGGGGTTCTGCGGCCAGAATCCACCAGCAGTTCGGCAGAATCCAGGTCCAGGCAAACGCCATCATCTCACTGGACCGCAACCTCTAGCGACGCAGGATTTCAGAATTCCGTTGTTTCCGAGATGGTAGGGAAGCGCGGGAAATGGCTGCCGTCGTATGTGTACTACACCTGTAGGGCCGTCTGGCGAGTCCCTCTGCTGCGTCGTCCCCCCTTGTGTTTCACCTGCTGCCCGGCAGACAGCCCCTGCTGGCGTTTCCTACGCCCACTGTGTATTGTGACTCAAGGTCGGTAGGCCGGCCGCACAGACCACACCGCGGCAGCTTCGGCCCGTGGCTCTCAAGGAAGCGCCCCCGTGATAACGCTACTGGAAAGTAACCTCAAACACATCGCCGACATCTGCCAGAAGCGCCAGGTCCGGCGACTGGCGCTGTTTGGCTCTGCCACCGGCGCCGGTTTTGACCCGGCCAGCAGCGATGTCGATCTCCTGGTGGATTTCCTGCCGATGCTCCCGCGGGAGCATGCAGATAGCTACTTCGGCCTTCTGGAGGATCTGGAGGGGCTGCTGGGCCTGCCTGTGGACCTGGTGGAGGAGAAGCCCGTGAGGAACCCCTTCTTCATCCAGATGGTTGAGCAGACGCGGGTGTTGCTCTATGCTGCCGCTTGAGGTCCGCAAGTATCTCTTCGACATGGACCAGGCTGCCGACCTCATTGCTGAGTTTGTCGCCGGCAGGGGGTTCGGTGACTACGCGGCCAATCCCATGCTACGGTCCGCAGTGGAGCGGCAGTTCGAGATCGTGGGGGAGGCTCTCAACCAGGCGCTGCGCAGGGCTCCTGAACTGGGCTCACTGATCACGGACTCGTCTCGGATCATTGCGTTCAGGAACCGACTGGTACATGGTTACGCCTCGGTGTCCTGTGAAACCGTCTGGGGCATCATCGAGGGCAATCTCCCCGTCTTGCGAGAGCAGCTGAAGAGACTGCTCCGTGACGAAGGCCACGTGGCCACCTGACCTTACGCAACACGGCCCGGCTTCTGTATCCCCGTCGGGGTCGTGCCTGGACGCCCCTATGGAGGTCCCATGAACGGAACGCGCCAGCCCAGAAACAGGGCCGTGCGGAAACGCGGTACCGTTTGGTCCTTGGGGCCTCGGAACGTGCGGCCAGCGAACGTCGGTGTAGTAGCGGGCCGTCGCTACTACAGCCC